>NZ_BAAHSG010000001.1:0-150221 GCF_054660775.1 Allocoprococcus similis
AGTTTTTTCACATCCCCTTATACCATCAGTTAAACTACATGATGTTTCTTATTTATCTTCTTTTTTTCTTTTGAAAAGAGCTGTCACAATTCCAAGTAATGAAATTCCTGCTACAGCTGTATACGGAACTATCGGTGCTTCATCACCTGTTTTCACAGTATTACTCTGTGCAGTTGTTGAAGTATTCTGTACAGTTCCAGTTCCTTTTCCCAAATCAGCTGGCTTGGTTGTACTTGACTTATCAGCTGGTTTTGATGGATTCTCTGGATTTGAAGGAGTTTCCGGATTTGAAGGTTTTTCCGGATTTTCCGGTCTTCTGATCGATATATTTTGCAGTGATATTAATAATATCATCTTTTCCACATTCTACCCATTCATCTTCCTGACCTTTTACCTGACTATTATCGACAGTTAACGTAACTGTCGGGCTGTCGAGGAAATGTACTCCGTCTAACGCTACCTGGATCGTATATGTCTTATTTGTTCCTGCATAACGAGGTGGGAGGATTTCAACAAACTGACTGTTTCCGTCTCAAATTACTCCGTTTTTATTTACACCATCAATTCCAACGAATCTCCATGAGCCATCGCATTCCAGAATATGATAAACCGGCCAGATTACTCCGTTTTCATCAATTGCGTGTACTTCTGTCTTCGTTGCATCCAGATTGGTTCCTGCAAGTCTTAATACTGTTTTTAAGGATCCTACCTGTTTTTCTACAGTAACTGTGATATTGGTCGGATCACTCATATCAAGCTTGTTATTTCCTGTAATCGTCATGCTGCTGAGCGTCTGCTCATTTTCATCTACATCTTTGGCAAGAACAGATGTCGGGTAAGGGAGATACCTTTCAGTTTCTTCCTCCCCAAAGAACGGAACGTGCAGCTTTCACCGCATTCCGCTCACGCATCTATAACGCATAATAATTAATCTGCGCGGCTCTATTAGAACATCTCGCTTTTTTCATATTGTAGCGATGTTTTCTGGCTCTGTTTTCAAAATATTCTTTATCAAGAAACGGATTCTTTCCTAATGACATTTGTCCAATACGGACAATCGGAGTATCCATCATGAGGTATAAGATATGGTTGTCTGTCATGAACGCCCATTTTCTTCCTTTGTAAGTTCGCCAGTATTTATCCACTATCCAGTGTTTTCCTTTGTTAGGGTGTCTCCTCTTAGCCCATTTCCAAAGCATTTCCCAGATACGGTGGTCTATGACACCGAACGCTCTCTTGGCACAAAACAAAAAGTGCAAAGCAAAGAATATCCGATTTGGACAAGTTATTCTCAAGAATTTATGAGGATAATATCCTCGGTAAGTTATCCGATGAGCGTTATTCCCGTATGGCAAATGAATACGAAGCTGAGCAAAAGCGACTTATATCGGAGGTTGAGGAAAATGAAAAAACGCTTATTGAACTTCAAAAACAGACTGTCGATATGAAGATGCTCTATCAGGGACTTATGGAATTTACAGAGATGAAAGAACTTACTCCAACCGTTGTAAACAAACTTATTGAGCGTATAGAAATTCACAACAATGAGAAAAAGCATTCTCACAACAATGTTAAAGTGGATATTTACTTTACGGCGGTCGGATTATTTGACATTCCGACAGAACAGCAGCTTATTGATACAATGGAAAGAGTAAAACAGAAAAATGCGGAAAAATCCGCTTAAATAAAGAAAAAGGTGTAACCCCGCTATAGGGATTACACCATAATTTCTTAAATACTGCCTTATTAGCCCGTGGCTAATCATCCGAGGTTTCTTTTATTATGCGAAAGAGGGGGCGCAACTCGTCCGGTGGACGAGTGCTTTGCGCCGACCGTAGCGGAGCGAAGACCTGAACCCTGGGTTCAGGGATCGCTTCGGTACAATAAAAGAAAACCTCAGGTGAATCACCTGAGGTTTCTTTTATTATGCGGAAGATGGGACTTGAACCCACACGCCCTTGCGAGCACTAGAACCTGAATCTAGCTCGTCTGCCATTCCGACACTTCCGCGTCAACAAAAAGAATCTTATCACATACCAATCGGTTTGGCAAGTGTTTTTTTATATTTTTTTTGACTTTTTTACATTTCATTAAATTACATCAATTATTTTGACTGCAATTCGCCGCATCAATCGTAATTACAAGAAGAAGTCCCAGTAATTCATCTGTCGGATTTGCAAAATCCAGCACATAAGTATCTCCCCAATGAAGTAATTCTTTTGTAATATGTACCACAGGACTGCATGCTTCATAGATATCATAGTTCCATCCCATGAAGTCCCCCTCTACATGCCACCCGTTAAAATCCACATCATACTTTGGTCTGAATAATGTAAAACGCTTTTCAATCCGTCCAAGTGTCTGTCCATTCACTTCAATTTCAAACACCGGAAGTAAGGACAGAACTTTTTCTTTTATCAATCCAAGTTCGTTCCCTGCCATATCATATACATGCAGCCGGTGTCCGATCGACAGAAACTCTGCTTTTACAAAATATTTTGCATTTCCATTTTCATCATACACATCATAAGAATCTGTCCACGAAAAGACTCTCTGCCTGATCAGTAATTTCATACCCTTCTCCTATTCCGGAAATTCAAATTTCCTCAATTCACAGTTCTTAATTCCAAACGCCGCAAACTCTTCGTTCGTCATATCATAAAAATACGACTGGATCACTCTGGAAATCCCATTGTGTGCAACCAGCAGATACACCTTGTCATCCGCCTCTTCCCGGATATCATCCAGAAGATTGTAAATCCTCTGGCACAAATGCAGCATGGTCTCGCCACCTTCAAAATGACTGATAAAATTCTGTTTTGCCTTTTTGAATTCCTCACCATTTCTCGGTGTAGATTCATATTTTCCAAAATTCTGCTCCTTCAGGCGCATCTCCTCACGCATCGGAATCCCTGTCATTTCCGAAATATGACGTGCCGTCTCTTTCGCACGTACCAGCGGCGAATACAGAATCTCATCGATCTTCACGCCCTCTTCTTTTATCTTTTTCCCAAGCTCCATTGCCTGCTGATGTCCGAGTTCTGTCAGTTCGATATCGGTCGCGCCACAGATTTTATTTTCCACATTCCATACAGTCTGTCCATGTCTTGCAAAATAAAAATATCCCATTATTTTCTCTCCCAGTATTCTTTATTAGCCGAACATTTCCGGACAACTCCCTCCGGTAATCGTTCGTAGTTTCTTCCAAGCTGGTATGCCAGATAACGAACAATGCTGCGTGTCAGCACTTCGCCCAGGTATTCCTCCATATGATTCTGTCTAAGCAGCGCCGAGGTTACACGTACCAGCCGCACTCCTTCTTTACCCAGTTTTGTATTTTCGATCATCTCCGGATGCTCTGCGTGTGCAACCCCAATGTCAAAGTTGCGTTTCCAGAGCCCGTGCAAATCATCGTTCCGGTAATAAATCACTTCAGCTTCCGGCGCATAAACTGCCTGCCAGCCCTTTTCCAGAAGTCTTCTCGCCGCAAGCATATCCTCTCCGGCAATCATCCGTTTTCCAAAACCTTCTGTCTCCAGATATGCTCTTCTTCGGTATGCCGCACAGACATTGGAATTAAAAAATGTCCGGATCCCAAGCTTTCCGGCATCTTCCAGAGACTTTGTCATGCCTTTCGGCGGATAGTTAAACTGTCTCACACAGCACTCGATCGGACTGCATTCCTCATCTGTCATATGCCGTCCATACACGACCGCCGTCCTCTCCTCTTTAAATGGTTCCGTCAGCTTCTCTATCAGATACCGGTTCTGCGGTATCGCCGTCTGTACCATGAAAATCACAATATCCGAATCCAGCTCCCGCAGGATCGTATCTCTGCTTCCTGCCCGGTCATATTCCTCCCTTGGCGTATATCTGACCTCGATCCTTTCATCCATATAAACTTCGGGAATTTCCCTGTCTACCGGGTTCTCATAAAGTACATTCAGTAATATACGATCCGGCATCACACTCTGTCTTAATAATCTTTCGATACACATTTTCAGTCTTCCATCCGGACGGAAGACCGGAATTACAATCACTATGTTCACATCATCATCTCATTTCTTTTTTTCACTAATCAGTATATACAAAATTCTTTTCTGAATCAATCCCAACCTATTCCCTGTTAATAAAAAAGACAGTTCCCATAAAAGAACCGTCTTTCTCATCAGCTCAGCACTGCACTTTCTTCTTTTTTCTTCTTATCCATCGCGGAAAGTTCCTTAAGCTCCCTCACCATGAAATATCCGCAGACGATTGCTGCTGCCGCATCTGCAATTGGTCCTGCATACATAACCCCGTCAATTCCCATAAACAATGGGAAAATTACAATCAGCGGGAGTAAAAAGATAATCTGCCTTGTCAGGGACATAAACACACCCAGCTGAGACTTCCCGATGGAGTTGAAAAAGTTTGATGTGACCGGCTGAATTCCATTTACGATCGTAAGGAACATATAGATCCGGAAATACCGCTCTGAAAACTTGAAATACAGTTCACTTCCTGATCCAAATACACTGATGATCTGTCTCGGGAATACTTGGAAACAGAAGAATGCAATTCCTGAAAGAACGGTTGCGGTTCCAAGTGCAAGCAGGTAGCTTTTCCGCACCCGGTCATATTTTTCTGCGCCATAGTTGAATCCGATGATTGGCTGGATTCCCTGGGAAATTCCAATAACGAACGACATGAAGATCATATTTACCTTGGTAATGATCCCCGCACATGCAAGCGGAATATCACCGCCATACACAGACTGCGCACCGTAATGTGCCAGGGTATTATTCAGCACGATCTGCACGATCGTCATCGCGATCTGGTTAAAGCACGCACTCGCACCGAATTTGAAAATATTCCGGATATATCTGCCAGTCATATGAAAGCTGTCTTTTGTGAGTCGGATCGTTTTAAAATGGAACATATACCGCAAACTGATACAAAAAGAAACAATCTGTCCGATGATCGTCGCAAGTGCTGCCCCACGCATTCCCATATGCAGACCGAAAATAAAAATCGGGTCAAGGACCGTATTGACAATAGCGCCTGCCAGCATGGATGTCATCGAATACCGCGGACTTCCATCCGCAAGAATCAGCTTACTCATTCCTGTATTTGCGATCAGAAACGGAAAGCCAATCGCCGTGATCCGTGTATATTCCTGTGCATATGGAAGTACTTCTGATGTTGCCCCAAAAAATTTCAGCATTGGAGTTAAAAATAACGTAGTCACCGCAAAAAGTGCGATTCCAAAGATCACCATCAGACAAATCCCGTTCCCCGCATATTCTGCAGACTCTTTTTCTTCTCCGGCACCAAGCTTCAAAGAAAAATTGGTCGCACTGCCGATTCCAAGCAACAGAGAAATCGCCGTACAGGAAGTGGAAAGCGGAAATGCAATATTCGTTGCCGCATTTCCAAGCATTCCCACACCCTGACCAATGAAAATCTGGTCTACAATATTATAAAGAGCTGTCACCAGCATAGAAATAATACACGGAATCGCAAATCCGACCAGTAGTTTTGATTCCTTTTCATATCCAAGCGGATTGTCCTGCTCATCTACTGTATTTGTCTTTTTATCTCTCACCTTTATAACCTCCTCCAGATGTTCATAAATAAATGCCGCTGTCTCACTTAGCTTCATTGTTCCATTTATCCGCTCCGCAGCTTCTCCTCTTGGAACAAGTACAAATTCCTCTATTACCTGACGCATTACAAAATTCTGCGTTTTTTATACTTCTATTCCCTCATCTACAATTTACATCTGTTTTCTGACGACTCTGTATTCATCTCCAGATCTGTAGTAAGGACACTGATAATGCTGATCCGTCAGAAACCGCATCATCTCATCCTCATCCAGGTCTCTGTCACACGTGTAACATTCATATTCATCATCGTAAATATAAAATGTACAGGTGTCACAACAGCTCGCTGTATTTGCCATAACCTGCCTCCTGTTATTTCTTTTCCTGTTCAAAAATCGGGATCAGCTACAGGTGTCCTTCTTTAAAACAGGTTCCATCTTAGTTCATTCCTTTTTCTCCCACCGGCTTCGCCCAGTTGACAATCAGGATTCCGATGGAAACCAGCACCAGCGCAATCAGGTCTTTCATTCCGAATACATTTCCCTCACGCAAAATAATCGCTGAAAGGATCACCCCGAATACCGGATTTGTAAATCCAAAAATCGATACCTTGGATACCGGATTGTATTTCAAAAGGATCCCCCACAGCGTATATGCAACTGCAGAAATCAGTGCCATATAGATCAGAAGAATCATTGCCGGCATACTTGCCGTATGGATTCTTCCACCCATCAAGAATCCGATCAGAATCATCACGAGCCCGCCTGCTGTAAACTGATATCCGCTTAACATCACCGGATCAGATTTGTCCGAATACTTCTTGATCAGTACAGAAGATAATGCATAAGCGATCGCAGAGATAAAAATAAATCCATCTCCGGTCAGATTAAAGCTCATATCCACATTGCTTCCGCTCAGATTGATCAGAACCACCCCTGCAAATCCGACGATACATCCGATCACTTTTTTCTGATCCAGTTTCTCCTGATGAAAGATCAGGCTTGAAACAAGGATTGCAAGAAATACATTGGATGCCTCAACGATCGATCCTTTGACTCCGGTCGTATGTGCAAGTCCCACATAAAAGAAAAAATACTGGATCACCGTCTGTAAAAGACAGATTTTGCCGATTCTCGGAAGATCTCCCTTCCCCGGTTTCAGAAAACGCCCCTGCAGGATTGATCCAAACAGAATAACCATAATTCCTGCGATCGTAAAACGGCAGCCTGCAAACAGGATCTGTGCGGCAGTATCGGCTGAATCAATCTGAAACAGCCGGTATCCAACCTTAATGCAGGGAAATGCACTTCCCCATAATGCACAGCAGACCATTGCCAGAAGACATACCACCCAGGTTTTCTTCATTGTAGTCTCTTTTAACTTTATCATCTCATTCTATCCATTTCTTACGCAAGAAGTTCATCTGCAAGTTCTTCCATTGCAGTTACATCTGCGTCTTTCATTGTAGATTTGATCGTAACCGTCTTTTCGCAGAGTGTGATCTTCTTCATTTTCTCTACATAGCTCTTCATCACACGTGCTGCTGTCGGAGCCCAGGAACCATTCTCGATAATTGCGATCTTACGGTTCTGGTAGTTTTTATTGGTCAGTTTGTTCAAGAATGTCTCCATGCATGGGAACACACTTGCATCATAAGAAGCTGCTGCAAGAACCAGCTTGTCATAGCGGAATGCATCCTCGATCGCTTCTGCCATATCATCTCTTGAAAGGTCGGTAATTGCTACCTTCTTTGCACCTTTATCTTCCAGGATCTCTTTCATCTTCTCTGCTGCTTCCTTTGTATTGCCATGGATCGATGCATAAGCAACCAGTACCCCGTCATCTTCCGGTTCATAGCTGCTCCATGTCATATATTTTCCAATATAGTATCCCAGATCTTCCTTCAGGATCGGTCCGTGAAGCGGGCAGATTGTCTGAATGTCCAGAGTCGCTGCTTTTTTCAGAAGAGCCTGTACCTGTGCACCGTATTTTCCTACAATATTGAAATAGTATCTTCTTGCTTCACATGCCCAGTCTTCATCTGCATCCAGAGCACCGAATTTTCCAAATCCGTCTGCCGAGAACAGAATCTTCTCAGACTTTTCGTATTCGACCATAACCTCCGGCCAGTGAACCATCGGAGCCATAAAGAACTGAAGGGTATGACTTCCGAGGGAAAGCTCTTCGCCTTCTTTTACCGCAACTGCACGGTCTGTCAGATCTGCAATTTCAAAGAACTGTGGAAGCATTGCAATAGCTTTTGCACTTGCCACGATCTTTGCTTCCGGGTATTTGTCTGCAAATTCTTTGATACTTCCGGCATGATCCGGTTCCAGATGAGATACGACCAGATAATCCGGTGTTCTTCCATCCAGTACTCTCTCCAGATTCTCTTTCCATTCATCTGTCTTTCTTGTATCAATGGTATCCATAACAGCGATCTTCTCATCCAGGATCACATAAGAGTTATAAGATACTCCGTTCGGAATGATGTACTGGCTCTCGAAAAGATCCAGATCCTTATCATCAGCTCCGATATATTTTACTGCATCTGAAATTACTACGTCTTTCATGTTAGTTCCTCCTTGTAATTGGTGATTGAAAATATGTTGGGGCAAAAGGTATTTTGACCCCTTTGATACCAGATTGCTACGTGCTTTGCATTCTCGCAATCCTCAAAGTATACTCCGGCACGTAGTGCCTTTTATTTAACAGGAAGTTCCTTCGGAATCTTCTGTTAAATAAGAAAGCTGGAAATATTACATTCCAGCCCTCTTAATTTCCACTCTTAATAATACTATGGAAATAACACACTTTCAATAAAAAAAGCGTTTAATTTTTTCATATCTGTTCTCATTTTTTACGTTAACCGGCACACACCATCTGTTCCTGCTCGTAAATGTGAAACGGCGCATCAATCGGATTTTTCATATCCCAGAGATAATATCCACCCTCTTTATAATACACCGGAAGAGTCTCGCATCGTTTTACACTCCGGATCAGTTCCTGTACCGAACGGATCTCTCTTGGAAAATACGTTGCATAAAGTCCCAGCTTCTCCGGCACATGGCAATCACTTGATCCAACTGTTGCAAGTCCAAGCTCAGCCGCATATTCTGCCGCCTTTCGATTTGCCTCGTAAAGCGTGCTGCCGTTCAGCACTTCGATTCCATCAAGTCCCTTTACAATCTTCAGGTTCTCTTCCAGTCCCCTGTTATTATTGCGGAATGGATGGGCACTGAAACACATCCCCCCCTGTGCCTGTACCAGATCTACAAACTCCTGTGCCGGGATTCTCTCTTTGGGATAATCCTCAATTCCAAATGCTACAATGTCTCCCTGCAGGGAATAAAATTCAATTCCGACAAAAATCGGAAATCCTGTTTTCTCCGAATACTCTGCCGCAAATTCCTTCAGTCCCATACTGTCATGATCCGTAATACAGATTCCATCAAGTCCTCTGCGCTTTGCGATCTCTACCATATTCTCCAATCTTAAAAAGCTGTCCCCCGAATAACGCATCTCATGCATATGCATATCAATTATCATCTGGCATAACCTCCTGTTAAAATGCCTTTTCATTTCTCTTTTCTTCATTTTAACATGTTGTTTTACAAAAAAATAATTGATAATTTACATGCAGAAATTCAATTATAGGGTTTTCCGATAAACACTCTATTGCTCAAATACCTGCATAAGACACGCACAAAGTCCGTCCCACGAAATCTGCTCCAGATACTCCTTCTCCGGCTTTGATCCAGGAGCTTTTGCGATCCCTTCGATGGCCCCGGCAAGTTTCTTTTCAAATACCGGAAGTTCTTCTTCCACAGGTTCATCTTCATTCACTCTTCTTGGCGGCTCTACAAAAACCACACCATTATCCGGAAGATTCTGATCGATCCAGTTCCTGATCCCCGGAAGATCTGTACAGATCACATAGGTACCACATGCCAGCGCCTCAATGATCACAAGCGGAAGACCTTCATAAAAAGAAGGCAGTACAAAGACATCACTCCGATTCATCTTCTTCGCCAGCTCCTGCTGTGTGATCTTCCCGGCAAAGGTAACTGCAAACGGACACTTTTCGGCAAGCTCCCGGATCTCCTGATACTCGCCCTCATCTCCGGCGCCTCCTGCCAGTTCCAGAGAAATAACAAGACCGGAATCCTTCAGATAATTCAGCGAACGGATCAGACTTTTCACACCCTTTTTCTCTGAGATCTTTCCGGCAAAGATTAATCTCAGCTCTTTTTCTTCTCCCTGTAAAGCCCCCGTCTCCTGCCGGAATATATTCTGCCGGAAAACATCACTGTTATAGCCGGTTCCGATCACCCATATCTTCTCTCTGATCTGCTCCCCGTAAATTCCACAGATCATCTCTTTCTGCTCTTCATGCAATGCAAAAATCCCATCCAGCGCAGGAATTCTCTGTAAAATATATTCCCGGTTCTGTTCTGTCTTGCGGATCTGCCGCAGGTCGGATCCATGGGATACTCCATATACCTTTTTATCAGGAAACAGTTCTCTTACGATCGCTGTAAGGAGATACAGATGGTGACACAGGATCACGTCCGGATCCAGCTCCTCCACTGCTTTTTTCAGTACCTCGCCAAATGCTTTCCGGAACGTTTCCGTCATCTCCTCTGTCAGGTCTGAATACCTGGTACTCGGATACGGCATCTCGTCCGACATTCCCGTGATCGGATACGGTAACTGCTCCGATTCAAAATATACCGGATAAAAGCTTACCCCCTCCGGAAGACATACCTGATCAGCTTTTGTAACTCCCGCGATCACTGACTGGGTGATTCCCTTTTTTTCAAATCCTCTGACCAGTTCCGTCAGATAGATGCCGCTTCCGGTACTGTCCGGCTTCTGGGCTGTGACACTTAATATTTTCATTCTTTCGTCCCTCTTACTTTGTTAAAATTTCCCTGTTACATGTATTTATTGTCGTAATGTGATCAATAAAAGCGGTACTCACCGTTTATCATTTATCCATACTTTTTTCTCCGGTTTCTTTTTCACCTGTTTTTGAGGATTGCGAGAGTGCAAAGCACGTAGCAATCTGGTATCAAAGGAGTCAAAATACCTTTTGACCCCAACATCTTCATATGATTATATTAACATATAGTTGGAATCTGTAAAAGAGACGATCTCGATCCGGATATTTTCAACAGAGAAATCTGAATACTGCTTCTTCTTTTCTTCTTCTTCGTGCGAGTGCGCATNNTGCGCATCTCCGGCACGCAGTGCCTTTTTTCATAGGAAGTTCCTATAAAAAAAAGAAACCTTTTGGGGTAAAGGTTCCTCTATTACTTCTATATATAATTGATTTTGTTATATTTAACTAAATGCGGATGACAGGACTTGAACCTGCACCTCGTAGAGACTAGATCCTAAGTCTAGCGCGTCTGCCAGTTCCGCCACATCCGCATTTTTTTAGTCCCACAGAAAACCATGGGACTAAATAAGTGAGCGTGCGGGGATTCGAACCCCGGACAACTTGATTAAAAGTCAAGTGCTCTACCACCTGAGCTACACGCCCGTAACTGGGCCAGCTGGATTCGAACCAGCGAGTGCAGGAGTCAAAGTCCTGTGCCTTACCGCTTGGCGATGGCCCATTATCTTTATGTCTTAACATAGAATGCGCCATGGCACATTCCCGCGCCTGCGACAATCGCTTAACTTATGGCATCCTGTAATCTGCCAAAGCTCTCATATCCTGCCGGAGACTTTTATGATATCCACTCTTACAATGTCTATCATAAAAAAAATGCGAGCATTTCTGCTTGCCATTTCTTTCAAATATTATAGATTAAAGGGTGGATACAGGGATTCGAACCCTGGGCCTCCAGAGCCACAATCTGGCGCGCTAACCAACTGCGCTATACCCACCATATAAACGTGCTTGGAGGGATTCGAACCCCCGACCCACGGCTTAGAAGGCCGTTGCTCTATCCAACTGAGCTACAAACACACAGCACTGAATCCTCAGTGTAAGCGGGTGATGGGAATCGAACCCACGTATCCAGCTTGGAAGGCTGGTGTTCTACCATTGAACTACACCCGCAGATCACATCGGGGTGACAGGATTCGAACCTGCGACCTCCTGGTCCCAAACCAGGCGCTCTAGCCAAGCTGAGCCACACCCCGTTGTTTATCTGTTTGTCATCTCCGTGACGACAAAAATTATTATATTACAAGGTTTTCAAAAAGTCAACATGTTTTTTAAATTTTTTTAAAGAAATTTTTATTTTTCTTTTTCTTGTAAAAGACACGCATTTTTGCCCTTTTTTCAGCAGAAATACGTGCCACCTACTCTAATCCAGATAATGAATCGAAAACTCTGTATTCCCGTCCTGATCCATCTCCATAATGATATAACTGCCTTTTCTGCCTTCCTGCCGTGGAAATGACAGACTGCCCGGATTCAGCACTGTAATATCCCCAAACTTTTTCAGATACGGTCTGTGTGTGTGCCCAAACATCACGATATCTGCATTTCTCGATCTTCCCTCATCCAGGATCCGCTCTACACCAAGAGACACGGAATACTGGTGTCCATGTGCCATAAATGCTTTTTTCTTGCCAAAATAGATCTCCATCTCACGAAGATTTTGCGAAAAGAAATCATTGTTCCCTGCCAGGATATATGCCGGGCATCCACAGAATGCCTCAATATAGTCTTCTCCACCCTCTGTATCCCCGAGATGAACCAGATAATCGATCTTTCCAGCTTCCATGATTGCCCGGTCAAATGCAGTATGTCTTCCATGTGTATCACTAATGATCAATACTCTCATAACTTTTTCTCCATGATCTGTCTCATCATCCGAAGTGCTTCTCCTCTGTGGCTGAGTTCATTCTTCTTTTCCGGTGCAAGCTCTGCCGAGGTGCAACCGTATTCCGGCAGGAAAAAGATCGGATCATAGCCAAATCCATTTGCTCCGGCGATTTCGTAACCAATACATCCTTCCATCGTTCCACGGACAACCTCTTTGTCCCCGTTCGGGAATACTGCTGCCACCGCACAGACAAACCTTGCTGTACGCTGATTATCCGGTACGCCCTTCATTCTTGAAAGCAGGAGACTGTTCTTGATATCATACGAAGTATCGGTTCCTGCATAACGTGCAGAATAGATTCCCGGCTCTTTATTCAGATAATCGATTTCCAGTCCGGAATCATCTGCCAGTACAATCGCATCCATTGCCTTCACTTCCGGCAGCTCTGCGATCGCTGAGGCTTTGATCATCGCATTTTCCTCAAAGGACTTTCCATCCTCTACGATATCAATGTCAATCCCCGCTTCCTTCATAGAAAGGATCTCCATCCCCAGATCCTGCAGGATCTGACGGATCTCTGTCATTTTATTCTTATTACCCGTTGCAAAAATAATTTTCATCTGTAAATTCTTCTTTCTCTTACTGTCTTGGTTCTCTTGGGCGTTTCGGTGGCTTCGGACCTAAGAACTGATAGAAATAGGTCTTCAGCATACCGTTATATATCTTCCGGTTCTTATCTGCTTTTCTTCCGAAATAACGCTCTGCATCCTCGTAACTGGTGATCATATATGCAGACCAGCTGTCCAGCTTTTTAAAACTCTCACCAAATTCTCTGTATAACTGCGGCAGATCCTTTTTATCCTCCAGTCGCTCGCCATACGGCGGATTGGTAATGATAAAACCATACTTCTTCGGGTGGCTTAAGTCCTTTACTGCTCTTTCCTGAAAATGGATCAGATGGTCAACGCCTGCATCTTTGGCATTCTGCCTTGCTGCTTTTACTGCCTCCGGATTCAGGTCATATCCCTGAATATCAACCTGTACCTCCCGGTCGATCACATCATTTGCCTCATCCATCGCATCATACCATGCTTTTTTCGGAATCAGGTTCACCCATTCTTCTGCTGTAAAGGAACGGTTCATACCCGGTGCAATATTGGCTGCCATCATAGCCGCTTCAATTGGAAATGTTCCACTTCCGCAGAAAGGGTCTACCAGGATCCGGTCCTTGTGCCACGGTGTCAGCATGATCAGTGCGGATGCCAGTGTCTCTGTGATCGGTGCCTTTACGGTCATCTGACGATAACCTCTCTTATGTAACGATACGCCGGAGGTATCAATTCCGATCGTCACGATATCTTTCATCAGAAATACACGGATCGGGTAAGCCGGTCCATCCTCCTGGAACCATTCTATCCCGTAGATCCGTCTCAGCCTTTCTACCATAGCTTTTTTCATGATCGACTGAATATCTGACGGGCTGAACAGTTTACTCTTTACAGATGCAGCCTTCGTCACCCAGAACTTTCCGTTCTTCGGAATATAATTCTCCCACGGAAGTACTCTTGTTTTCTCAAATAATTCATCAAATGTCTCTGCTTTAAATGAACCAACCTTAAGAAGGATTCTCTCTGCTGTCCGTAGGAACACGTTCGCATCGCAAATCGCCTGTGCATCTCCCCAGAAGCATACTCTTCCGTCTTCTACTGTTGATATCTCATATCCTAAATCCAGCACTTCCCGCTTCAGAACAGCTTCCATTCCGAAATGGCAGGGTGCTATCAGCTCCATCTTTTCCATTCTTATTCCTTTCTCTACTCCACAATCTGTTATAAACTATATTACGTTTTCTGTCTGCCTTTTGTCAAGGGGCGTAGCTCGCGAAAAAGCAGCGGTTTGGATTCCGCTGCTTTTCCCCTCTTAACTGTTTTGCACTTTTTAATACTTGTCACTTTCGTTATGGCAGGACTTTGAGCTGTCATATGCATTACGATCTGATTCATATGCATTCTTTGCATTCCGGTTAGTCATATTCTTGCCGGATGCATTTTTATTGCCTGAATTTTTATTTGACTGGTTCTTGCCGGATGCATTTTCATCATACGCATTCTTGTTGGATCCATATGAATTTTTGTTTGTACTGTTTTCTGAAGCATTATAATTTTTTGCCATTGATAATTCCTCCTGACATTTTTTTTGTACAAACATAGTATCTATCCTTTTCGTATTTTTATACATTTTTATTTTTTTCTTGATTTTCAAATCGGTTTATATTATACTTTGTCGTGTAGAGATTTATTTTCTACAACCCCTTATTAATTATTTATACTCCCCTCAAACGCTCGATAGCTCCCCTATCGGGCGTTTAACGTTATATAGACAGATTCTTTTCATGTACTTGAACCTAACATATAGAACATATAACCAAAAAGCCGGAGACATAAGCTTCTTTCCATTGCAGAAGAATCTTATACCTCCGGCTTTTTTAATTACCATCGCCTTCTCAGCATTCTGACCAGCAGTATGATCACCAGAAGAGGGATCAGTACCGGTGCGATCAGGCTTACAATCCCGCTTATCACCGCAAAGATCACAACGATCACAGCCACAACCACAAGAATCAGCAGAAGTTTCTTCCACCAGCTATCCAGGCTCCACACATGGATATTGCTGCTTCCTTCTGTGCTGCTGTTGTCTCTGTAGGTCCTTCCATCCGAATCATAGATCACATCTTCTACACTTTCTTCTCCCTGCGCATCCACGATCGTTTTCGCAAGAATCCACGGATCTCCAAGTTCCGCCAGTACCTCACTCTCCGTTCTTCCTTTTCTGATCTCATCATCAATATACTGACTATAGTAGTTCAGATTCTCCTGCAACACCTGTGGTGTCACACCGGAAGAAAGTTCAATTCTCAGTTTTTCAAGGAACTCTGCTTTCGTCATCTTTCTTTCTCCTCTATTCTCATCATTTCATTGTTTATAATTATATTCCGATACAAAAATGTGCCTTGGCACATTCCCGCGCCTGTGATCGTTGCCTGCGACATCTTCCCTGTATCACAGTGCACATCCCGCCGAAGACTTTCTATATCCGGAAATACATTTCCGGATACAGAAAAGAACCTCAGACTTAGAGTAGCATAATTTCTGCTTCTTTCCAAGTCTAAGGTCCTTAAATTTCTATAAGTATTTTATATGTATTTTCTAAACTTCAAATAAAAGATCTCCGTAAGAAGGCATTGGCCATACTTCTTTATCCACGATCATTTCCAGTTCGTCTACCGGTGTACGGAGTCCTTCCATAGCCGGAACTACACTGAAGTGATAGAATTCAGACTGTACTTTTCCTTCTTCTTTTCCTGCTGCTTCTTCTGTGACTGCTTCCAGTTTCTTAAGGGCAGCCTTTGTTTCTGTCAGAAGTCCTGAAATGTCAGCGAGCATTTCTGCCTGTACAGATGCATCTGCTCCGGCTTCTTTTACTGCAAGAACCGTATCTGCAAGCTCTTTTGTATATTTTACAACTGCAGGAATGATCTGTTTTGCAGCAATATCGATCATAGCCTTTGCTTCGATATTGATTGCCTTTGCATAGTTCTCATATTTGATCTCTGCACGGGATTCCAGCTCTGCCTTGGTAAATACACCAAATTTTCCGAACAGATCTACCGCTTTTTCAGTCGTCAGTGCCGGGATTGCTTCTACCATGGACTTGATGTTCGGAAGTCCTCTCTTTTCTGCTTCAGCTACCCATTCATCAGAATATCCGTTGCCGTTGAAGATAATTCTCTGATGATCTGTCAGATATTCTTTGATCAGGCTGTGTACAGCTGTATCAAAATCATCTGCTTTTTCCAGGACATCGCATGCCTCTGCAAATGCCTCTGCTACGATTGTATTCAGTACTACGTTTGGTCCTGCAATGGAATCGCGGGAACCTACCATACGGAATTCAAATTTATTTCCGGTAAATGCAAATGGTGAAGTTCTGTTTCTGTCGGTTGCATCCTTTGTAAGATCCGGAAGGGTTGTTACGCCTGTTTCCAGCTTTCCACCATTCAGGCTGTGTGTTGCCTCACCTGTGCTGAGGAGCTGTTCTACAACGTCCTGAAGCTGTTCACCAAGGAAGATAGAGATGATTGCCGGCGGTGCTTCGTTTGCTCCAAGTCTATGGTCATTTCCCGGATCGGCAGCCGATTCACGAAGCAGGTCTGCGTGTACATCAACGGCTTTCAGGATACATGCCAGTACCAGAAGGAACTGTACATTTTCATGAGGTGTCTTTCCTGGATCCAGCATATTGATTCCGTCATCTGTTGTGATTGACCAGTTGTTATGTTTACCTGATCCGTTGACTCCTGCAAACGGTTTCTCGTGAAGCAGACATTTCAGTCCATGCTCGCATGCTACCTTTTTCAATGTCTTCATGATGATCTGGTTGTGATCTACTGCAATATTGGCCTCTGCATAGATCGGTGCGAGTTCGTGCTGTGCCGGTGCCACTTCGTTGTGCTGTGTCTTAGCTGCAACACCAAGTTTCCATAATTCTTCGTTGACATCTTTCATGTAAGAAGCAACTCTCTGACGGATTGTTCCAAAGTAGTGATCGTCAAGCTCCTGTCCTTTCGGTGGCATTGCTCCGAAAAGTGTACGTCCTGTGTAAATAAGGTCTTTTCTCTGTAAGAATTTCTTTGCATCTACAAGGAAGTATTCCTGCTCCGGTCCTACAGAAGGTGTTACTTTCTTTGATGTTGTATTTCCGAACAGACGAAGCAGTCTGATGGATTCTTTGTTGATTGCTTCCATAGATCTGAGAAGCGGTGTTTTTTCATCCAGCGCCTCACCTGTGTAAGAGCAGAATGCTGTCGGGATGCAAAGGATTGCTCCGGCTGCATCTTTTCTTACAAATGCCGGTGATGTACAATCCCATGCTGTATATCCTCTTGCTTCAAATGTAGCACGAAGTCCTCCTGACGGGAAAGAAGAAGCATCCGGCTCTCCTTTGATCAGTTCTTTTCCTGAAAAGCTCATCAGAACCTTTCCGCTTGGAAGAGGAGCTGAGATGAAGGAATCATGCTTTTCAGCAGTAACTCCTGTCAGTGGCTGGAACCAGTGTGTATAATGGGTTGCACCTTTTTCGATTGCCCATTCTTTCATCTCATGCGCAATTACATCTGCAGTCTCAAGATCCAGCTCTTTTCCTTCTTCAATTGTCTGTTTTAATTTTTTGTATACTTTTTTCGGAAGTCTCTCCTGCATTACTGCATCGTTAAAAACATCTTCGCCAAAAATTTCTGCCACGCTTAACCATTCACTACTCATAATTACCTTCCTTTCTCTAACGCAAAAAAACGAGGAAGCTCCACTTTGTGGAACTTCCTCGTTCATTGTGATCTCTGTTATTTAAGATACATTTACGATACTCTTTTTTCTTTCAAATTTCAAGACCAATTTTTTAATTTGTGTATATTTTCACAAAACTTCATGAGTTTTCAACTTCTTTTTCAACATTTATACCAGTCACTTCTTAGACCTCGAACAGCAGATCTCCATAAGAAGGCATCGGCCACATATTCTTGTTGACGATCATTTCCAGTTCATCCACTGGTTTTCTTAAAGCTTCCATTGCCGGTACAACTTTCTGCATGAAGAAGAATGCCTGTTCTTTTCCTTCTGTCTCCGGTACTTCTGCCACAACAGTTTCCAGTGCTCTGAGTGCTTCTTTTGTGTCTTTCAAAAGATCAGCCGACTGTACAAGAAGCTCTTCCTGTACGCCTGTATATGCTGCAGTGCATGCCTGTTTTACCTGGTTGATCGAATTAGCCAGCGAAGTTACATACTGGATCACAGCCGGGATAATATGCTTGCTTGCGATATCGATCATGGAACGTGCTTCAATGTTGATTGCCTTTGAGTATGCCTCATATTTGATCTCTGCACGGGATTCCAGTTCTGCACGGCTGAATACATCGAATTTTTCAAACATTTCAACCGCATTGTCATATGTCAGGCATTCAATAGACTCTACCATGGTCTTAATATTCGGAAGTCCTCTTCTTTCGGCTTCCTTCACCCACTCATCAGAATATCCGTTGCCATTGAATACGATTCTCTGATGTTTGGATGCATATTCCTTGATCAGATCATGGACTGCAAGATCAAAATCTTCTGCTTTTTCGAGTACATCGCAGGCATCAGAGAAGGACTCAGCCACGATTGTATTTAATACTACGTTCGGTGCTGCCACCGAGTCTCTGGATCCTACCATACGGAATTCAAATTTATTTCCTGTAAATGCGAATGGTGAAGTACGGTTTCTGTCAGTTGCATCCTTTGCAAAATCCGGGAGCGTACTTACACCGGTATGTAATTTGCCGCCTTTTAAGCTGTGTGCAGCTTCTCCGGTATCAATAAGCTGTGCAAGCACGTCTTCAAGCTGTTCTCCGAGGTATGCGGAAATAATTGCCGGCGGTGCTTCATTTGCTCCAAGTCTGTGATCGTTTCCTACGTCAGAAGCAGATTCACGGAGCAGGTCTGCATGCAGGTCTACTGCACGGAGAATACAGGTCAGAACCAGAAGGAACTGAATATTATCATGAGGTGTCTTTCCCGGATCCAGAATGTTGATCCCATCATCTGTAACCAGCGACCAGTTGTTATGCTTTCCGGAACCATTTACACCTTCAAACGGCTTCTCATGAAGCAGGCAGTGAAGGTTATGACGATATGCCACTTTCTTCAGCGTCTCCATAATCAGCTGATTATGGTCAACTGCTACGTTGCACTGTGCATAGATTGGTGCAAGTTCATGCTGACCAGGCGCTACTTCGTTGTGCTGTGTCTTTGCAGATACCCCCATCTTCCAGAGCTCTTCATTAACATCGGTCATAAATGCTGCGATTCTCTCGCGGATCGCACCAAAGTAATGATCGTCCAGCTCCTGTCCCTTCGGAGGGTTTGCACCGAATAAAGTACGTCCTGTAAATACAAGGTCTTTTCTCTTAAGATATTTATCTCTGTCTACCAGGAAATATTCCTGCTCAATTCCAACAGAAGGTGTAACCTTCTTAGAAGTTGTATTTCCAAACAAACGGAGCAGACGAATAGACTGCTTGTTAATTGCTTCCATTGAACGAAGAAGCGGTGTCTTCTGATCCAATGCTTCTCCTGTGTAAGAACAGAACGCTGTCGGGATATAAAGGATCGTTCCTTTTCCATCCGGGTTTTTCTTTACAAATGCAGGGGATGTACAATCCCACGCTGTATAACCTCTTGCTTCAAATGTGGAACGCAGTCCTCCTGACGGGAAGGAAGATGCATCCGGTTCTCCTTTGATCAGCTCTTTTCCCGAAAACTCCATCAGAATCTTTCCATCTGACTTCGGTGCTGAAATAAACGAATCATGCTTTTCAGCTGTTGCTCCTGTAAGAGGCTGGAACCAGTGCGAATAATGAGTGGCACCCTTTTCAATCGCCCACTCTTTCATCTCATGTGCAATAACGTCTGCTGTTGCAGCCTGAAGCTCTTTACCTTCTTCGATCGTCTTTTTCAGCTCTTTGTAAGTCTTCTTTGGAAGTCTTTCCTGCATAACAGCATCATTGAAGACGTTTTCTCCAAATATTTCTGCTACACTAATCCATTCGCTCATCCCATGTACCTCTCTTTTCTACTACTCATTTTCTACTACTCATACAAAACGGTCGTTTTTTGATTCAAATAAAGGAGTCTTGCACTTACGCAAAACTCCTTTTATACCGTTTTCTTCGGACGCCTTTGTCCATGATATTATCAAAAATCAGACTATTCAGCTTTTCCGTCAGAACCGAACAGAATCATTTTCTCTTTTACTTTTTCAACGATTGCATCTGCACCCGGTTTCAGAAGTTTACGTGGATCGTATCCTTTTCCTTCAAGATCTTTTCCTGCTTCAATGTATTTGCGGGTAGCTTCTGCGAATACCAGCTGACATTCTGTATTAACATTGATCTTAGAAACTCCAAGGTCAATTGCTTTCTTAATCATATCATCCGGAATTCCTGTACCTCCGTGAAGTACGAGCGGAAGTTCTCCTGTGAGCTCCTGAACTGCTGCAAGAGTCTCAAAACTGAGTCCTTTCCAGTTTTCCGGATATTTCCCATGGATGTTACCGATACCTGCTGCAAGGAAATCAACACCAAGGTCTGCGATCATCTTGCATTCCTTAGGATCTGCGCATTCGCCCATTCCAACAACACCGTCTTCTTCTCCACCGATAGAACCAACTTCCGCCTCGATAGAAAGTCCTTTTCCATGGCAAAGTTTAACAAGTTCTGTAGTCTTCTCAATGTTTTCTTCGATCGGATAATGAGATCCGTCAAACATAACTGATGAGAATCCTGCATCTATACATTTCAGGCAGCCTTCATAGCTACCATGATCAAGATGAAGTGCAACCGGAACTGAAATGTCCATTTCTTTGATCATTCCATTTACCATTCCTACAACTGTTCTGTATCCAGCCATGTATTTTCCTGCACCTTCAGACACACCAAGAATAACCGGTGATCTTAATTCCTCAGCTGCAGTCAGAACTGCTTTGGTCCATTCAAGATCGTTGATATTAAACTGTCCTACTGCGTAATGACCTGCTTTTGCTTTTTTTAACATTTCTGTTGCTGAAACTAACATTTTGTATTCCTCCACTTCTCTGTTAAAGGCTTTTATAGGCTGACCCCCAGGGGAATCGAACCCCTGATTCGACCGTGAGAGGGTCGCGTCTTGACCGCTTGACCAGGGGGCCAGATGTACGTTCATTAGCCGTCTTGCTAACTCACTTGCTTAGTATAGCGTACTTCTTTTCATTTGACAAGCCTTTTTTTTATTTTTTATTGCTTTTTTACTGCTCCTCTTCCGGAACTACGATTTTAAGTGCCTGCTTCGCATTCTTGATGCAGACGCTGTCATGCTCCCCACCGAACTCTCCATCCAGCGTCCACGGGATCTCTTCCACTGATTCAAAATGGATCTCACCTGTCTTAAATGAATAAATGTGCTTCGTATTGATCTGGCTGCTCAGAAGTGCCCCGATGATCTCCTGAAGCGCGATCGGGTTCTTCGGTGTCCGGATCAGGGTAACCTCAAATTCTCCGTCATCAAAGACTACATTCTTCCCGATCATATTACGGAAACCGCCTACAGATCTGGAATTCGTCACCATACCATAAATAAATTCGTCCTCGATCGTTTCACCGTCATGTGTCACTTTTAATTTATATGACGGGATATCAAAAATTCTGGTTGCTCCTTCCAGCACATATGCCAGATGTCCCAGAACATTCTTCATTTCCTGCTTTGTCTCATAAGATACATCCGTGAAGAGTCCGAATGCTGCAATGTATACGAACACATCTCCGTTAAACCGTCCGATATCACAAGGGAATTCTGTTCCCCCTGCTGCTGTACTTGCCGCCTGGAGAAGATTCTTCGGGATATGGAGACTGCTTGCAAAGTCGTTGGTCGTTCCTGTCGGTATGTAGCCGATCGGAATCTTTTTTTCTCTCTTCATCATTCCGGTTACGACCTCATCAAGTGTTCCGTCACCACCACTGCAGATCACACGGTCATACTCCTCTGTAAATGTCTTTACTTTATAATAAGCGTCTTTATATTTCTGCGTCGGATATACAACCACTTCATATCCTGCTTTTACAATAATGTCAATAATATCAGAAAGCTTCGGTTTTAAAAGTCCCTTTCCTGCATTCGGATTATAAATAAACAATGCTTTTTTCATACGTCCGTCCTCCTGTTATCTGTTCTTTTCTCTGTAAGGCCTTGTCCCCACAGCTCCTTACGGATACATGCATTATAGCATAAAGAGCCTGCTTTTGGCAGACTCTTCAAAGTTTTATGCAATTATCTGTTCTTAACGTTCACAAGAAACCTTTCGATACCAGCTGCTGCTTCCTTTTCATCTGTTCCGTTCGCAACAACGGTGATTTCCTCTCCCGGCAGCAGTGTCAGACTCATCATCCCCATAATGCTCTTTGCATTGACTTGCTTCTGGTCAACTTCGATATACACCGAACTTGAATACTGACTAGCTTCCTGAACAAGAAGTGCAATCGGTCTGGCGTCTAATCCCTCGGACAATTGAATCTTAACAGGTTTTTTGATCATAATGTTCCTCCTTGCTTAGCCCTTATCTCTTCCGCCATTTCACTTAACTTGCGCAATCTGTGGTTCACTCCGGACTTGCCTACCGGATTTTGCAGAAGTGCGCCTAACTCTTTTAAAGATGCCTCCGGATATGTAAGTCTTGTAAGGGCCATGTCCTTCAATCCTTCCGGCAGCTTATCGAGTCCTTTTGTTTCCTCAATATACCTTATATCTTCGATCTGCTTTACAGCAGCGGAAACCGTTTTATTGATATTCGCAGTCTCGCAGTTCACTTTTCGGTTCACCGTATTCCTCATATCTTTCAATATGCGGATATTCTCCAGCTCCATCAGTGACTGATGTGCCTCCATCACATTCAGCACATCCACGATCTGAGCTCCTTCTTTCAGATAAACCACAAATGATTTCTTCCTTGATACAATCTTTGCGTCCAAAGCAAAGCATCTCATTATCTTCTGAATCTGCTGTGCTTTTCCCATCGACGCACAGACAATTTCAAAATGATAGGATTTCTCCGGGTCGCTCATGGATCCTGATGCAAGAAAAACGCCTCGCAGGAAAGCCCGCTTACAGCAAGTCTCCTGAATCACGACATTCTTTACTACAGAAAGCTCTTCTTCCACCTCTCCATAAGGATTGATCAGCTTTGCCGCCTGAAGAACCCTGACAGCATCTTCGTGTTTTTTTACAACTATATAATAGTAGCTGCTGCCTTTTTCCCGGTTCACCCGAATAGCGATATCAACCACTATATTAAACGTTCTTCTCAATAAAGTAAAGCTTTTTCTTGCAACTGCCAGATTTTCCGTATGAATCTTAAGTGCCGCATGACCTCTGCTGTCGATCATGACAGCCCCGCACATGCTGATGATCGCTGCAAGTTCTGCAATCTGGCAATGCCTTGCAGGACTTAACTGGCGCGATATTTCTTCTTTAATATTTCCAGAAAAAGACATACTATCACCTATTTTGCTTTCGTAATTGCATCTTTCTCGATATCACGATGCTCTTTTCTTACACCGTACTCTTTCTCTGCCACAGACAGCCGTTCATACAACTCATTGGCAAGTGTCACGGAGCGGTGTTTTCCGCCGGTACATCCGATTGCGATCACAAGCTGGTTCTTTCCTTCTGCAACATAATTCGGAATCAGGAACTCAGCCATGTCGACCAGCTTCTTCAGGAATTCTTTGGAAATATCGTTGTTCATCACGTAATCCCTGACCGTTTTGTCATTGCCACTCTGCGGGCGAAGTTCATCAATATAATACGGATTCGGAAGGAATCTGACATCAAATACCAGATCTGCATCACTCGGAATTCCATATTTAAATCCGAAAGATAGCACGGTAATGTACAGATTCTTGTATTCTTTATTCTCGGCAAAAATACGGTTCAGTTCACTGCGCAGCTCCCTGGTCAGCATCCGGCTTGTATCCAGGATATAATCTGCCCTTTCTTTTAAAAAGGCAATCTTCTTACGTTCTTTGGCGATCCCGTTCTCAATTCTTCCACCCTTTGAGAGTGGGTGATTCCTTCTTGTCTCTTTATATCTTTTCACCAGTGTATCGTCATTCGATTCAAGGAAAAGAATCTCCAGTGGTATCTTGGCTTTTTCAAGTTCGTCCAGAACCTGATCCAGTGCACGCAGATTCTGGCCACTGCGGATATCAAGCCCCAGAGCGATTTTCGTGATCTCACCATTTGGAACGATCAAAAGTTCTGCCAGTTTTGTCATTAAAGGAATCGGCATATTATCCACACAAAAATATCCCATGTCTTCCATCATTTTCAAAGTTGTACTTTTCCCTGCTCCGGACATTCCCGTTACAATTACGAATCTCATCCCTAAAATTCTCCTATTTGTTTCACTTCCGGTTCCATCGTAACACCGGTATCTTCTTTCACTTTCGCTGTTACCTGCCGGATCAGCTCCATCACATCAGCCGCCGTCGCATTTCCTTTATTGATCACAAATCCACTGTGCTTTTCAGAAACCTGTGCTCCACCTATTGTAAATCCTTTCAGTCCACTGTCCTGGATCAGTTTTCCTGCAAAATATCCTTCCGGACGCTTAAATGTGCTGCCTGCACTCGGATACTCCAGTGGCTGCTTCGATACCCGCTTCTGACGGAGATCATCCATCTGCGCTTTTATTTCTTCTTTTTTGCCTTCTGTAAGCGAAATCACGGCACCCAAAACGATATATCTTTTCTCCGGGATAATGCTTGTACGGTATCCGAGTCCCAGTTCTTCTGCCGGAAGCTCCATGATCTCGCCCTCTTCTGTCATAACCCTGACACTTGTCAGTACATCCTTCATCTCTCCGCCATACGCGCCGGCGTTCATCACAACCGCTCCGCCAAGCGTTCCCGGAATACCTGCTGCGAACTCAAATCCGGTCAGTGCTGCATCAAGTGCTGCATTTGCAATCTGCGCAAGCGAACATCCTGCCTGCGCCGTGATCTGATTTCCTTCTACCTGAAATGTTCCCATACTCTTATAAAGCTGGATGATCGCTCCTCTGAAGCCTTTGTCTCCAACCAGAAGGTTGCTTCCATTTCCTACTATATATATAGGTATCGAAAATTCCCGGCATACCCGGACTGCCGCTGTCAGTTCCTTTTCATTCGATGGCATGATAAAATAATCTGCCGGACCACCGATCCGGAAGGTTGTATGCTTCTTCATCGGTTCATCCTTCTGTACTTTGGATGCATCGATCACATTATACAAACATGTCTCAAAATTCTGTTCCATTTTCTTCTCCTAGTATCTATAAATATTCTATGCCATTCTTCTTTTTTTATTTAACAGGAAATTGCCATTGGCCCTCCCGCCAAATAGAAGTTACTACGTGCCAAAGCACGTTTTAATATCATCCTCTAATGATGTAAGTGTCAAAAGTAAATTTTGACACTTACATCATATAATACACCAAAAAATATGCAAGTTCAACGCGCTCTTGCAAAATTAAGAGAAATGCGATATAGTAGGGCATAACATAGAAATTTTATCATTATTTTCAAAAAGGAGTGATTTTTAACTGTGGACTCGAGTGTCTCGCAAATACTTATTTTGCTAGTCCTGCTGCTCTTATCCGGCATATTTTCGTCCGCTGAGACAGCACTTACAACCTACAATAAAATCCGGATGCGTGCCCTTGCAGACGAGGGTAACAAGCGTGCCAGCGCCGTACTTGCCGTAACTGAGAATTCAGGCAAAATGCTTAGCGCGATTCTCATCGGCAACAACATTGTGAATACTGCCGTGGCATCCCTTGCCACCACAATCGCATACCGCCTCGGCGGAACTGCCGTTGCAATTGCAAGTGGTCTCATGACCCTTCTCATTATCCTTTTCGGGGAGATTACCCCGAAGACGATGGCTACCATTCACGCCGAGAAGATGGCTCTCTTTTACGCACCGGCTATCAATATTTTCATGAAGATCATGACTCCGTTTATCTTCATTGTAAACGGCCTCTCCACCGGTCTTCTGATGCTTCTCCGCATTGATCCGAATGCCAAAGACAATACCATGACCGAAGCTGAACTCCGAAGTGTGGTAAATGTCAGCCATCAGGACGGCGTGATCGAATCAGATGAAAAAGAGATGATCTACAATGTGTTTGATCTCGGTGATGCCATTGCCAAGGACGTCATGGTTCCCCGTGTCAACGTAACTTTTGCTGATATTGACAGCAGTTACGACGAACTGATCGACCTGTTCCGGGAAGACAAATTCACCCGTCTTCCGGTTTACCAGGAAACAAAGGATAATGTTGTCGGAACGATTAATATGAAAGATCTTCTTCTTTATGACAGTAAGAAAAGTGAGTTCCAGATTAAAGACATTCTCCGTGAAGCCTACTTCACTTATGAATACAAGAGCATTTCCGAGCTTCTTGTTGAAATGCGTCAGGCCTCGTTCAATATCGCAATTGTCCTGGATGAATACGGTGAAACATCCGGTCTGATCACCCTGGAAGATATTCTTGAAGAGATTGTTGGCGAGATCCACGATGAATATGATGAGAATGAAGAAGAAAATATCAAAGCGGTAGGCGAACACGAATATATTATTGAAGGTTCTACCAATCTTGACGATCTCAATGATTCCCTGGATCTGAATCTGGAATCGGAAGATTATGATTCTCTCGGAGGCTTTATCATCGAAAAGCTGGACCGTCTTCCAAAAGCCGGTGACTCCGTTTCCACCGAAGACGGAATCCGTATGGTCGTAGAAAAGCTCGACAAAAACCGGATTGAGACAGTTCATCTGTATCTTCCGGAGAATTACCGCGAACATACGTCTGACTCGTTGGAAAATGACGACTAAGCAGACCTCCCGGGAAGAAATCCTGACAGATTTTTTCTTTATATTTTGCAGGATATACAACAATTTCAGGGCAGTCCAAAGTGGGCTGCCTTTTTCTTTTTCGGATTTCGTTATTTTTTAAACAATTTTTTCAAGAAATATTGGTTTTTTATTGATTTTATTGCGTAATTATGTATAATTATGGTAAATGGGTGAAGAATTTTACTTCATCAGATGATAAAATCTGCGCTCACAGCTTTTATCATTTAACCATTTAACTAGAATTAGGAGAAAGAGGTTAATTGCAATGGCAGAAATCAATTTAAGCAAGTATGGTATTACTGGAACAACAGAAATCGTGCACAACCCTTCTTACGAATTATTGTTTGAAGAAGAAACAAAAGCAGGTCTTGAGGGATTTGAAAAAGGTCAGGTCAGCGAACTTGGTGCTGTGAACGTAATGACAGGTGTATACACCGGACGTTCCCCTAAAGACAAATTCATCGTAGTTGATGAAAACTCTAAAGACACTGTATGGTGGACTTCAGACGAATATAAGAATGACAACCATCCGGCTTCACAGGAAGCATGGGAAGCTGTAAAGGAGATCGCCAAGAAAGAACTTTCTAACAAGAAACTTTATGTTGTAGATGCATTCTGCGGCGCCAACAAAGATACACGTATGGCAATCCGTTTCATCGTTGAAGTTGCCTGGCAGGCTCATTTCGTAACAAACATGTTCATCAAACCAACAGCTGAAGAACTTGAGAACTTCGAACCAGACTTCGTAGTATACAATGCTTCAAAAGCAAAAGTTGAAAACTACAAAGAACTTGGACTTAACTCTGAGACAGCTGTTTTATTCAACATCACAAGTAAAGAACAGGTTATCGTTAATACATGGTACGGCGGAGAAATGAAGAAAGGTATGTTCTCTATGATGAACTACTACCTCCCACTTAAGGGGATTGCCGCTATGCACTGCTCAGCAAACACAGATCTGAATGGTGAAAATACAGCAATCTTCTTCGGACTTTCAGGAACAGGTAAGACAACACTTTCTACAGATCCTAAGCGTCTCCTGATCGGTGATGACGAACACGGCTGGGATGACAACGGAGTATTCAACTTTGAAGGTGGATGCTACGCTAAAGTTATCAACCTTGACAAAGAATCTGAACCAGATATCTACAACGCAATCAGACGTGACGCTCTTCTTGAGAACGTAACTCTCGATGCTGAAGGAAAAATTGATTTTGCTGATAAGAGTGTAACAGAAAATACACGTGTATCTTATCCGATTAACCACATTGAAAATATTGTACGTCCGGTTTCTTCTGCACCGGCAGCTAAGAATGTAATCTTCCTGTCTGCAGACGCTTTCGGAGTACTTCCGCCGGTATCTGTACTGACTCCGGAACAGACACAGTACTACTTCCTGTCTGGATTCACAGCTAAACTTGCCGGTACAGAACGTGGAATCACAGAACCTACACCAACATTCTCTGCTTGCTTCGGACAGGCATTCCTTGAACTGCATCCGACAAAATACGCAGAAGAACTTGTTAAGAAGATGGAAAAGAGCGGAGCAAAAGCTTACCTCGTTAACACAGGATGGAACGGAACCGGAAAACGTATCTCTATCAAAGATACCCGTGGTATCATTGATGCTATCCTGAACGGGGACATCTTAAATGCACCGACCAAGAAGATTCCTTTCTTCAACTTTGAAGTACCTACAGAACTTCCGGGAGTTGATTCAGGAATCCTTGATCCTCGTGACACATATGCTGATGCTTCTGAATGGGAAGAAAAGGCTAAGGATCTTGCTGCAAGATTCGTTAAGAACTTCGCTAAATACGAAGGAAATGCTGCTGGTAAAGCACTTGTATCTGCTGGACCGCAGGCTTAATATGCGATTTGAAGAATGGATGTGGGAGAGAGTTTCTCCTGCATCCATTTTTTTGTGTATACGATGAGCCAAGTGCAGATTTGTGCTTGCACAAGGATCTGCATTTGGCGAATGTACATCATCGAGCTGTCAAGCGAGATGGTGTACAAAGTATACCAATCGAGTAGGCGTCAGCTTACTCGATTGTGCGAAGGGACGAGGGAGAGGCTGCAATAACCTCATCTGCTTCGTTGCACTGACCACTCCGATGAGCCTCTTAGGGCGAAAATTGTGTCAGCAATGGCTTCCACAATTTTTGAGTCTCATCTCCGTAGTGCAAAATGTCAGCAGACGAGGTTATTGCAGCCTCTCCCTCTGGTTTTTCAAGACAAAACAGAATTGAATGATTTATGAGAAACAGAACCCACAGCCATCTTCGGGCTGTGGGTTCTGTTGACTGTTGAAGTTTGTTGGTTGCAGCTATTCTTTTCGTACTTTTAGAGTATGACGATAGTGTAATATCAACTACATGTATTTATGTAAAATATTTTTTTCTGCAGTATATTTCTACTTCTCTTCCGGTGGAAGTTCTTCCCCTGCCAGTTTTAGAATGTCGCTGATTTCATCTTCTGTGATGTCGAGAAATTCTTCTAATTCGTCTACGCTGACTTTACGTCCCATTTCTTCAGAAAGTTTTTTGATCTGTTCGTCAAGATCATTCACTTTTTCCACCATACGGTTATCCTGTTTTTTGGTTTCTTCCTGGGATTCTAAGAGCGCCTGCATGCTTTCTTTTGCCATACTTAAAAGCGCTTCCATATCGCCTTCATGCTCTTCCATAGCAAGCATAAGTCCCATGTTGCCTTCCTGAACGAGATCTCCGATGTAGATATCTGTTCTGTGCATCTCTTTTGCCATAGACAGAATTGCCGGAAGGAGTTCTTTTAACGGATCCCCCTCTCTTAAGCCTTTCAGATCCTGTTCGTAAAGATTTAAATAATCCTGCTCTTCCTGGGTATATCTGACTACATCCTCTGGTTTTTCTGCGTTCTTAATGGATCCACCGGCTTTGACGTAGCCTTTTACGATCACTTTTTGAGAAAGAAGGTAATCAAATACCAGTTCCATCTGTTCTTTCGACAAATTGTCTTCTGCAAAATATTCTTCGACTGTAGTTTTATCTGTTATGTTATTCTGGCTCGCGCAAAGTGCAAGGATTCCTGCCAGTTTTTCACGAAATTCTAATCTTTCTGCCATGTTTTGATTCTCCTGACTATTATAGAAATAACTATTCCGCAGTTTTGCGGTACAGAATAATCATAACATTATATTTTCAGGCTGACAATTTATTTTTCATCAGATGCTTTTTGTCTGATTATTTTGTTCGAGGTATTCGGCTATTTTTTCTAAGAGATATGTGCCGCCTGCTATGATTGTTGTGCCTCCGATGATTCCGATGATAAATGGTGCCATGTCTGTCATTCCTTCCGTTTGTTCTTGTGTGGGTTTCTTTTGACGGTTTTATTGTACTATTTATCGTGGAACGGAACTATCATGATTGGTTTAAATGTTTGTAAAATCTGCTTCTTTTCACCCTTTTCATAGATTCACATATATTATATAAAATCTATCTATCGAGGTATATCTATGCCTGTATCTATCATGCTCGATGCCGGTCACGGGGGACGTGATCCGGGAGCTGTGTATAATGGTCGCCAGGAAAAGGATGATGTACTGAAGCTGGTGCTTGCGATCGGAGAAATTTTACAGAACAGCGAAATTGATGTGGAATACACACGGACAACGGATATTTATGAGACACCTTTCCAGAAAGCAACAGAGGCAAACGAAGCCGGTGTGGATTTCTTCATATCGATCCACCGGAATTCCAGCCCGCTTGCCAATCAGTACATGGGCGTGGAAAGCCTGATCTACAATCTATCCGGCATCAAATATGAAATGGCGGAAAATATCAATGCACAGCTGGAAACAGTTGGGTTCAAAGATCTCGGAGTAAAGGCGCGCCCAAATCTGGTTGTCCTCCGACGCACAAAAATGCCGGCGATCCTGGTCGAAGTCGGTTTTATCAATTCGGATTCTGATAATACAATCTTTGATAAGAACTTTAATGATATTGCGCAGGCGATTGCGGACGGAATTCTGGATACCTTAGAAGAAAAGGGACTCTGGAAACCGGAGGGGGCAAGAAACAGTTCAACAGAATCGGAGTTTTCTGGTGATTCCCGTGAAAATTCTTCTGATGATGATTCCAACTCAGAATTCCCAGGCACCTCTGATTCTGTCGAGCGCACCATGCCAAATACCAATTCTCAGCCTCCTTCAAACTCTGAAAACCGTTCTACCGCTTCGACTGTAACCTACAGTGTACAGATAGGCGCATTCCGCAATCCAGCTTACGCCAGACGGCTTCTTAACGAACTTACAGAAATGGATTTCCCTGCCCGGATTGATGACAGCAGCCAGTATGACCGGGTTCTGGTCGGTCAGTTCGATGTATTGAATGATGCCGCCATGATGGAACGAAGACTAAAACAAAGCGGATATCCAACTGTGATTGTGAGCTTTTCTGAAGAAGTCTGATTGATTTTGTGGAAAATTCACAAATCATTCTAAGTACAAAAGTAATATTTACAATTTCGGTTAGTGTAGGAACGAAGGTATTCCACGCATAACGAGATTCTTCGAAATTGCTTTTAAAGTCAACGGATTTTATACTTATATACCAAACACAAAAAACAAAGGAGGAAATGATATGTCACTGAGAAATACAGCGAAAGCGGATATTGTCCTGAAAAATTTCTGGAAAGACAATGCTCACTTCGCCGATTTGTTCAATGCAGTTTTGTTTAACGGGGAACAAAAACTGCACCCGGAAGATCTGAAAGAAGCAGACGTAGATCTTTCATCTGTCCTGAAATTCAACGGACATTTAGAAACAATCCAGCGACTGAGAGATGTCGTAAAAAAGACAGCCTATGGAATGGATTTTGTAATCTGGGGTATTGAAAACCAACAGAAAATCCACTATGCAATGCCACTAAGACACATGATAGAGGATGCACTTTCATACTTAAAAGAGTATAATGAAATTGCAAAAAAGAATCTGGATGAAAAGACCACAAATACAAAAGATGAATTTCTGTCCAGATTCAAAAAGACGGATCGGCTTCATCCGGTAATCACTCTGTGCGTTTATTACGGAGAAAAGGAATGGGATGGGGCAACCAGTTTGAAAGAAATGCTGGAACTGCCTGACTATATGGAACGTCTTGTGCCTGATTATAAGATGAATCTGATACAGTTCAGAAACAGCGAAAATCTAAATTTCAAAAATCAAGATGTCCGGACAATCTTTGATGTAAGCCGGTTGATTTATAGCAAAAATTATGGCAAAATTACAAGTATCTACAAAGAACAAAATTTAACCAATGAGTTAGGAATTGTGATCGGAGCAATTACAGGCTCGCAAGAACTGATAAACTATGCAGCATCAGAAAAAGAAGGAGGTCAATTTAATATGTGTACAGCTTTAGATGAATTAGTAGAATCTGGAAAAGAAAAACTACTTACTGAAATGGTAAAAAAGAAACTTGCCAAAAACAAAACTCCAGACACGATCGCAGATGAACTGGAAACAGATCTTTCTGTAATCAAAAACATTATCGAAAAGATTGAGAAAAGCGCATAAACAATAACCCTCTCGTTTTTACAGGATGGTTATTTTTTCCATTGCACCATGTAGTCAATTAAAAATCTCATTTCATTAAAAAGATCCCGTATAAAACCACTGCCTAAGCAAGCCTTGATTTTATCAGGATCTTTTTTAGCATCTCACAAAGATACACTTACATTTCTATCTCGGCATCCCTTTCTCCTCATCCGCAACATACTCGAAGAAATCAAAATCCGCATAATGCTTATGCAGCACTCTGTCCGCACAGGTCAGTCCTACAAAGGTTCCTGTAAACTCACCGTATTTGCAGTATTCATCCGAGAATTTTGTTGTATCAAATGGTCCGCCGATTTTCACAAACTGCTCTCCGTCATAGCTCCACTCAAACCAGGACTTTCTCCCCTCAATATTCAGCCGCAGATAGATCGGTACATCCTCTACCGGAATACGGGTATTCAGAAGTTCTGTCTTGGTTCCATTTTCCAGATGGATGATGGAAAGTGCACTCTGTCCCAGTGTCTGGCTGTAATATTTACGAAGGTTGATGTAGTTCATGTTGTCATAATACATGATCAGTCCGGCGCTGTGCTGATGGGTTTCCGGCTTGAATTCCATTTTGGTTGTCGCCCGTGCATAGACGCTGGTCAGCTTTCTTGCCAGAATACTTACTTTGTTCAGAGAGGTTCTGGATTCCTGTCCACGGATTCTCACATAGCCTGGACGAGCCTTCACATCTGCAAATCTCTGCGGCATGATTCTCGGCGCATAGTACCAGTTGCCAAGCTCTTCTCCATCGAAATCATCAAAAGAAGGAATCTGCGGAACCGGGTACTCTGGAAGCCTGCTCTCTTCCACATACTCTTTTGCAAGATTGTCATCATCATACATCCGAAGCCATCCGTCTTCTGTCCACTTCATTTTCTGGATCGCAGTCTCACGTCCCAGTGTACAGCGCAGCTCCGGTGCAAATGGTCTTGCGCACAGATGGACAAGATATACTTCTCCAAGGGAAGTTTCCACATAGCTTGCATGACCGGATTTCTGAAGAACGCTGTCCGGATTATAATATTTCGGTTTCAGATGATCCGGATCCTGACGTTCATAAGATACGCCCGGTACACTCGTTACGATTGGGTTCATCGGATCGCCTTCATATGGTCCCCATACATTTTTTGACCGTCCCATGGTAACACAGTGATTGTATCCGGTTCCACCTTCTGCGCACATAATGTAATAATAACCATTTCTCTTGGTCAGATGTGGTGCTTCGATACATCCCCGGTCGGTTCCACCGTTCCAGATACGCTTTGGATATCCGATCACTTCCTGCTTCTCCGGTGAATATTCGATCATGCAGATTGCTCCCGGCTTCTCATAGCCTTCACGGGTCTCCCACTCCAGAGATACTACCCATTTTCTTCCGTCATCATCGTGGAACATGGAAGCATCAAATCCTGCTGAATGCAGATAGACCGGTTTGCTCCACGGTCCGCGGATGTCTTTTGCCGTAATCACATAATTGTCCACATCAAAGTATCTTGCGTTCATGGAATTCATCACTCCATATACGACATAGAACAGATCCTCCTGCTCGCAATAAGTCAGGCACGGCGCCCAGATTCCCTTTGCTGACGGAAGCTTTTTCAGATCGACTTCTTCGTCATCTGTCAGTACATGTATGTACAGTTCCCAGTTATTCATATCCTTGGAATGGTAAACCGGAATCCCCGGCATCCATTCAAATGTTGATACTGCTATATAATAATCGTCCCCTTTTCTGCAAATGCACGGGTCCGGGTTAAATCCTTTGAAAATCGGGTTATGAATCATGATTTCTCCTCCTATATGACCAGATGCCGTTCTCTTTTTCTCTGGCATCCCATTATCACCTTGCTATTAAAATCGGTCAGAACATTTCTGGCTTCCTGTATTCCATGCCGCAAGCTGCGCTTCTGCCACTGCCTGATAGATTTTTTTCTTTTCTTCATCACTTACGGAACTTTCCACTTCCCCGTCCAGACCATTCAATACGGACTGTCCTCCTTTGGTATCCCATCCACAAGCCAGAGAATTGAACAGGCACCATTCTCCGCAGATCACCGGGAAATATTCTTCCATTTCCTGAATATCTTTCTGAAAATGTTCTCTGATATAATTCAGATATCCTTCCATTGTCTGCTCGCAGCCATTTGCCTCTGCAACCATCAGATACTGATGGTTATCTCTCCGGTACCTTCATGGTTTCCCACATATTTTCTGTCACCGGTTCATTGATCACTTCAATTCCCCATAAGCCTTTTCTTTCCCCGTAACGCTCTGCCAGACGCTCCAGTACAGACAGGACAAATTCAACCTCTTCCGGATGCTTTGACCATTTACATACGCCGCAGATTCCTCCGTTGTCAAATGTCGCTTTTCTGCATGCCCAGGTTACAATTTCCGGTTCAATCATCAGACGTACATCAAACAGATCCAGTGCCAGCCTGTAACGATCCTCCACATTTCCAAAGCCCAGCACATCATTTTCCATATAACTGGTACTGATGACATAAGTCCCGTCTCCTCTGCGCACTTCCAGAACACCTCTTGTGACCAGACCTTTTACTGCCTCTCTTACCGTACTTCGTCCAACTCCAAACAATTCCGTCAGTTCGTATTCATTCGGGATCTTCTCGCCGATTTTTACCGGTTTATCCAGAATATATTTCATCAATCGGTCTTCTGTCTGCTGTCCCAGCGTCTGTTTCATTCCATTTTCACCCTTTTGCATCTGCACATCTCCGAAACCTCTTGTTTTTCTAAAATTTTATCATGCAATTTTTCCCATTTCAACTCTGCATTGCCAGTCTCTGGCATTTTTGCTATACTGTCGATGTAGTTTTACAACAGTGAGTGGCATAATTTGTTTTTTGACACTCACATCATTTTTATTAAGTACATTCAAATTTACTACTGGAGGTTATTATGATCAAATTAATTGCAAGCGATCTGGACGGCACTCTGCTCCACGATTATCAGCAGACTGTTCCGGAAGATATATACGATACCATAAGAGCTCTTCACGACAAAGGAATCCTCTTCACAGCTGCCAGCGGACGTCAGTATGCCAATATCCGCAGACTGTTTTCCCCTCTGGGCTTCGATATTCCCTATATCGCAGAAAATGGTTCCCTTTGCATTTATAAAGAAGAAGTCCTTGCCACCGGCCTGATTCCATCCGAGACGATCCGCCACATTCTGGACGTACTGATGGAATACCGGAAGATCTATCACACCGGACACTGTATCCTTTCTGTAAAAGATACTTATTACAGCGACTCAACCGATGAACGTTTCATTGATTATATGGAAAATGATATGCATAACATTGTTACCTACGTGCCGGATCTCTATGCAGTCAAAGAACCGATCATCAAAGCTGCTATCTGTGATTTTAACGGTACCCAAAATCTGGCACCATTCTTCCAGGAGCGCATCGGAAATGAAATCAGTGTCGTAACCTCTGCCGATCACTGGATCGACTTCATCGCACCAAACGCAAACAAAGGAAGTGCACTAAAAGTACTCATGAAAAAATTCGGGATAAAAAAAGAAGAATGCATCTGCTTCGGAGATCAGCAAAATGATATCGAGATGCTGAAGGCTGCGGGAACAGCGTATGTCATGGCAACCGGCCATCCTCTCGCCAAGAAGGCGGCGGATTACGTTGTGGACTCGCCTTTGCCGGTGATGCAGGGGTTGTTGTAGGTTGAAATGGGGGGACGCTCCATATAAAGAATTGGACTGGTAACTGTTTCGGAATATAAGAATCTCTAAGGCCACAGAAATTTATTAAAAGCATTCTGAAAAATCCATAACTCGCTTCGCTCAGACAGATGGATTTTTCAGAATAACATAAATTTCTGTAATCTAAGAGCTTCTAATATTCTTCCAAATGTTACCAGTCCAATTCTTTATATGGAGCTGTTTTTTCAAGACAGACAACTCCTGAATGATGGAGGGGCGGTGACTCCAGAACATAATGGAGAAAGTGCGCCTGTAACCCGAGGAGCGCTGGACGGCTGCGGAGCAGCCTGCAGCTAAATAAGCTAAACATTTTTCTGAAATGAACAGCGCAGCTGAATGTTTCCGTCTTGACGGCATTTGAGACTTTTAGGGAATCTTAGGTTTTGAGAAGATGCGTTAGGGGAAGAAATCCACACTGTCTGAGCGACAGCGAGTTTGTGGATTTCTTCCCCTGTTTTTAGCATCTTTTCAAAATTTTAGAGTCCCTTAATGCCTCAAGCCTGTCCGGCAAGATGGAAACATTCAGCTGCGCGTCCCTTTTGAACCAGCAAGCTTATATAACTCCCCCAATCCGTTCTCCCATCTTCACAATGGTTTCTGCTCCCTGCAGCGTGTTCTGGATCAGATCACTGTCTGGCAGCACTTTTCCCGGTTCCAGGAGCAGCACAACCGTTGAACCTCCGAATTCAAATCTTCCTTTTTCTTCGCCGCGTTTTACCTGGCAGCGTTCTTTTTTATAATTCCGGATCTTTCCGACCATCAGTGCACCGACTTCCATCATCAGGACGGTGCCGAGTTTTTCATTTTTTACAAGACAGTATTCTCTGCTGTTCATTTTGTAGATTTGGCAGATATCATTTGCGATCGGATTTACAGTGTGAAAAATTCCCGGAATCCTTCTCTGATAGGTCTTTTCTCCATCCGCCACGTAGCAGTATCTGTGGTAATCGTCTACTGTAAGACGGATCACTACCGCCCAGCCTCCCATATAATGTCTGGCAAGCTTCGCATCGCGGATCAGGCTGTGGGTTGTATATGGTGTATGTTTAATGAAGAATCGTCCGTTTTCGTGAATTGGATAGACACTCACCTTCCCGTCACATGGACTGATCAGTACGGTATCTTCCCTGTTAACCGGGCGTTCCTCAGCTTTTATTTTCCTGGTAAAGAAATCATTATAGGAATCAAATTTCTGTTTTTCATATTTGTTCAGATCGATCCCGTGGGTTCTGGCAAATAGTCCGGCAAAAACAGCGGATACTTTTGTATTCAACAGCTTCCCTCCAAGTCTGGATACTGCCGGTAAAAGAAGTGGACGCATCAGAATTCTGGTTGCCGTATGGGTATAAGCAACTTTCAAAAGCTTATCCTGTCCGGTTGTCTTTTTTATCCGATGGCCTTCTCTGTCCATATAATCCATTTTTCTACCTCCTGTCCGTCTTATCCATGCCTGATAATGCAGCTGTCAGGCAGATCTCTGCCCTTCACTTTGCTGCCTGCTCATAACCTGGTTTCATTACATCATGCTCATATAACGCATATAGTGCCGGACCAGAATAGCAATCACTGCCATTGCCACAACAGCTACAATCGCACCCATGGTTACATTTTTCGGCTTTTTCAGTTTGAAATTGGTGATAAACAAAATGCCGACCACCAGCATGACCACATGAAGCGCAAGCATAAATTCACAACCTAAAAATGGTTTTAATACAACCACGATCGGAAGTGCGATCGCCATCGAAGTGATTGGAAGTCCCTGGTAGCATTCTCTCTTCTCTGAGGTTTCTTCCTGCCGCTGTTCTTCCATTACATTGAACCATGCAAGGCGGATCAGACCTGCAAGCACATAGAACATCAGGATTGCCACACCGATCACACCCCGCATTCCGGCACAGTAACAAAGAACCGCCGGTCCTACTCCGAAACAGACGATATCGCTCAGCGAATCGATCTGGATCCCAAAACGCTTTTCCACCTCTGTCCGGTTCTTTTTCGTCCGTGCGATCTTTCCATCGAACATATCACAAAGCCCGGAGATTGCAAGGCACATCACCCCCAGATGCAGATGCCCGTTCACTGCAAACATCATTCCTCCGACCGATACCATCAAACTGACATATGTAAGTATTACCGTATAATCATAAACCCCTAACATTTTATCTCCCTCTTCTTTCTTCCTATCGTAAAATTCGCCACAATCGTAAGTATAGCACTTAATCCTAATTCTGTATAATACCCAAGCCCTCTGCTGAGAATCATTCCCGGCAGAAGCAGATGGCTTCCGAATACCGGAATAAAGATCATGGTAAACAGTTTTTCACTGATTCCCATACCTCCCGGAAGTGGAAGCATATCCACAGACACTGCAATAACTGCCTGCAGTGTAATGACCACAATTGCCTTTGCATCACTAAGTCCAAACGCCTTATAAACAAACCACGTTGCTGTAAACAGCGCAAACCTCTGGAACATGGTGATCGCAAATACATTGACAATCACCTGCCTGTGTTCTTTCAGATAAATAGCTGTATCACGGTACTGATCCATAGACGCATTGAGTTTCTCAAGACGCGATCTCTTATGTCTCAGAAAATGCAGTTTTTCCAGCAGTGCCATTCCCTTCACAAGAATCGCCCTTGCCAGTACCGGATGAAACACCAGCACCAGCATCGCCGTCACGCAGAAAACGTTCAGAGCTGTCCCCAGATAAAAGATATGCCGGATACTCCAGAGATACTTATGGATAAATCCCTGTCCGAACAGTACCAGCCCTAATCCGACAACCACAAGTACCAGCTTATAGGTGATCGTAACGATCATCAGCACCAGCGTCGAAACCGGTATTGGTATCTTTTCTTTTTTCATATAATAAATCTGTGCCGGCTGTCCTCCGGATGCCGAAGGTGTAATGCAGCTGAAAAAGAATCCAACCGATGAAAAAAGGAAACAAGTCCACTTTTTCAGCCGGATTTTCAGTGTCCGCATCATATAATAGATAATGATCGATTCTCCCCAGATAAAAATCACAACACAGATCACTCCCGGAATCAGCCATAATACATTGACCTGCCCCAGGATCTTCACAATTTCACCAATATCTTCCCCATGAAATACGCCATACATTGTACCGGCAAATACCACCAGCAAAAATATGACATTGAAGATCGTCTTCTTTTTATTTTCCATCTCTCTTCATTCCTGTCCGGTTTCCAAGTTTATTTGCTATTTTTTCTGTCAGACGCCGATAAATCCGCCATCCATTTGTCCGTCTGCTGATCTGCCAGGTTACTTCTGCAAGAAGAATTCCTGCTGCTGCATCTTGCCATACATGCTGCCTAAGCGCCAGTGTCGATATCACAACCATTACCGTCATCAGGACAGAAAAAGCTTTATACCAGTTGGGAATCTTCCGATTCTTCCTGACCGCAATACAGCTGAACCAACTTGCCATGCAGTGAATGGACGGAAACAGGTTGATCGGCTTATCAACCGTATACAGAAACCGTACTGCCTGCGTCCAGATATCCGTCCCTGTCAGAACCGGTCTCGTATTCGTGGTCGGGAAAAAAATAAAACACAGCATACATACCAGCCGCGCATAAAAATCCGCAGTAAAAAACTGGTATTTTACCTTTTCTTCCCGCATCGATGCCATGAAATAGTTCACTACCCAGAAAAGATAACACCCAAAATAAATAATAATAAACTGTGGCATAAAAGGAATCGCCTCATCCGCCGGACCAGAAAGATTATGAGTCTTAATTCCCGTCCGTAGTAGCGGCACTCCCCAATACACCACAGCATTCATACAAAATGTAATAATAAGTGGAATTAAAATTTTTAATTTTTTCTTCATACTGACTATACTATACACAAATAAAAAAATAGCAAGTGTTTTTAATAATTCTTAAAGAAAAAAGTCCTGTCTCTTAAGAAAACAGAACTTTTTCTTTCATATTTCTTTAGTTTTACAAAACCTTTGACAAAAATTCTTTCAACCGTTCATCTTTCGGATTTGCAAAGAACTCCTCCGGAGTCCCCTGCTCTTTTACTCTTCCTTCATCCACAAACATGACACGGTCAGCAACCTCTCTTGCAAATCCCATTTCATGTGTAACGACAACCATGGTCATGCCTTCCTGGGCAAGCTGTTTCATCAGCTCCAGAACCTCTCCAACCATCTCCGGGTCCAGTGCGGATGTCGGCTCATCAAAGAGCATTACATCCGGGTTCATGGCAAGGGAACGCACGATCGCGATCCGCTGCTTCTGTCCACCGGAAAGCTGTGACGGATAAGAATCTGCCTTCTCTTCCAGTCCGACTCTCTTAAGAAGTTCTCTTGCTTCTTTTTCTGCCTCTGCTTTATCCTTTTTCAGAAGTTTGATCGGAGCCAGTGTGATATTTTCAAGAATCGTCTTATGTGGGAAAAGATTAAAGTGCTGGAACACCATTCCCATCTTCTGACGATGTTTGTCAATATCTACCTTTGCATCTGTAATATCCACACCTTCAAAATAAATATGACCCCCGGTCGGCACCTCCAGAAGGTTCAGGGAACGGAGGAATGTAGATTTTCCGGATCCTGACGGTCCGATGATTACCACAACTTCTCCTTTGTGGATCTCTTCTGTAATTCCATTCAGTGCATGAAAATCGCCAAATGCTTTCTGCAGATTTTCTACACGGATCAATACATCTCCATTAGTGGTCACTGTTCCTTAACCTCCTTTCCAGCATACTTACCAGTTTACTGAAGATCATAACCATAACCAGGTAAATGATCGCAACTGCCATCAGCGGCATAAACGCATCATAGGTTCTGCTTCGGATGATATCTCCACCCTTTGTCAGATCCTGAAGGGCAATATATCCGGCAACAGAAGTCTCTTTTAAGAGAACGATAAATTCGTTTCCAAGTGCCGGAAGGACATTTTTAAATGCCTGCGGCATGATAATATAGATCATCGTCTGACAATAATTAAATCCAAGGCTTCGTCCTGCCTCAAACTGTCCGTTATCAACTGCCATAATACCGGAACGGAAAATCTCAGCAACATAAGCACTGGAGTTCATACCAAATGACAGAATCGCTACGATTGTCTTACTGACATCAACACTTGCAAAAATTACAAAGTAAATGATAAGCAGCTGTACAACAGCCGGTGTACCACGGATGACCGTAATGTAAATCTGGCAGATCAGATTCAGGATCTTCAGCTTGCCGGTCTTATCGTATGTGGAACGGACAATTGCCAGAAGGAATCCGAGAACTACACCGATCAGGACAGCACAAAAGGTTACAATTAATGTAACCTTAAGTCCGTCTGCAATGTAGTGCCACCTGTCATCTTTTATAAAATTCATTATAAATCTTGCTTTAAAATCACTCATAAGACACCACCAGTCTGTACCCGATTAGTCTGTAATATATTTTGCAACGATTTCATCAAATGTTCCATCTTCTTTTAACTCTTTGATCGCATCATTGACTTTCTTAACCAGATCATCATTACCTTTTTTGATTGCCAGTGCATAATCTTCTTCTACATAAGAAGTCTCCAGGATCTTCAGACTTTCATTTTCTTCTACGAATGTCTTAGCCGGCTGGTTATCAATGATCACTGCATCGATCTTGCCCTGCTGCAGAGCCTGTACAGCTTCCATACCTTTGTTGAAACGCTCTACGTTATCATCACCGAAATCATCTGTAGAATAAATATCCCCTGTTGTTCCCTGCTGAACACCAATCTTCTTTCCTTTCAGATCATCCGGTCCTGTAATATCACTGTCATCTGTTACAATGATAACCTGAACTCCTGTGTAATAGCTGTCAGAAAAATCAACCTGTGTAGCACGGTCTTCTGTTACAGTCATACCTGCTGCTCCGATATCTGCTTTTCCGCTCTGAACAGCCGGGATAATAGAATCAAATGCCATATCTTCGATCTTCAGATCCATTCCAAGCTTGTCAGCGATTGCTGCTGCGAATTCTGCATCGATTCCGACAACTTCATCTCCGTCATAGTATTCAAATGGTGGGAATTCTGCGTTTGTAGCCATAACAAGCTTTTCTTTCTTGTCTGATTTTGCAGAGTCACTCTTTGATGAATCACTCTTTGATCCACAAGCTGCAAAACTGAATACACATGCACATGCAAGTACAACACTGATTACTTTTTTCATTTTCATAATACCAACCTCCAAATTTTATCCATTTCCCCTATTCTATCATGTTATAAAGAAAAAACAAAGTGGGTTTTTATACATTTTTCTGCATAAATTCCCACCTTTTTTCGTGATTATTCTCTTTTAGCCGAAGATCAGGAAATAAAGAAGTACCAGAACCCCAAGTACGATACGGTAATAACCGAATGCCTTAAAGTCATGCTTCTTGATATATCCCATCAAAAATTTGATCGCAAATACGGATACGAAGAACGCTACCAGACATCCCACAAGCAGAATGACCACTTCGATCGCGGTATAATGGAATCCGAATTTGATAACCTTTAAAAGACTTGCTCCGAACATAACCGGGATCGCAAGGTAGAAGGTAAATTCTGTTGCCACATAACGGGATGTTCCGATGAGCAGCGCTCCAAGGATGGTTGCTCCCGAACGGGAAGTACCCGGGATCAGTGCCAGGACCTGGAAACCTCCAATGATCAGTGCCATCTGATAGGTAAGCTCTGTCAGCTTTGTAATCTGCGGTCTGGTGTGTTCATTCTTTTTCTCGATCAGAATGAAGAAGATACCATAAATGATCAGCATCAGTGCAACAACTACATAATTGTAAAGATACTTGTCAAGGATATCATCAAATAACAGCCCGATCACAGCTGCCGGCAGACAAGCCACAATGATCTTGCACCACAGGTTGATCGTATTTCTCTTCTGCTTCGCTGATTTTCTCTTTGAAAACGGATTCAGCTTATTGAAATACAGAACAACGACCGCCATGATCGCACCGAGCTGTATCACAACACGGAACATACTGTTGAATTCATGACTTGTACTCATATGTAAAAACTGCTCTACCAGAATCATATGCCCTGTACTACTGATTGGAAGCCATTCTGTGATACCTTCCACAATCCCCAGAATGACAGCAATTAAAATATCTAACATTTTTCCCTCTTTCTATCCCCTCTCGGGATTCAATACAAATTTTTCAATGGCAGCCGCCACGCCATCCTCCTCATTGGACAATGTGATATAATCTGCCACCTCTTTTACTTCATCTGCTCCGTTTGCCATCGCAACACCAAATCCGACTTCTTTTAACATCATCAGGTCATTGTTGCCATCCCCGCATGCCATGATCTCTTCCCGTTCAATCCCAAGAAGCCTGCCAAGCTGGATCAGTCCCATGCCTTTGTTGACTCCCGGTGCATTGATCTCCAGGTTCGTTCCCATCGAATCACTGATGCTTAAATCCCCAAGCTCCATGATCCGCCGCTTTGCTTCCAGCCGTTCGTCCTGGTTCTTAAAAAGTGCATGGATCTTATCCATCTCATGCCCATTCATCTCTTCCATCTTCTCCCAGAGACTCGTAATGCCTTTGCGGGTGGTTCGGATATAATCTGCCATCGCGGGATTTTGCAGATACTCTCCGACCTTCAGAAGTTCATCTGCCTGCACGAAACCTCTTCCATCAAAATAAATCTCCTTGAACGTATCATAATCTCCAAAAATCTTAAGGATCGCCGCGCCCATCTCATACGACAGCATGTTGGCATAAAGTATTTTATCTTCCTGCAGGTCCAGGATCCTTCCGCCATTCGATGTCAGTGCATAACGCATACCCGAAAAATTACGGAGCACTTCCGGGATTCCTGTCACCGGACGCCCTGTTGCAACCAGTACTGTTACTCCCTGATCGATTGCACGTGTAAGTATTTCTCTTGTGTGACTGGTCAGTTCTTTCTTATCATTCAGTAAAGTACCATCCAGATCAAGCCCTATCATTTTTATCTTTTTCATGAATAATTCCCTCATTTATGGCAAAGCTAAAAATACATTTCAAATCTTAGTATAACACGATTCCCCGTGTATGTATAACAAAATATGCGGATTCAGGCATTTTGTAGTATACTGATAAAGGCTCAATTTTGAAGAAAGGAAGAATTATGAAGAAAAGGTTAAAAGCATTTTCAAGGACAACCATCGCACTCCTTACCGCTGCCCTGGTCTGTTCCCCATTTACAAAAGCTTACGCCGATGACACTGTAGACTCTCTCGAAAAGCAGACAAACGGTCTTCAGAACCAGCTCGACTCTCTGAATCAGGACCTCACAAGTCTCAGCGCTGAGATCACAGATCTTGCATCAAAAATTGAGGATACGGATGCTTCCGTACAGAAAGTAGAACTGGATCTTGCCGCCGCAAAGCTGGACGAGCAGTTACAGTACGCTGCTATGAAGAAAAGAATCAAATATATGTATGAATCGGGAAATACTTCCCTGTTACAGATCATCTTTTCTTCCGAAAGCATGGGAGATTTTCTAAACAAAGCAGAATTTGTCAAGAACATTACAGAATACGACCGAAATATGCTGGATGAATTACAACAGGTTCACGATCTTGTCGCGAAGAAAGACGCTGATCTGAAAGCAGAGCAGGCTTCTCTGGCAGAGATGAAAACAAATCTCGACCAACAGGAACAGGAACTGAATGACAAGATTTCCTCTACTTCCGGTGAGCTTCAGGCTTCATCCGAAGCACTGGCGAAAGCAAAAGAAGCGCAGGCAGCCGCTGCTGCTGCACTTAAGAAAAAGCAGGAAGAAGAAGCCGCTGCCGAAAAGCAGAAGCAGGAAGAAGCTGCTGCAAGCAATACCTCAGGCAGCTCCGGGAACACGGATTCCGGTAGTTCCGGCGGTAATACGACGATCACAGTTCCGGATACACCTGCTGAGACAACCGACCTTGTTCTTTTTGCTGCAATCCTGCAGTGCGAAGCCGGCGGATACAACTATGACGGTATTCTCGCCGTTGCAACGGTCATTATGAACCGTATGGAAAGTCCTGCATATCCGAACACTATAAGCGGTGTCGTCTACCAGAGCGGACAGTTTGCTCCAACCTGGGATGGAAGCTTAAGCCGCGTCCTGCAAAGCGGACCTGTATCCTTATGCTATCAGGTCGCTCAGGAGGCTCTCGGAGGCGCACGGCTCGCATCCGTAAGCGGATGCTACCAGTTCCGAAGCGCAAGTACCGGTGTGTCCGGGATCAACGTTGGGGGAAATGTATTTTTCTAAATCCTGTCCCTGTGGATGTGCGTTTGATTCATTCACAGGACAGAATACAAAAACGGTATTTANNTAAATACCGTTTTTGTATTTTTTACGCATTATAGTTTGCAAGAAACTGTGCAATCAATTCTACACAACCTTCCACATCTTTTTCATCTGCTACCTCTGCAGGCATGTGCATATAACGAAGCGGGATTGATACCAATACCATCGGTACTCCCTGATTTGAAAAATGAATCTTATCTCCATCCGTATAACTAAGCCTGCTTGCAGCTTCTCTCTGAACTGGAATTCCTACTTTTTTTGCACATTCTTCCATTTTGACATTTAAAGTTTTTACCACGATCGGACTGTTGCAAAGAACCGGTCCACCCCCCAGAAGAACCGTTCCCATCTCAGCCGGATCCATTCCACTGCAGTCGCTTGTGTAAGTCACATCCACAACAATCGCAAGTGTCGGATTAATCCGTGTACTTGTCCAGAAAGCTCCGGTTTTCGTTGTCTCCTCTCCAGTTGTAGAAGCTCCATAGACACCAACTTTACATCCAAGTTCTTTCGCTCTCTTGATTGCTTCCATAATGATATAAACACCAAGTCTGTCATCCAATGCTCTGGCTGTAAATTTACCATTTGTCATCTTACGAATATGTGTATCCGGAACAATCGGATCTCCCAGACTTACATTCTTTAACGCATCTTCTCTATCTTTCGCCCCAATATCGATCAGAAAATGCTTTGTTCCCAGATTTTCTTCTTTGAACAAATCACGATATGCTTCGACAACACCGTAAACCTCTCCGTTTTTTGTCTTGATACGCACCTGACGTCCCGGATAAGTTGCCGGAACAATTCCGCCTCTGTCGATCACCTGCAGTCTTCCATCTTCCCGGATGTTCGAAATCATAAGTCCGATTTCATCTGCATGGGCCGAAAGCATGATACGTACATCGCTTTCCGGATTCAGAATACATGTCAGATTCTGCATCTCATCACGGCGAATCTCATCTGTATATTCTTTCATTTCTTCTGTTACAACATCCTGCACCTGCTCCTCATAACCCGATACAGAAATACTGTTAAGAAGGTTCTTTAAAAATTTTTCATTCATTCTACTCATCTTCTTTCTTACTTAGCCGTAACTTTCAGAAGATCTGCAAATGCAGACAGATTATAGGTTCCAAGTCCACTTGCAACTGCATCCCCGATAGCAGCACAATCCATTCCCCCTGCGATTGCTGCCTGCAGCCCTGCTTTTGCGTCTTCTACAACCAGACACTTATCAGCCTGTTCGTCTACATACTCTGCTGCTTTCACAAATACTTCCGGATCCGGCTTTGATTTTGAAATATTATTTCCGTCTGAAATTGCATCGAAATACTCTCCAAGTCCCAACTGCCCGAGAATAAATCTTGCGTTTTTGCTGGATGATCCAATCGCCAGTTTATGTCCATTCGCACGAAGATCATCCAATGTTTCCTTTACTTCTGCAGACAGATCTGCAGGACTCATATTTTTCAGAAGTTCTTTATAGATATCATTTTTCTTTGTTGTCCAGCATTCTTTCTCTTCTTCGCTCATTTCTCCTTCATAGCGTTCCAGAATAATTTCAAAGCTTTCCATACGACTCACCCCTCTGAGCCGGTTATTGATTTCTTCATCAAAATAGATTCCCAGTTCATCTGCAACTGCTTTCCATGCCTGATAATGATATTTATCAGTATGACAGATTACTCCATCCAAATCAAAAATTACTGCATTGTATTTCTTCATCTTTTGCTTCTCCTTCTGTTTCAGACAAGTTAGAAATGATGACAGCGGCCAGGATGATCGCACATCCGATCACCATGCGAAGTGTAATCACTTCATGCAGAATGATGATAGAAAAAATCGTTCCAAATACAGATTCCATTGAAAGTACAATCGCTGCTTTTGTCTCATCTACATACTTCTGGCATGCGGTCTGGAGCAGATAACATACAGTCGTACTGATTACACCCAGATACAAAACACTTAACCATCCCTGTGTTGTGACCTGAAAATCGGTCTCTCCAAAAATCACAAGACTGACTGCCGATAATACAAATGCTGTGATCATCTGCACCATATTCAGTACAGATGCCGGATATTTTTTCACAAATTCTCCGGTAAAAAAGATCTGGAACGCAAATCCTACCGCACAGAGAAGTGTAAGACCATCTCCCAGACTCAGTGTAAGATTTCCATTCAAAGAAAGCAGTGCTACTCCAATAACGGACATGATTGCTCCAATGATTCCTTTCATGCCTACTTTCTTCTTCAAAATTATAAATGCAATGAACGGCACTATAACTACATTCAGTGCTGTAAGGAATGCATTTTTGGAAGGTGTTGTATATTGCAGACCGATAATCTGAAGTGCAAATCCTGCAAAAAGTGCAATTCCCATCAGAATACCTGCTTTTATTGCACCTGCGCGGTCCTCAAGTTTCCCTTCTTTTTTATGCTGTCCCATGCTGATCATCCCCATCAACACAGATGCCAGCAAAAATCTTACCATCATAATCTGGAAAGGCTTCATGCTTCCCAGTGCCATATCACTTGCGACAAAGCCGCCTCCCCATATGACCGTAACCAGTATAAGTCCTCCGATTGCCAGCCATTTTTTCATCATATATCCTCCCGTCTCTTTTTAGATTGTTGTTACTTTTCCATTTATTTCAACTTCTACAGGTTCTCCTGCAAGACGACTGACCTTTGCCTGATTACTACTATCTGCCGTGATTTCAAGCCATGCCCCTCTATAATGCAGACGGAATGTTAATCCCTGCCATTCCTTTGGCATATTCGGATGAACTTTCAACATACCATCTTCTCTTTGCGCTACACCTGCAAATCCAAATACAATTGTCTGCCATACTCCACCAGTATTTGCCGCATGGATTCCTTCTCTTGTATTTCCCTGCATATTTAACAGGTCAATAAAGGCTGCGCGGCGAAGATACCGATATGCTTTTGAATCATCCCCTACTTTAAGCCCCATAACAGAGAAAATACTCGGACTCAATGAAGAACCATGAAGTGTACGCTTTTCGTAATAAGCGTAGTTTTCTTTAATTGTTTCTTCATCAAATTCATTTCCCATAAGGTGCAACAGCATAACAACATCTGCCTGCTTATTGATCTGTGTCTCTCTTGCCCTTTTTGTCTTAAGTGCTTCCGGACGTACTGGCCAGTCATTCTCATCATATTTTTCGATTGTTACATTATCCAGCTCGAAATATCCTTCAAACTGTTCCAGAAGTCTTGTGCCTTCTTTTCTTGGCAGATACATCTTTTCCTGCACTTCTTTCCAGTGTGCAGTTTCCGCCTCTGTAAGTCCTGTCTTTTCGATCAGGATGTCATACGCTTCCTGATTCTCTTTCTCGATTGATGCAAGCAGTGAAAGAACATATCCGAGATTCCATCTCGCCAGATAATTGGTATAGAGGTTATTATTAACCGGTTCATGCCATTCATCTGGTCCCGTTACCTGATTGATTTCATAACGATCCTGCTCTTTGTTGTACTCACAGCGGCTTGCCCAAAATCTTGCTGTCTCTGTCAGAATCTCCGCTCCTTTACTGTAAAGGAAATCCATATCCTGTGTGATCTTAACATAATTATAGATTCCATAAGCAACTGCTGCTGTTACATGATGTTCATATACCGCAACATAACATCTATAACAGGTTCCATCCGGTTCGATGGTCCAGTCCGGGCACTGCTCTGTCCCGTCATCTGCTGACTCCCACGGATACTGTGCTCCTTCATATCCATTCTTATGTGCATTTGCACGCGCTGCGTCCAGAAGATGGTATCTGTAATTTTCCAGATTCTGTGCAGTCTTCGGAAATACCCATGAGAAAAACGGAAGCATAAAAAGTTCGGTATCCCAGAAAGCATGTCCACCATATTCTTCTCCTGTCAAAAGCTTTGCCCCAACATTCACATGGTCATCATGTTCATTTCCCGTACTCATCAGATGGAAGATGTTAAAACGGACTGCACGGTTCAATTCATCATCCCCTGTAATCTGAATATCTGCATTTTCCCACATATTCTTATAAACATCTTCATGTGCTTTCAGTTCCTGATCAAATCCCGTTTCAACAAATCCTTCAATTTCTTTTTCGATTGTTGTATGAAGGGCATAAGCCGGGCATTCTCTTTCTGTATACATCGAAACATATTTTACGATTTCTACTTCTTTTCCTTCTTCTACATGGATGTCACCAAATTCCACACTCTGCTCACCGAATCTGCTTATCATTCTGTTTCCAAGAATCTGTTTTCCATCTGCATAAGCTTCGATACGGCATCCACAACCTACATGCAGATGATTTTCTCTGGTTGCAACTTCCACATAACAGCCATCTGCTGCCAGTTTTTCATTCGCTGTCATATAAGTATGTTTTACCTTAAAGCGTGGTGCATCATAAAAATTAATGATCGTACCATCAATAATACTTTCTACTTCAATAATTCCACTGTAGTTGAGCGGTGTCACATAAAGCCGAATTCCCATCCGGTGTACATTATTTCTGCTCACAAACCGGATTCCTTCAATCAAAGTCTCTCTTCCTTTTGAGTCCTTCAGACGAACTCTTTTTCCAAGAAAAGCTCCTTTCATATCAAGCACTCTTGAAAATTCCAAAATTTCACAGTCTTCAATTCCAATCAATTCTTTTTCTACATAAAGTCTGATTCCAAGCCAGTTCGGAAGTGTGGAAAGTTCACGCATAAATGTCTCTGACTTGTCAAACACTCCATTGATATAAAGATATGGAAGTGTAATCTTTGTTCCTTCCTCATGACTTCCCCGGATTCCAAGGTAGCCATTGGAAAGTGCAAACAAACTCTCATATTTGAGATTCTCTTTTGCCTCATACTGATCCTGCCAGATGAGCCATTCATCGCTATGTAATCTGTTTCTCAGATTTTCTGAAAACATTTCTCTGCTCATATATGATTGTCTCCTTTATTCTTAATCGATGTACTGTTTTCTTGCTTCCCGGATTTCGGTTCCGCATTCTGCTGCCTGTACAGTAAATGCCATTGCAAAATCCTGAAGTTTTACTTTATTTTCTTCCAACTGTTCTTCTCCACAGCTGTTGCTTCCAAGTCCTGACTGGCGATAATCCAGATGGATAATCACATCATCCGCTTTCTCAATTTCAAATGGATGCTGTGCTTTTTCCAGACTTTCATCGGTATAATTTGCAAGGTTCAGACCAAGCTTCTCCTCCATCTTGCATAACAGACCATCTTTTCCATCTCCAATACGGAACCATTTTACCTGTTCACGATGTCCGTTTTCCTGTGGGAACACATAATCTGTCATCATTCCGTCGACTGTATTTTCATAAACTCCCATAACAGATGCAGCCTTGCTGTCTACATAGCTTTCACCAGGTCCCATACCATACCACATTGTCTTCTGGAAGTCTTTATTTCCCTTCATAACAATGCCGATTCGTGGGAAGAATGCCGGTTCCAATTTTCCTCTCTGCACTGCCTTACCCTGCAGTTCAACTTTCATCTGACCACATGAATAGATTTCATATGTATAGTCACATTCAAATCCCCAGGACTGGTTATAGCAACTGAAGAATGTTCCGATCTGGACGATCACCTTATCGACTTCTTCCTGGCAACTGACATACTCTGTCTCTTCTACCGGTTTCTGAATGAAATATTTATTCATCCAGTCCTCTTTCTTGTACATATCGTTATCGATTGTTGCACGATATACGTTCATCCTCGGTCCTTCAGTCAGATATTCTTTTCCATCTTTTCCAAAGGAAACTAATTTTCCAAATACAGTACTGAATTTTGCTGTCACACGACTGTTCTGTACGGTAAGAACTCCCTGACCTTCTGTTACCTGAAGCTTATCAGCTGTTTCTCTTACTGAAAATTCATCTTTTCGGATCTGCATCGGAATCTGAACTTTCTTGATTTCATGTCCTGCCGGTGCATAGCTCCTTTCTTCTTTCTGGCATACAGTCAGATTCAGATAATAATCTGTATTTGCCTGTAATTCAAATGCAGTAAGCGGTAAGGTAATGATCTTTCCTTCATGTGGAGCAACAGAAAGTCTTTCAATAGTTCCTTCCTGTACCGTCTGATCTTCAGCCTTCACTTCCCAGTGAATCATTACGGTATCCAGATTCAGGAAATCATAATAATTCCGGATCTGAATTTTTCTCATGCTTCCTTCAACAGCCATAATTTCTACCGGTGCAATGATCTGTTTGTATTCTTCCATTCCCGGAGACGGTGTTCTGTCCGGCATCAGAATCCCATCGATACAGAAGTTCCCATTAGTTGGAAAATCTCCATAATTTCCACCGTATTTATAATACTTCTTATCCTCTTCTTCAGTGTAAATTCCATGATCATACCACTCCCAGAGAAATCCACCCTGAAGACGTTTGTACTTGCGATACATATCCTGGTATGCTTTTAATCCTCCAGGACCGTTTCCCATCGCATGTCCATATTCACACATTACGTGTGGTTTATCCCCTTTGATCTGATATTCAGCAATCTCTTTGAGACCTTTCAGTCTGGTATACATCGTAGAATATACATCTGTCACTTCTGCCTCAAAATCTCCCTCGTAATGAACCAGTCTGGTATCATCCAACTCACGGATTGCTTCTGCTGCACTGCGGAAATTGCATCCGAATGCGGATTCATTTCCCATAGACCACATAATAATCGATGGATGATTTCTGTCTCTCTTTACCATACGGACACTGCGGTCTACATAGGCATCTTTCCATGTCTCATCATCTGTGATCCATGTATAATTTTCTACCCATTCAAATCCATGGCATTCCAGGTCTGCTTCATTGATCACATAAAGTCCATATTCGTCACACAGATCATAAAAATATTCATTTGCCGGATAATGCGAGCAACGAACAGCATTGATATTGTACTGTTTCATCAGACGAATATCTGATTCCATCTGCTCTCTTGTCACTCTTCTTCCTTCTCTTGGATTATAATCATGATGATTGACTCCGTTCAGAAGGATTACCTGATTATTGACACGGAAGTTCTTATCTTTGATCTCGATTTTGCGGAATCCACATCTGACTGTTACTTCCTGTTTTTCTGTCATTACTGTAAATTCATATAACTCAGGTGTCTCGGCTGTCCATGTATGAACTTCCGGAATCTCAGCCTCAATACATATATCTTTTCCTTCTGAAACAAGTTCACCTTCAAGAACAGTCTTTCCTTTATAAGAAAGCTTCCAGCCAAGATTTGTACCAGCCTGTTTCATTGTAATTCCAGCTGTAAAAAGACCATTTTTGTAGCTGTCATCCAGTGTTCCATTTACCCGAAGATCCAGAACTGCATTCTTTTCCTCATTGATCAGTTCTACATCCCTGTAGATTCCTGATAACCACCACATATCCTGATCTTCCAGATAAGTACCGTCTGACCACTTATATACACGAACGGTAATGTCATTTTCACCTGTTTTTACAAACCCGGTAATGTCAAATTCTGAAGGCAGTCTGCTGACTTTTCCAAATCCAACATGGTTTCCATTTACCCATACATCAAATGCACTGTCAACACCGTGGAATTTCAGAACCGTGTCTTTTTCCATCCACTGTTCATCTAATACAACTGTCTTTTTATAAATTCCAGTTGGATTTTCATCTGGTACATACGGTGGGTTTACCGGAAATGGATATAACACATCTGTGTAATGCATCTTGTCATACCCTCTAAGCTGCCATACGGACGGAACATCAATCTTATCCCATCCTTCACATGCCCTTGACTGTTCAAATCCTTCCGGTGATAATTCCGGTGCATCAACATATTTAAAATTCCATTCCCCATTTAAACTGATTTTCTTTTGCGAATCTTTATAAAAAGCCGTTCGTGCTTCTCTTCTCCCAATTCCGGTAATCCGATGGTCTTCCCATCTTTTTACTGTTTTTCTTGCCATAATTTTCTCCTCTCAAGCGGTATCCCATATAAGACAACAACAGCGGTCAGACAGATACAGTCTGCCTGACCGCTCCATACGCCTGTCTATTTGATAGAACCACTGGTTCCTTCAACAATATATTTCTGCGCGATAATGAAAATAATGATCGGCGGAATAATCATAATAATCGTAATACAGAGCATCGGAATAATCTGTGTACTGTGAACTCCTTTAAATGAAGCAAGTCCAAGTGCCAATGTATATTTGCTTCTGTCCTGTAAGAAAATGAGTGGTCCAAGATAGTCATTCCATACAGTCAGCATATTAAGTACACCGACAAGAATCAACGAAGGTTTCATGATCGGCATGAAAATCTTCCAGTAAATCTGGAACTGATTTGCGCCGTCAATTCGTGCTGCTTCCTCAAAATCCTTCGGGATTCCCATAAGGAACTGTCTCATCAGGAATACATAATAGGCAGATCCGAACCATGCCGGCACGATCAGCGGCTTCAGTGTATTGATCCATCCGAATAAGTTGAATTCCATGTACTGCGGAATCATGGTAACATCCCATGGAATCATCATTGTTGAAAGCAGGATCATAAAGAGAATATTTTTCCCTTTAAAGTTAAATCTTGCAAATCCATAAGCAACCAGTGAACATGAAAGAACCTGTCCGACTGTTGTCAGAACTGTTACAAGAATTGAATTCCAAAGATATGTTCCAAACGGCTGTGATTTCCATGCATTAATAAAGTTCTCAAAATGCCATTCTGACGGCAGAAGTTTCGGTGGATATGCAATTGCTTCTCCTTCTGTCTTAAATGCAGAAAACAGCATGTAAATAAACGGTGCAAGAAAGTAAATGGCTACCAGTCCGAGTAATATGTAAATTACAATTTTTGATTTTTTAGACATCTTCATTACTTTCTACCCCCTTTTTTCTTTTTTGTTTTCTTTGCTCCGCTGTTTTTAGCTTCTGTCTCATAGAATACCCATGCGGATGATGACTTGAATACCACGGCAGTCAGCAGCAGAATGATGATAAACATTACCCATGCGTTTGCACTGGCATATCCAAGTTTGTGATGTTTGAATGCGTTATTGTATGTAAACAGTCCATAGAAGTAGGTAGATTTAAGCGGTCCGCCTCCGGTAAGAAGCATAACCAATGTTACCTGTTGGAAAGAACTGATAATTGACGTAATCAGGTTAAATAAAATTGTAGGTGTAATAATCGGAAGTGTAATACTGAAAAATTTCCTTGCAGGACCTGCTCCATCAATGGATGCAGCTTCGTATACATCAACCGGAATATTTTTGATATCTGTGTAGAAGATAAGCATCATCGTTCCAACACCAAACGCACTTGCAATTATAACTGCAAGGAGTGCCCATGCCGGATCAACCAGCCACTTCGGTCCTTTGATTCCCAGAAGAGATAACAGATAATTCAATACACCATAATCTCCGTTGAGGATCCATCCCCAGATGATAGAAACCGCTACACCTGAGATAACTGCCGGAATATAGAAAATTGTACGGAATACTTTTACTCCTTTAACCGGCTGTGTGATCAGCATTGCAAGGAACAATGCAATAATCATGTTAAGCGGTACGAAAATTGCCGCATATTTCAAACTGATTATAAGGGATTTCCAGAACTGTTTGTCCTTTGTAAACATATCAATATAGTTCCCAAGTCCCCTGAATGTTGGCGCTGTTGTAAGCGGCCAGTCAAAAAAGCTCATGATCAAAGACAGAATCAGGGGACCGATTGTAAATACAAGGAATCCGATAATCCACGGCATAATAAACAAATACGGTGTGGCCGTCTTCAGGAATTTTCTCTGCTTCATTTTTCTTCTCTCCTATTTATCGACGCCGGAATCATAAATTGTTCCGGCGCCGGTTTGTTTGTATGCTATTACTGTGCGTCTGCTGCTTCTTTTAAAACATCTTTTACATCCATGTATGAGCTTGGATTGAAAATCTGTTCAAATGATAAGCTGAGGTTTTCTGAAATTTCTGACCAGTCTTCAATCAGGAAGCTTGCCGGAGTATGTCCGTCACTCTGCTCAAGCATCTCATAGAATGGTGCATATTCTGGTTCATCCATGATACCCTCAGATTCTACAACACTGTTAAGTACCGGAAGTTCCATACCGATTCTTGCTTTGTTGCATTCTTCGCCTGTCCAGTATTTTACGAATTCCCATGCAGCATCTTTGTTCTTGCTGTCTTTTGAAATAGAAAGTCCTGAAGAGCTCAGAATACTTACAGAGGTCTTTCCGTCAAAAGAAGGAATTTTTGCCACACCATAATTCATTCCATCCTCATTAAGAGAAGCAATTGACCATGATCCATATACATACATTGCTGCTGTACCGGCACGGAATTCATCAGTTCCGTTCTTTTCTGTTGCAATTGCATATCCGTCTTTTTCCATATCCTGGAACATTTTAAATACTTCCTGAGATTCTTTTGAATCAATCTGACCTGCCATCTGTCCGTCTTCGTCACAATAAGCAGTTCCATTGCTCCACAGATACATTTCAAAATCATACGGATCTGGTTTCATCTGGAATGCAAAACCTTTCTGACCTGTCTTTTCTTCAATTGTCTTGGCAGCTGCCTGAAGATCTGACCATGTCCAGTCATCTGTAGGTTCTTCTACACCAGCCTGTGCAAAAAGGTCTTTGTTATAGAAAAGTGAATGTGTTGTAAATCCCACTGGAATACCATATGTTGTTCCGTCTAATGAGTTGTAATTCCACAATGTGCTGTAGAAATCATTCTTATAGTCATCGCCTTCTTTGTCGATATACTCATCCAGAGGTTCAAGACCATCTGCATATGCCGGATAGTTCCACATATACATAACATCCGGTGTATCTCCAGATCCCATACCTGCACTGATTTTTGTATCAAAATCACTTCCGTATGCTTCCAGTGTTACTTCAATATCATCATGTTCCTCATTAAATTTATCTACAAGTTTCTGCTGAGCATCTACATCATCAGCTACATCCCATGTTGCAAAACGGATTGCTGTCTTTCCGTCACTTGTCTTTCCGTCATTACTGTCTTTCTTGTTTCCACAAGCAGTCAACATCATTGTTCCTGTAAGTGCAAGTACGCACATTACTGCAATTTTCCTCTTCATAAATCATTTCCTCCTTTGATTCACTTATTTTATTTGGTAAAACCAATATACTATTTTACTGGTTAAATGTAAATACTTTTTACCCTATAAATATTTTTTCTCTATTTTACCTATTATTTACACCATATTTTTATATACTTTTCACAATTTTTATCTTGGTAAAACCGTATCTTATTTTAAATAAAATTATATATTTTTACTTGGTTGATTTTAACTCTTTATTTTCATCAAAAAATCATAATCAAACAATCTGTCATTACTCGATCTGTATATATAAAGAGGCTATAGGACACACTCCGTTCCATAGCCTCTTACTTTTTACCTTATTAAAATTTTTTAACACTGTCACGTATATAAAGTTTAGTCGGGATTGAAACTTTTACACAAATCTCTCTTCCATGCATAATTCGCTCTTCCAGAAGTTTTACTGCATATTCTCCCATGAACTCCATGTACAATCTCACTGTAGTAAGTGGAGGAACCATGTATTTCGCAGTTGGGATATCATTAAAGCCAATAATACTGATATCATCCGGTATTTTAAGCCCAAGTTCATATGCAGCCCGATAACTTCCTGCTGCCATCGAATCATTCGCAACAAACAAAGCAGTCGGCAGATTTCCTTCCTCGTAAAACTCTTTCAGAAGTTTGTATCCATATTTTGCATAATAAGCACCAAACTTTGTATATTCCGGGTGATACAGTCCCCGTTTTTTCAAAGCGTCTTGAAAATGCTGTATTCTCGTATCCAGTACTTCATCCCCCTCCTTATCAACTTCTCGACAGCCGATCATCCCTATTTTCGTATGTCCACACTCTACCAGATAGGAAACAATCTCTTCTACTGCCCGTCTATAGTCTACCACAATTGAATCGAATCTCTTTGGGTTTGGATCTGCATCAATAAATATAACCGGGCATTCCCATATCTCTATTGCTTCTACCATTTTTTTTGTAAATGTACCAGTACAGATTACACCATCTAATCCGTTGATCATCTCCGGCGAATCATCCAGTTTCACAATCACCTTTGTATATCCTTCTTCTTCCAGTTTTTTTTCTATAGCAAGTCTGATACAAAGATAATAAGGATCTTGAAGTTCTTCTTCAGGAGAATAAGAATAAAATACACCTATCTTCAGTTTTCGCCTTCGTTTTTTCTGTGCGCGTACTTCGTATTCTAATTCCTCCGCAATTTCAAAAATTCTTTTTTTTGTTTCTTCCTGCGCATTCAAAGTTTCATCATGATTCAACACTCTGGATACTGTCGCTATTGAAACCCCCGCTTTTGCCGCAATGTCCTTAATCGTCGCCATGTCCTTCCCCATTATTTCTCTTTCTTTTTATTTTCTTTCAATATTGCCTTAATGCATTTTCCCTTGATGACTTTCCTTTGCAATTTATTTAATTCATTATAGCACACATTTCGGAGAAATAAATCACTTTAGTAAAATTTAACTTTTTTACTGTTCTGTTTTCCAACTTTTACTTTACCTAGAACTTTATACGTTGTAAAAAACCGGGCAGTTCACTTTTAAATGTGCTTCTGCCCGGCTTTCTATTCCTTAGAATTCATCTGCTGCCATTTATTTTCTATACGCAGCTTCATTCCATCTTAATTCATTTTTGAAATCTCTGATCTTTGTATCTTTATCAATATAAACAGCTTCAATTCCCATTTCTTCTGCCCAGTCACCCATCTGTTCCGGTGTCAGGTCATAAGAGAATGCTGTATGGTGAGCTCCACCTGCCAGAATCCAAGCTTCTGCGCCTGTTCTGAGGTCTGGCTGTGGTGTCCAGAATGCAGTTGCAACCGGAAGCTTCGGCATCGGTTTCTCTGTCTTCTTGCAGTCTACACTGTTGATGATCAGGCGGAATCTGTCGCCAAGATCAACAAGTGATGTTGCGATAGCCGGTCCTTCTTTGGCTGTAAATACAAGACGTGTAGGATCTTCTCTGTCACCCATGCTAAGTGGCTGGCACTTGATGCTGATCGGTCCGTCTGCGATTGTCGGGCAAACTTCCAGCATATGAGCTTCCAGGATGCCTTCTTTTCCAGGTACAAGGTTGTATGTGTAGTCTTCCATGAAGGAAGTTCCCTTTGCATCTTTCTTGCCCTGTGTCATGATCTTCATTACACGGACCATAGCTGCTGTCTTCCAGTCACCTTCCGCACCGAAACCATATCCTTTTTCCATCAGTCTCTGCATTGCAAGTCCCGGAAGCTGCTGAAGTGATCCAAGATCTCCGAAGTGTGTAACAATTGCCTGATAATTGTTTGCTTCGAGGAATCTTTCAAATCCAAGTTCGATCTGAGCCTGAACTGCTACATGTTTTCTGAATTCAGCTTCATCTCTTCCTTCAAGAAGGATCTGATATTTGTCATAATATTCTTCAACAAGAGCATTTACATCGCCCTGTCCAACCTGAGCTACTGCGTCAGCAACTTCATTTACCGGGTAAGCATCAACTTCCCATCCGAATTTGATCTGAGCCTCTACTTTGTCACCTTCTGTTACGGCAACGTTTCTCATGTTGTCAGCTACACGCATAACACGTACATGGCTGCTTTCGATGACGCCAACTGCTGTACGCATCCAGTCACCGATTCTTTCCTGTATTTCTTTGTCTTCCCAGTAACCCATGATGACTTTACGGTTCTTATGAAGGCGTGTGAAAATGTGTCCGAATTCACGGTCGCCATGAGCTGCCTGGTTCTCATTCATAAAGTCCATATCGATGGTGTCGTATGGGATTTCACGGTTGAACTGTGTATGAAGATGAAGTAATGGTTTTCTCAGTTCCTTTAATCCGAGGATCCATGATTTTGCCGGTGAGAATGTATGGCACCATGTAATAACACCTGCACAGTTTTCATCTGTATTTGCTTCGTTGAAGGTTCTTCTGATTACTTCATTCGTGATCAGGGTTGGTTTCCAGACTACTTCGTATGGAAGAATTCCTGATTCGTTGAGGGCTTTTACGATGATCTGTGAATGTTCTGCTACGTGTGCGAGGCATTCATCTCCGTATAAATCCTGTGATCCTGTGCAAAACCAAAATTTGTAATCTTTCTGTACTAACATGTTTTTATTCTCCTTTTTATTTAATTTCTTTGTTGAATGATTTACTACGCTATGTGGGCGCATCTCGCGAGCACAGCTCGTTCGATGCTCATTGGCATTCGCATGAAAACCGTAAGATAGCTAACTGTCAGCAAGCTGACTGTGTTGTCTGAATGATTTACTCTATCTTCCCAACACAAGTTCGGTCTTACTAAGCTCGCGGTCGCATACGCTCCCGCTCACTAAGTGCGCCGAACAGGCAACGCACTAAATTCATGTGTCGAATGATTTACTACGCTATGTGGGCCATCTCACGAGCACAGCTCGTTCGATGCTCATTGGCATTCGCATGAAAACCGTAAGATAGCTAACTGTCAGCAAGCTGACGCCAGCTATCTCCCGGTTTTCGCCCTCATAGCTTATTGTCCATAGTACGCGTCTTTACCGTGTTTTCTGTAGTAGTGTTTATCCTGTAATTCCTGTGGGGCAGGTTTTACGTCTGGATTGATCATTTCACAGCGGGCTGCCATTTTTGCTACTTCTTCGAGTACGACTGCGTTGTGAACTGCATTGTGAGGATCGGTTCCCCAGGTGAACGGTCCGTGGTTCTTGCAGAGTACTGCAGGCATTGCCATGTATTCTGTGTCTTTGAAATGTTCCACAATGAGAACTCCTGTATTCTTCTCATATGCTTCGTCGATTTCTTCTTTTGTCAGATTGCGGACACATGGGATCTCACCGTACATATAGTCGGCATGTGTGGTTCCGTAGCAAGGAATTCCTCTTCCTGCCTGTGCCCAGCTGGTTGCCCATGGGGAATGTGTATGGACGATACCCCCCATCTCCGGGAACGCTTTATAGAGTTCCAGATGTGTTGCCGTATCAGAAGACGGATTTAAGTTGCCTTCCACGCGGTTTCCTTCCAGGTCTACAACAACCATGTCATCTGCTGTCATTTTGTCATAATCCACACCGCTCGGTTTGATCACAACAAGCCCGCTTTCACGGTCGATTCCGCTGACATTGCCCCAGGTAAATGTGACAAGTCCATACTTAGGCAGAAGCATATTGGCTTCATAAACCTCTTTTTTCAGTTCTTCTAACATTACTTTAGCCTCCTGTGTTTATGTAAAATATTTCGGGTTCTATTTCATAGTCTCTGTTGCAGCTTTCATGATCGGAAGCGTCTTCTTGAAGCGTTCGATAAATGCATTGTATCCTTCTACATCCTTCGGATCCGGATTCATCTTTGTACCCTTCTGTCCTGCAAATACTTTTGCATCCAGATAATCATCCAGAGCCTCGCCTTCTGCCTTGTTGTTCATGTAAGATGCAAGAAGTGCGATTCCCCATGCTCCGCCTTCTCCGGCTGTCTCCATAACAGATACCGGTGTGTCAAGTGCTGCTGCCAGGATGCTCTGTCCAACGCCTTTTGTCTTAAAGAGTCCGCCGTGTCCGAGGATCTCATCAACAGCTACTTTCTCTTCTTTCAGAAGAATGTCCATTCCGACTTTCAGGACTTCCAGAGATGCATATAAGTTTGCTCTCATGAAGTTTGCAAGATTGAATTTGCTGTCCGGCATACGAACAAATAACGGACGTCCTTCGTCAAATCCAACAACCGGTTCTCCTGCGAAGAAGTTATAAGACATCAGACCGCCACAGTCTGCGTCACCTTCCAGAGCTTTGTTGTAAAGAGTTCCGAACAGATCGTTCATATCGACTTTCATACCGAATGCTTCTGCAAATTCTTTGAAAATATTTACCCATGCATTCAGATCTGAAGTACAGTTGTTGCAGTGAACCATTGCCACGGCATCTCCTGCAGGTGTTGTTACCATATCGATCTCTTCATGTACTTTCACAAGTGCTTTTTCAAGAACAACCATTGCAAATACGCTGGTTCCTGCTGATACATTACCGGTGCGGACTCTGACGCTGTTCGTAGCTGCCATACCGGTTCCTGCATCACCTTCCGGAGGGCATACCGGAATGCCTGCCTGAAGCTTTCCTGTTGGGTCCAGAAGCTTTGCACCTTCTTCGGTAAGTGTTCCTGCCTTTTCACCTGCAACCAGGACTTTCGGAAGGATATCTTCTACTTTCCAAGGATATCCCTTCGGTGCAACCAGTTCATCGAACTTGGCAAGCATCTCTTTATTCCAGTTACGTGTTGTGCTGTCGATCGGGAACATTCCGGATGCGTCACCAACCCCAAGGACTTTCTCCCCTGTCAGTTTCCAGTGTACATAACCTGCAAGCGTTGTAATAAAATCAATATCCTTTACATGCTCTTCTTTGTTCAGGATTGCCTGATACAGATGTGCTCCGCTCCATCTCTGTGGCATATTGAACTGGAATAATTCTGTCAGTTCTTTTGCTGCCTGCTCTGTCATTGTATTTCTCCATGTACGGAACGGTACAAGCTGTTCTCCTGCTTTGTCAAATACCATATATCCATGCATCATGGCACTGAATCCAAGTGCTCCGACAGTAGTAAGCTCAACGCCATACTGCTTCTTCACATCTTCGGCAAGATCTTTGTAGCAGTCCTGAAGACCTGTCCAGATATCCTCTAACGTGTAAGTCCAGACACCGTTGTCAAGACGGTTCTCCCATTCATGGCTTCCCGAAGCAATCGGTGCATTATCTTCTCCTACCAGAACTGCTTTGATTCGTGTGGAACCAAACTCGATTCCAAGGGAAGTCTTTCCTGCTTCGATCATACTCTTTACATCACTCATTTTTTCTTTACCTTTCCTTTCATAAAATATATTTGATTTGATAAATATTTTTATTTGATAATTTTTACAGAACTCCGGTTGATAATCTCCGGTTTCAGTTCCACACTGTCCGGCACTTCTTTCTCCTGCATAAGATCAAGGATCTCTTCTGCTGCCTTCTTCGCAAGCTCCCGGATCGGATTTTTCACAGAAGCAAGCGGTACTTCGCAATAATTTGCCAGATCAGAATCATCGATTCCAATGATCGACATCTTGTCCGGCACTTTGATCTTCTGTTCCAGACATGTCGCTGCAAGACTGCTCGCGACCTCATCGTTGTAGCATACACATGCCGTACATCCCTGGATCCTTCTTAAGATCCAGCTGCTTTCCTCACGCATATTGCGATTGCGCACATCTTCGGTATCAATCCAGACAACCCGTTCATCTTTGATCCTGATATCTGCTTCCATCAAAGCTTCGATATAACCGGCATACCTTCTGTGTCCCTGCCCGTCATCTGCCTTGAAAATCGCTGCGATCTCACGGTGTCCGCACTGGATCAGATATTCCGTCGCCATCTTTCCTGCCATCTTGTCATCAAGACTTACATGCGGCGCTTTCAGTTCCGGATAATAGCTGTTGATAAAGATTACCGGGATTCCCTGCTCCATGATATGCCTGTACAGATCAAGATTTGGATTAGGAAGACCACTCTTTGTCGGTTCCGCTATAATTCCATCCACTCTTTTCTTATCCAGAATGCTTTTCAATATAAAACGTTCTTTTTCTACAGAATTGTTGGTGATGGAAATCTGGATTCCATATCCGGCGCTTGACATCTTGTTCTCGATTTCCTGAATAATACCAGAAAAAATGTATTCCTGAACAAAAGTTGTCATCACTGCGATCTGCATCGTCTTTTTTCGTCTCACCCCGATGATGCCACTTTCCTTTATATAAGTCCCACTTCCACGGCGTTTCTCGATCATACCTTCTTTTTCCAGAACAGCGATCGCATGTCGGACGGTCTGACGACTTACCCCAAAACGGTCACAAAGCTGGTATTCCGACTCTATCCGCTCTCCCGGCTGCAGTTCTTCCGCTTCAATCTGTTCTCGGATCCATCTTACAATTCCTTCATACTTTGCTGATGTTTCTTTCACTTTTTTCTTCATCCCCCCTGATTTACGTACAAATCCCCTGCTCTCGTTATCTCTAATATACCTTAAAAAACACCTGATTTTCAACCCGTAATATGTTACAAATTATCGTACAACTTTTGTATGTTTTTGCTAAGTTGTATTTATCATATGCGTACAACTTGAATACATATTTGCATTTTATTGCCGTTCCAACTTGTATTCTTCTTTTTGTACCTTTTGTACACTTCTTATAAAACATTAAGTAATATGGAATTGTTTTTTGACACCACCAAAACAAGTATAACAAGCTTTTTCCGGTTCCTGCACTCCTGTAACACCTTCCCTTCACCAGATACAGAACCTTGTGCAGCCACAAATCTGCACTTGGCTCACCGTATACACAAAAAGAGCAGATAAAAGCTTTTTCATTGCCTTTATCCGCTCTTTTTGTTTTTCATCCACTCTACTGATTATCTTCGATCGCCATAATCATATCTACACGATCCTGGTGACGTCCCCCAAGGAACTCTGCACCAAGAAATGTATCAAGGATCATCTTTGCCATCTCGATTCCAATTACTCTTGCACCAAACGCAATCACATTTGCATTGTTATGTTCTCTTGCCATCTTTGCCGTATATGGTTCAGAACATACCGCTGCGCGAACACCGTGAACCTTATTGGCTGCCATTGAAATTCCAAGACCGGTACCACAGATTGCAACTCCGAGATCCACTTCTCCGTCTGCAACTGCTTTTCCAATCTTTTCTCCATATTTCGGATAAGGACAGCTCTCATAAGAATCTGTTCCGTAATTGACAACTTCGTATCCTTTTTCCACAAGATACTCTACCACCTGCTTTTTCATATCCACTGCAGAATGGTCATTCGCAATCCCAATTTTCATATCTTATCTTTCTCCTTCCACTTTATACTCAATACTTACAAAAAGAACACCGGATGTACGATATGAACATCCGGTGTTTAAATCCTACTTTTTTATTATAGGCAATTAAAAAGTTTCCGTCAATACCCGTCGTTTTCTCTTTTCGCCTGTAATGTTTAAAGTACTGTTCTTTCTTTAGTTTTTCTTCTTCAGGCTTGCAAATACAGACTGCAGAACGATGAAGAAGCAGAGGAGTGCGGAAAGTACGATTCGTACCCACCAGCTTGAAAGTGTTCCCTGTGTTGTGATCAGGCTGGAAATCGTTCCTTTGATCAATACACCGAACAGGGTTCCGAATGGAGTTCCGACACCACCACTAAGCAGTGTACCACCGATAACGGCGGATGAAATCGCATCCATCTCAAGACCTTTTGCCTGCTCTACGAATCCGGCACAGCTGTTCATACAGAAGAGGAATCCACCAAGTCCTGCAAGGAAGCCGTCCAGAAGGTATGCACACATTTTTGTTTTCTTAACATTCAGTCCCATCATAAGTGCACTCTGTTCATTTCCACCGATCGCATATACAGAACGTCCGAATTTTGTATACTTCATAATGATCATGATCACGATCAGAACGATGATTGCGATGATAACCGTCGGGTAAATATATGCCGGGAGGAATTTTCCTCTCTTACTGTAAGAACCAAACGGCATGTAAATTTTGTATTTAGCCCATGCCATGAAAGTTGCATTTTTGATAGAAATCATATCTGTACTGATGATCGATGTCATACCACGTCCAAAGAACATACCTGCCAGTGTTACGATGAATGGCTGGATCTCCAGATAAGATACCAGGAATCCCTGAACCAGACCAAAGAGAAGTCCGATCACCAGTGCCATAAGAAGTGCTGTATAAGCGCTTGCGCCGTGATTTTCCATCTGGTTTGCAGCAACCATACATACAAGTGCTGTAACGGAACCAACTGAGATATCGATTCCGGCTGTGATCATAACAATTGTTTCACCCATTGCAATGACCAGAAGACCTGCATTGGAAATGAACAGGTTCAGGAACATCTGCGGTTTCGCAAAACCTTTATCGTTGAACACGATCATACCTGCTGCATACATTACAACAAACAGTAAAATTGTGATCATAAGGAGGAATGTCGTTCCGTTAATTTTCTTTTTTGTTCCGGATACTTTTGCTTTCATTAGTTAGCTCCTCCTTTCACTGCAGCCTTTGATGTTCTTTTTTCTTTCTGTACTGCAATAAATTTCTTGAATACCGGGCTCTGAAGGACAACGATGACTACAACAACGATTGCCTTGTAGACTGGAAGCTGATCGGCTGATACATTCAGTCCGTAAAGAACTGTTGTAAGTGCCTGGATTGTATAAGCTCCGATTACAGATCCCATCAGGCTGAACTTACCACCACCAAGGGCGTTTCCACCGAGGGAAACTGCAAGGATGGCATCCATTTCAAGGTTCAGACCAATGTTGTTGGCGTCTGCAGAATAGATACGGCTGGAAGCCACAAATCCTGCAACACCTGCAAGTACACCACAGATCAGGTAAGTAAGGAATTTGATCATGGTTGAGTTCAGTCCGACCAGTCTGGATGCGGTTCCGTTAATACCAACACTCTCGATGTAAAGTCCAAGAGCTGTCTTTTTCAAAATTGCATATGCAATGATAACTACGATAATCGCAATTACAACCGGCATCGGAATCGGGAATTTTCCAACGTAGCTTCCGAATACCTGGTAAGATTTTACACGGATATATGTAATCTGTCCGTCTGTGATCAGCTGTGCGATACCACGTCCTGCTGTGTAAAGGATCAATGTTGCGACCATCGGCTGAATGTTCAGCTTTGCAACCAGAAATCCGTTAAATGCACCGCAGATTCCTGAAGCAACCAGTGCTGCAAGAAATGCAACGATGATCGGTGCTGACAGAGAGTTTACAGATACTTCTCCACCGGAAAGGATCTGGCAGCATACAGCTGCGGCAACTGCCATAACAGCTCCGACACTGATATCCTGTCCTCCGGATGCTGCTGTAACAAGTGTCATACCAACAGCCAGGATAACCAGCTCGGACGCACGGTTGATAACATCGACCGGATATCCGTATGGAACTCCATTTTTAAGAGATATGCTTAAGAATCCCGGAATTGTAATTGTTGCTACGATAATGATTGCAAGCAGACATACCAGTGGCATGAAAAGCCTCATAGAGGTAAGCTTTTTCCATCCTGATTTATTTGTGCTCATTACTCTTCACCTCCTGCGATTGCTTTCATGATGCCTTCCTGTGATAATTCATCACCGGAAATTTCTCCAACCTTCCTGCCGTCTCGCATGACTGCCATACGTGAGCAGGTACGGAGCATTTCTTCTACTTCAGAAGAAATAAATGCAACCGACATTCCCTGATCTGCAAGATCAAGTACCAGCTTCTGGATCTCTGTCTTGGTTCCGATATCAATACCTCTTGTAGGTTCGTCCAGGATCAGGAAATCCGGATTTGTAAGAAGCCATCTTCCGATGATAACCTTCTGCTGGTTACCACCTGACAGACTCTTGATCGGAGTCTCGCGGCTTGCTGTCTTAATCTGAAGCATCTTGATGTATTTATCTGCTGCTTCATCCATCTCTTTTCTGCTCATTGGATGGAACATACCTTTTTTCGCCTGAAGTGCGATAATGATGTTTTCACGCACAGACAGGTCTGCAATGATACCATCTTTCTTTCTGTCCTCCGGAAGATATGCCATACCAAGCTTCATTGCATCGATTGGAGCATGGATCTTTACTTCTTTTCCATTTACTTTCAATTTACCGGAATCTGCTTTATCAGCTCCGTAAATTGCACGGACAAGTTCAGAACGTCCGGATCCAAGAAGTCCTGTAAATCCGACAACCTCACCTTTATTGATCGTCATATCGAACGGTTTGATCGTTCCTTTATGGCCAAGTCCCTCAGCTTCGATAACCGGGATAAACTCTTTGAGTTCTGCATGATCACCTTTGATATCTGCAAGATCATCAAAGTCTTTACCCATCATCTTGGCTACAAGCATAACTCTTGGCAGATCTTTGACTTCATATTCTCCAACCAGTTCACCATTTCGCAAAACAGTGATCCTGTCGCAGACTTCATATACCTGCTCCAGGAAGTGTGTTACGAAAATAATACCTACGCCTTCTCCTTTCAGTCTGTTCATCAGTTTGAACAGCTTTGCAACCTCATCATCATCCAGAGATGAAGTTGGTTCATCAAGGATCAGAACCTTACATTTCATATCAACTGCACGTGCGATTGCGATCATCTGCTGTCTTGCCAGAGAAACCTCTTCCAGCTTCTGTGTTGCTGAAGCATCGATTTCAAGACTTTCAAGCAATTCTGTTGCACGCTTGTTCATTGTACGCCAGTCAATAAATCCTGCTTTTCTTGGTTCGCGTCCAATAAACAGATTTTCTGCCACCGTCAGGTTCGGACAAAGGTTAACTTCCTGATATACAGTACTGATACCATTATTCTGTGCGTCCTGTGGTGATCTATTGATAATCGGACCGTCTTTTCCATCCAGACGGATCTCGCCATTTTCAAATTCATGTACACCGGTAAGAACTTTGATCAGTGTAGATTTTCCTGCACCGTTCTCACCCATCAGAGCGTGAATCTCGCCCTTGCGAAGTGTAAAATCAACATGCTGCAATGCTTTTACACCGGGAAATGTCTTGGAAATATCCCGCATTGTAAGTACAACATTACCCTCCATACTCTTCCACCTGCTTTCCTTTTTTCAATAAAGAGGGCGTAGTATAAATACCCGGCACATTCCGATTATTATCTACCACGCCTCTCTATTAGTTCACCCTTATGTGTCTGTCAGATGATGTATCCGACTCTCCTACTGCATCTTAGTATGCACGTCCGTCAAGAATATCCTGTGTAAGTGGTGTTACATCAAAATCTTTTTCTTCGTCTAAGCTGTTTGTAGCTTTTACAGATTTAACTGTGTCATCTTTAGCAAAGATTTCTTCATCTACATAGTTCAGTTTTTCAACGTCTTCGCCAGCTTCAAGTTTTTTGATAAGTTCTTCAGCACGTGGTCCGTGAAGTGGGTTACACTCAACGTCACATTCGATCTTTCCGTCAAGAACATCCTGAAGTCCTGCATGTGTTGTATCGAAAGAAATTACCATGATTTCGCCGTTTGTGATATCAGATCCAACTGTCTTACCAGCTGCTTCAATTGCGTCGATTGCTCCGAATGCTTCGTTATCATTCTCGCAGTATACTACGTTGATGTTGTCATACTGTTTCAGCATAGACTCCATAACTTCCTGACCTTTAGCCTGTGTAAATTCACCTGTCTGCTGAGCTACAAGATCCCATCCGTATTTGTCAACGCCTTCTTCAAGACCTTTTGTACGTCCGATCTGAGCTGTAGAGCCGATTGTTCCCTGGATATCAGCGATATGGATATCAGATGCTGCGATTCCTTTTGCTTCTGCAAATCCGTTCAGCCATTCAGCTGCTTTACGGCCTTCGCAAAGAGCATCGGTTCCGATCCATGTTGTGTAAAGGCTGTCATCAGATACATCAACCATACGGTCAACGATGATTACCGGGATGTCTGCATCTTTTGCTTCCTGAAGAACTGTATCCCATCCTGTCTCTGTAACAGGTGCAAGAAGGATGTAATCAACCTCCTGCTGGATGAAGTTACGGATTGCTGTGATCTGGTTCTCCTGTTTCTGCTGAGCATCATCAAAGATCAGGTCATATCCGTTTTCTTTGCTGAATGTGTCTTTCATTGACTGAGAGTTTGCTGTACGCCAGTCAGATTCCGCACCTACCTGTGAAAAACCTACTGTGATCACATCATCGGATGAGCTTGATGAATCACTGCTCTTTTCGCTGCTGTCAGATCCTTTACTTCCACCGCATCCAACTGCTAAAGCTGCTGTCATCGCTGCACATAACAATACTGCTAACACTTTTCTTTTTTTCATTTTACATGTTCCTCCTTTATTGGGTTTCCTCAACCTCTTGATGTACTTATAATAATAAAAAATATATAATTTTTAAACGGACATTTTTCCTTTATTTGTTAAAAATCTTCCACTTTTCAGCAAAAAAGTAGGATTTTTTATGATGGAGGTTGAATATTTTTCGCTGCTATAATGATCGTTGCATTCGTACCTTCATTTTCCTTACTTTCAAAGAACACTCCGTATTCATCCCCGTAATAATACTTGATTCTCTGATTGACATTTGACACACCAAAGCCCTTTTCCTCATTTCCTGTATCTGTTCCTGCCATCTTTTTCCGGAGATTGTTCAGCTCCTCTTCCGTCATTCCTTTTCCATTATCAACAACCTGGAAAATGATCTTATCCCCCTGTTTTTCCCCGGTGATCAGGATTTTCCCTTTTCCACGCTTATTCTTAATTCCATGATAAAGTGCATTTTCAACCAGGGGCTGAAGTGTCAGTTTCGGTATGATATAACCATAGATCTCCTCATTCATCCGGATCTCATAATCCAGAATATCCTGATACCGGAACTGCTGGATCTCCAGATAACTCTCGATATGGGTTCTCTCTTCCTTCACAGTAATGTAATCATGTCCTTTGCTCAAAGTTGTGCGGAAGAAATCGGAAAGGGAAGTTACCATTTTTACGACCTCTGCGCTTTTGTTTTCTTCAGCAAGCCATACAATTGCATCAAGCGTGTTATAAAGAAAATGTGGATTGATCTGCTCCTGCAGAAGCCGATTCTCAATGATTCTGAGATTCTCCTGTTTCTTCCGGATATCATCTACCAGAATTCCGATCTCTTCCGTCATATCATTAAAGCTTCGTGTGAGTACTGCAATCTCATCTCCCGTTTCAACCTGTGTTTTTACAGAGAAATCTCCACCGGCGACCTTTTCAGTCAGATTACACAAATCATGGATCGGTCTGGTCACACTTCTGGAAGCCCGTCCGCTTAACAACAGAGAAATGCTCATTGCAACGATCGCCACCCCGATTGCCAGCATCGTTGAATGACGGTTATTCCGGTTCAACTCTGTCTGTACTGTCACAAAATTAGATGTTTCCAGATAAACATAGTCCTGGATTCCGGCCTGTACCAGTGTCGTCAGATCTTTGACATTACTGTTAAAATATTCCATTCTCTCATCATAAGGAGTCCGTTCTTTAATCTGTTTATCCAGATCCTGTACACAATAACGGAGTGAAGACAGTGAATTTTTAATACGTCTTGCCTGTGACTGGTTAAGCGGAACCGTCGCATTTTGCGTCATCTTATCACACGCCTCTTCCATCTCCGTAATATAGTCGTATGGATTCACCGTCACTACTCCGTTTACCGTCGTAACTCCATCTCCGACCTCCTTAAGCTGCATATTACTTACCACAGCAAGATACATGCTGTAATCCAGCCGGCTTTTAAAGTCTTTCACATAACGGTTGGCATAGGCAACACTTTTTGTAATCTCAGAATAGGCTGATGCCGCATTATTTAAAGACACGATCAGATAGGCGGCCAGAATTACCATCGGCAGAAATGCTGACAGCGAAATGGAAAGCAGTTTCTTATTGATCGACCAGTTCTTATATTTCACCTTCATATTCTATCCCCTTCCTCTTGAACGGAATTCCTTCGGCGAACATCCCTGTGTCTTTTTGAATATGTAGCTGAAATAATGGGAATCCTTGTATCCCACCTCATATCCGATGTCCGATGTCCTCTTATCCGAACACATCAGAAGCTCTTTTGCTTTTTCCATACGGACGCCCGTCAGATATTCTACAAAGGTTGAGCCAACCTCCTGACTAAACAAAGAGCTAAAATAGCTCGGACTGATGTTGACACTCGCAGCCACCAGGTTCAGTGAAATATTCTCTGACATATAATTCTGTCCGATATAATCTCTCGCTTTTTCGATAATTTCTGAATAGCGTCTGCCCGATGCCTGCTCTCTTAACCGGATCATTCGTCTGACTATATTTTCCAGATATTTTCTCGTTGCCCCCAGTTCCTGCACATACTGCGATACCTCCCGTACATCGCCAAGCTCCCTTTCAATATCTTCTTTTTCAATGTTCAGACTGTCTCCCAGACTTTGGACGCTGATAAAGGTATCCATTACAATATACTGTCTCAGCATCATCGACTGCAGGTTCTGCTCACCAACTGCATCAAAATATGCATCCATAAAACTATTTACTTCATTTTCTGTTCCTGTCTTCAGGAAACGCTCCAGCATTTTCCGGTTCTCCGCCATGGTTCCGAGTCTGTGCATCTCAACGTCATTCTGAACCCCCACCTAATGAACCTCTAAATAACTCACAAACTGGCTCAAGCTTCTTGAAAAACGCTCTGCAAAGGCTCTGTTTGCATCATTGTAGGATTTTTTAATCTCACTGAACCGCCCCACCTGACTTCCAATTCCTCCAAAATATCCCAGATTTTTATATTTTTCCAGAACTTTTTCAAGATCTCCCCTAAACGTCTGAGCTCTTGCAGTCAGTTCTTCCCCAATAGCTCCCTGTGCAATAAATCCCCATCCTTCTACACCTCTCCGGAACCACAGGAGCTTTTCTGTCTGCTCACTCAGATTTTCTATATCTTCAGTTGCACTTACAATATCCTCGTTATAATCCATCGGATGATCGATCATAATGATCTTAAAGAGAATCACACAATATCCCTCTGCACTTATTTCAATTCCCAGCTGCTTTCCCTGCTCCAGGCATTCTCCAAATGGCATACTTCCTGCAAACACCTGATTGAAAAACTGAAACTTTTCTCTTTCTTTGTTTTCCTGCATTTCACGGGCATATTGATTCATCTGCTCTTTTTCACTTTGCTCTTTCCGAATTTCTTCTGCTACTTTGTTAACTGCCTCCAACAATTTTTCTGAAGAAATTGGCTTGAGAAGGTAATCGGTTACACCGATCTTGATTGCCATCTTTGCATAATCAAACTCATTGTATCCACTCAGAATCATAATTTTCGTAGCCGGAAGTGCTTTTTTTACCTGCTCACTGAGTTCCAGTCCATCCATAAAAGGCATCTTAATATCCGTGATCAGGATGTCTGGTTTCTTTTCAAGAATCATCGGTAACGCAAGTTCTCCATCACTTGCCTCTCCGACAAAGTCATATCCATGCATTTCCCAGTCAATACTGTTCTTAATCCCGTTTCTGATAATAATTTCATCCTCAACCAAAAATACTTTTATCATTTCTCTTTCCTGCCTTTAATATGTTCTGTTGTCTATAATTTCATCCAAATCCATAGTTGTATCGAAATATGTTTCTTCCACGTACTGTTCCTTATCAATGGAAATATCGGATTCCAGTCTCTGGATCAGTTCTGCCGCTTTCGGTCCCTGGTTTGGATTGCATTCAAAGGTTACATTCAATTTACCTTCTTTTACAGCTTCGATCCCTGCTTTGCTTCCCCCAAATGAAATCACAATAATATCTCCATCCTCTCCGCAGGTCTTTACGGATTCCTCGATCGCATCGATGGCTCCCAGTGCCATCTCGTCACTCTCTGCAAACACTACCCGTAAATCCGGTTCCTGCTCAAGAAACAGTTTCATGACTTTCTGTGCCTCTTCTCTGGAATTGTCACCGGTCTGCTGTGCCACCATCTCCCAGTCCGAATACTTCTCCAGCATAGTCTGATATCCCTGTGCTCTCGTCAGCTGCTCTTCCGAGCCGATGGATTCCTGAATCGCGGCAATCTTGATGGTAATGTCTTCTTCTGTCTGCTCCTCCTCTGTCGAATCCGTCTGGTCTTTCGCTGACGAACTACCTTTTATAATCTTATTCAGAATAGATGTACTGCTGTCTGATGACTCAGTCCTGGTGTTGCCCGATATATTTGAACTGCTATCGGTTGTTTTAGAACCATCCACTGATGTTTTGCTATCTGTCGCTTTGGAACTATCTGACGCCTTACTATCCATTTTCTGAGAATCCTCCGCCGAATCCTCTACCGCTTCACTTTCCGTCTGTTCTGCTTCTCTCTGTGCATCAGCAGCCGCCTTTTCTTCCTCTGCCTTTTTCTCGTCCTCTTCTTTCAGATATTCATCCAGCCATTTTCCTGCCTTTTTCATCTGTTTACCGTAATCACTTCCAAGCATGCACGAATAAAGGCTGCTGTCATCCGTATCAATACCATTATTTACAAGGATTACAGGAATATGTGCCTTTTTCGCATCTTCCAACACATCATCCCAGCCAATTTCTGAAATCGGATTCAGAATGATATAGTCCACGCCCTGTTTTATAAATCCTTCCACATCTTCAATCTGTTTTTCCTGATCGCTACCTGCATCTGCATACACCGCTTCATAGCCGTTTGATTTGACAAATGTATCCATAAAAGACGCTGTATTTGCATCCTTCCATGAGCTTTCTTCTCCACTCTGTGAAATTCCCACTGTGATCAGATAATCAAACTCGCTTTGCAGATTATCCCCATTTCTGGTCTCTCCTGTAAACAAAGAAAGTGCAAATGTACCCGCCGATACAATCAATATCAATACTGCCGCAACCTTTAAAATAAATCGTCCTACACGTCCCATGTCGTTCCTCCTTCACGTCTGCTAAAGGACATTCTTTTCAGATGTTTTCTATTATACACTGACTTTTATCAGAAAGAAAGGTAGAAATCGAGCAGGCCGGCTCACTATATACACAAAAAGCCACAGGCATAAATGCCTGTGGCTTTCGATCTCATTTGATTATACAAGCTCAAGAATAACTTCCATTGCAGCGTCACCTTTACGCTGTCCAATTTTGATGATTCTTGTGTATCCGCCGTTGCGGTCTGCATACTTAGGAGCGATCTCTGTAAACAGTTTGTCTACCAGATCAACTTCTTTTGTATTTTTCTTCTTTCCAGCTGCAGCAGTCGGAACTTCTGTTACAGGGTAAAGTACTTTCAGCATCTGACGTCTTGCATGAAGTCTTGACGGATTGTCTTTTTTGATTGTCTTTTCAACTTCTTCGTATACAGTAACTTTCTTACCATCTACTACTTCTTTAACTCTCTTGCCTTCTGCATCTTTCTTAGCAACTTTAGCTTTGATTGTAACTTCTTCGAAGTTATCTTTTTCTTTTACAGCTGAAGCGATAAGACCTTCTGCGATCTTACGGATTTCTTTAGCTTTAGCTTCTGTTGTTCTGATTTTTCCGTGCTGAAGAAGCATTGTTACCTGATTTCTCAGTAATGCTTTTCTCTGACTTGCTGTTCTTCCAAGTTTTCTATACTTTGCCATTTTTTTAATCCTCCATTATTCGGGACATACCGGCATGCACCTTCGGTCTTACTGCGGATATGCCATCTGGTTATGCTTTCATCGGGCTTACTAGCCAGATCGTGTGTCAGTGTTTCTGCCTGTATTCACATGCGAAACGGGAACTTCTTATTCGTCTCCCTGGCTGAGTTCAAGACCAAGTTCTTTTAATTTAGCAAGAACTTCTTCAAGAGATTTACGTCCAAGGTTACGAACTTTCATCATATCTTCTGATGTTCTGTTTGTAAGTTCTTCTACAGTATTGATTCCTGCTCTCTTCAGACAGTTGTATGAACGAACAGAAAGTTCAAGTTCATCAATACTCATTTCAAGAACTTTTTCTTTTTCATCGTCTTCCTTTTCAATCATAACTTCCGCTGACTGAGCAACTTCAGAAAGATCAATAAAGAGCTTGAGATGTTCATTTAATACTTTTGCAGCAAGGCTGACTGCTTCATCCGGTGCAAGAGTACCATTTGTATAAACATCAAGTGTGAGTTTATCATAATCGGTAATCTGTCCGACACGAGTATTCTGAACTGTAAGATTTACACGCTCAACCGGTGTATAGATAGAGTCGATCGGAATCACACCAATCGGCATATCTTCTGTCTTATTCTTATCAGAACCTACATATCCTCTTCCCTTTGTGATAGTCAGTTCCATATAAAGCTTGCTGTCTGCACCACCGTTAAGTGTAGCGATTACAGTTTCCGGATTCATGATTTCAATATCAGAATCTGCCTGAATATCAGCAGCTGTAACTACGCCCTCTCCCTCAAATTCGATGTAAGCTGTCTTCGGCTCATCTGTCTCGGAAGAATTCTTAATTGCGAGTGTTTTTAAGTTCATGATAATTTCAGTTACGTCTTCCTTTACGCCCGGAATAGAACTGAACTCATGCAATACTCCGTCGATTTTAATCTGGCTGATTGCAGCTCCCGGCAGAGAAGAAAGCATAATTCTTCTCAGAGAGTTTCCAAGTGTTGTACCATATCCTCTTTCGAGTGGTTCTACAACAAATCTGCCATACTTCTTATCATCTGAAATCTCTGCAATTTCAATATTAGGTTTATTAAAATCAAACACTATTTTAGTCCCTCCTTATGGGTTTTTGTATGTTGAGGGTGTCAGTTTTTGTCCTGTTTTCGATAAAAAACAGGATATTTCCTAACAGAACCTTAACGAACCCAGAAATCAGGTCCGTTAAGTATTGCATTTTATATAAATGCGTTCTATTTAGAATATAACTCGACGATCATCATTTCGTCAACTGGAACATCGATTGCTTCACGAGTAGGAAGTTCTTTAACTGTTCCTTTCAGGTTTTCGATATCTGATTCAAGCCATTCCGGAACAAGACGTCCGCCTGTAACTTCTACGATATCTTTGTATCTCTGTGAAGACTTTTTGCCTTCTTTGATTTCGATTACGTCACCAGCTTTGATGAGGTAAGAAGGGATGTTAACCTGTTTTCCGTTAACAAGAACCTGTTTGTGATCAACGATCTGTCTTGCTTCACGTCTTGTTCTTGCAAATCCAAGACGGAATACTACGTTATCCAGTCTTGATTCAAGAAGAACCATCAGGTTTTCACCTGTCATTCCGCTCATCTGATCTGCTTTCTTGAAGTAGTTCAGGAACGGTTTTTCTAATACACCATAGATGAATTTAGCTTTCTGTTTTTCACGTAACTGAAGACCATACTCGCTCATTTTTCTATTGGATCTCTTTAACTGTCTGTTAGACTTTTTATCAATTCCAAGATATACCGGATCCATTCCAAGGGAACGGCATCTTTTAAGAACCGGGACTCTATTTACTGCCATGTTCGTATCCTCCTATAATAATTCGACTAGACTCTTCTTCTCTTCGGCGGGCGGCATCCATTGTGTGGTACCGGTGTTACGTCTCTGATGCTTGTTACATCAATTCCGCATGCCTGAAGAGCACGGATTGCTGCTTCTCTTCCTGAACCTGGTCCTTTTACGAATACGTCTACTGATTTAAGACCATGCGGCAGAGCTGCTTTAGCTGCTGTTTCAGCTGCCATCTGAGCTGCGTATGGAGTAGATTTTCTTGAACCTCTAAAACCAAGACCACCGGCACTTGCCCATGATAAAGCATTTCCCTGTGCATCTGTCAAAGTAACGATTGTATTATTGAAAGATGACTGGATATGTGCCTGTCCGCGTTCAACGTTTTTCTTGACACGTTTTTTTGTCACTTTTTTTGTAACTTTCTTAGCCATTTAAACTAACCTACACTTTCCTTATTTATTATTTGTCGAAATTATTTCTTCTTGTTTGCTACTGTTCTCTTAGGACCTTTTCTTGTTCTTGCATTGGTCTTTGTCTTCTGACCACGAACCGGAAGTCCTTTTCTGTGACGGATTCCTCTATAGCATCCGATTTCCTGAAGTCTCTTGATGTTAAGAGCGATCTCTCTTCTAAGATCACCTTCAACAGTCTGAGTTTCATCGATCACTGCACTGATCTTTTTAACTTCGTCGTCTGTAAGATCTCTGCAGCGAGTATCAGGATTAACTCCTGCTTCTGCGAGAATACGGGTTGCACTTGTTCTTCCGATTCCATAGATATAAGTCAATCCGATTTCTACACGTTTGTCTCTTGGTAAATCTACACCTGCAATACGAGCCATTTGTGATTTCCTCCATTTTCTTTCTTTTTTTGGTTTCACATTGTCCTATAATGAGGCTGCGGGCATCCCGTTATCAAAAAGAGCCCTACCGGACTTTTCAAAATGTATCCAATGCCTCAGATACGTCCGATATCCCAGCCCAGATGCGGTTCGGTATCCGCATCCTTTCCGGCAACCGATCTCTCGGCTAATGACCGCCGGTTTTTAAGCAATATACTAGAAACCACTTGCCCGTGGTGTTCATGTATATTAAATAGTGGATAGCGCTCTACACACACCCTGGCGTATCCTCTATCAGCCGCCTAATTAAGTTTACATAAATCTGTCTTTCGCTGCTCCGTGCGCCTAAGTTCCTCTGTCGCCTACGGCTCGTCGTCACTAAGGCTTGGGAGCGGCTTTTACACTAAATTCAAGCTGCGCCTGAAGGCTTGCTTTCATTAAGTGTAAAATGCCTATCCCTGACGCTGTTTATGTTTCGGATTCTCGCAGATAATTCTGACGCTTCCTTTTCTCTTGATAACTTTGCATTTTTCGCAAATCGGTTTTACTGATGATCTAACCTTCACGTCAAATCCTCCTTTCATACCTTGCCTGGTCTGCATTTTCCCCCTGTGCGCAAAAAAAGTCCTTCGCACAGTTCGCATAAAATTATATCACCTGGCTTTTGGTTTTGTCAAGTAATATTTTATTTATCTCTCCAGATAATTCTTCCTTTAGATAAATCGTATGGTGACAGTTCCAGAGTAACTTTGTCACCCGGTAAAATTTTGATAAAGTTCATACGCAGCTTTCCGCTGATATGAGCAAGTACCTGATGTCCATTTTCCAGTTCTACCTGAAACATGGCATTCGGAAGTTTTTCTACTACTGTTCCTTCGATTTCAATTACATCTGCTTTAGACATTTATTTGTCCTCCTTCTTTTCTGACATCTTATATTCTTTTAATATCCGTTTCAGCTTTACATCATCCGCTTCGGAAATCTCATGTTTTTCTCTAATGAGCTGTACATGTTTCTTTTTCTTTTTCTTTGGACTCTGAAGCGTTTTCCTCTCCCCGTCTGCAAGATATGTATACTGTTCATCCAGTCCGACGATCACATATACCTTATCTTTATCATGACCGGCCAGAGATTTCGCAAGCATTCCTGTTTCCCATCTATCCATTTTCTGTTCCTCTGTTCTGTTATACATTTCCATCTGCAATCGACAGGATCTTCGGTTCGTCTTTTGTGATCAGAATTGTATTTTCATAATGTGCTGATGCTTTTCCGTCTGCCGTCACCACTGTCCAGTTATCACTCATCCAGCGGATCCGCTCAGTTCCGAGATTGATCATCGGCTCAATTGCCAGTGTCATTCCGGCTTTCAGTTTCGGTCCTCTTCTTCGCATCTGGAAATTCGGAATCTCCGGTGACTCATGAAGACCGGTCCCTATTCCATGTCCGCACAGTTCCCTGACAACACCGTATCCAAAGCTTTCCGCATACTCACCGATCGCTCTGGATATATCATATAGATGATTGCCTTCTTTTGCGAACTTTATTCCTTCGAAAAAGCTTTCCCGCGTTACATCGATCAGTTTCTGAAGATCCGGTCTGATCTCGCCGACAGCATGTGTCCTCGCAGCATCAGAATGGTAACCTTTGTAGATCACTCCTGCGTCCAGGCTCACGATATCACCTTCTTTTATGATATGCTTTGCTGACGGGATCCCGTGAACGATTTCATCATTTACAGAAACACAGATAGACGCCGGATATCCATTGTAATTCAGAAAAGAAGGTTCGCAGCCATAGCTGCGAATAACTTCTTCACCTAATGCATCGATATCCAGTGTACTCATTCCTGGTTTTAATGCCTTCTCCAGTTCCTTATGTACGATCCCCAGAATCCTTCCGGCTTCTGTCATCAGTTCAATTTCTCTTTCTGATTTAATCGTAATCGGCATCTGTTACTCTCCTAATATAGAAACAATGGCTCCGAATACATCTTCCATATCCACTGTTCCATCAACGCTTTTCAGAATTCCCGCTTTTGTATAATAATCGATCAGCGGCTGTGTCTGTTCATGATATACATGCAGTCTCTTTTCAACTGTCTCCGGTTTGTCATCATCACGAAGGATCAGTTCTCCTCCGCAGACATCACAGATTCCGTCTTTCTTCGGTGCTGCATATACAAGATGGTAAGTTGCGCCACATCCTACGCATGCGCGTCTTCCACCCATACGCTTTACAATATTTTCGTCCGGAACATCTACATCGATTGCATAGTCCATCTTCTGTCCCTTCGCTTCCAGTGCCTTATCAAGCGCCTCAGCCTGTGGAATTGTACGTGGAAAACCGTCCAGTACATATCCCTTCGTACAGTCATCCTGACTCACACGGTCTACAACCAGATCTACGACCAGTTCATCCGGAACAAGAAGTCCCTGATCCATATAAGTCTTCGCTTTCTTTCCAAGTTCTGTTCCGTTCTTAATATTTGCGCGGAAAATATCTCCTGTTGAAATATGAGGAATTCCGTACTTAGCGGCAATTTTTTTTGCCTGTGTACCTTTTCCTGCACCAGGAGCACCTAACATAATGATTTTCATTTTACTATTCCTCCTTCAAATGTCATAATGGCAAAAGAGCCCGTTGTCTTTGATTATACTCTAAAAGACAACGGGCTACAATTGTTTTAATATCCAAGAAAACTATTTTTCATAGATTTTCCTTTGACATTCAAAAATCCTGTGTAATTACGAACGAGCATCTGAGACTCAATCTGTTTGAGTGTCTCAAGAACAACACCGATGATAATGATCAGGGAAGTTCCACCGAATGATACATTCGCTCCAAACACACCATTGAACACAAACGGAATTACCTGTACAATTACAAGTCCGCATGCACCAATAAAGATAATATAATTCAATATCTTATTTAAGTAGTCCACAGTAGGTTTTCCTGGTCTGATACCTGGGATAAATCCACCGCTTTTTTTCATATTATTTGCAATTTCCAACGGGTTAAAAGTAATGCTCGTATAGAAATATGCAAAGAAAATCGTAAGTACGATATATACTATAAGTCCCCAGGAATAGTAAATCTTATCCGGATTACACCAGTTTCCTGAACTTAAGCCTCTGAGGATTTCACTTCCGATGCCTTTTCCGTTGCCCTTGCCCATAAATGAAGCAATAACAACCGGGAACTGCATAATAGATGAAGCGAAAATAACCGGAATTACTCCGGCGGTATTAACCTTCAGCGGAATGTTCGTTGACTGTCCACCTACTGATTTTCTTCCCTGTACTTTCTGCGAATACTGAACCGGAATTCGTCTCTCCGCATCCTGAAGTATTACCGTAAATACTACAAGTACGAGAATGATTGCAATGATAATGATCGCTGCAAGTCCTCCACTGGCAAGACCTTTGCCACTGATGAACTTCTCATACAGTGAAGTCATATCACTTGGAATACGTGATAAAATGTTAATGAGCAGGACGATAGAAATACCATTTCCCACTCCTTTTTCTGTAATTCGTTCCCCGATCCACATAAGGAATGCAGATCCTGCAGTTAATGTAAGAACTACAATTGCAGCATTTACAAAATTGAACTTTTCCAGAAGTCCCTGACGTCCAAATCCGACAGCCATAGCAGTAGATTCGATCAGAGCAAGCACAACTGTCACATAGCGAGTTAATGCAGTAAGCTTCTTCCTTCCATCTTCTCCTTCTTTCTGCATTTCCTCAAGTTTCGGAATTGCAATCGTAAGAAGCTGGATGATAATGGAAGATGTGATATACGGGGTAATACTCAATGCAAAGATGGACATTGTCTCAAACGAACCACCGGTGAAAGCGTTAAAGAAGTTAAACGAATCACCGGTCTGGTTCGCAAAGAAATTCTGAATATAGGTCGGATCAACTCCCGGTGTCGGAAGCTGAGATCCGAGTCTTACTACAAACAACATTGCAAGGGTATACAATATTTTTCTCCGTATGTCTTCAATCTGAAATGCTTTACGGAATGTTTGTAGCATTAGATCACCTCTGCTTTTCCACCAACAGCTTCAATCTTTTCTACAGCACCTGCGCTGAATGCATTTGCCTGAACAGTAAGCTTTTTGGTTAACTCTCCATTTCCAAGAATTTTAACACCATCTCTGGCATGTTTTACGATTCCTGCTTCAATCAGAGTTTCAACTGAAACTACTGCATCGTTGTCAAATACTTCGAGAGCACTGACATTGATTCCAACGATTTCCTTAGAGTTTCTGCAAGTGAAACCTCTCTTAGGAATACGTCTGTATAATGGCATCTGTCCACCTTCGAAACCTGGTCTCGGAGCTCCGGAACGAGCTTTCTGACCTTTGTGTCCCTTACCAGCAGTCTTACCATTTCCTGAGCCGTGTCCACGACCTCTTCTGAAATTATCACTATGTTTTGATCCGTCAGCCGGTCTTAAATTAGATAAGTCCATTGTGACACCTCCTATCTAAGATTTATGCTTCTTCTTCTACTTTTACCAGATGTCTTACCTGCTGAACCATTCCTCTGGTTGCAGCGTTATCCGGAAGGACAACTGTCTTATTAACCTTCTTAAGGCCTAATGCTTCTACTGTTCTTCTGTGTTTCGGAACAGCACCGATTGTTGATTTTACTAATGTGATTTTTAAATTTGCCATTGTAATCTCCTCCCTAGCCTAAGATCTCTTCTACAGTTTTACCGCGAAGTTTAGCTACGTCTTCTGGAGCTTTCAGCTGACTTAAACCTTCGATAGTAGCAAGTACTACGTTCTGTTTATTGTTAGATCCGAGAGATTTTGTACGGATGTTCTTGATACCTGCAAGTTCGATTACGGCACGAGCCGGTCCACCTGCGATAACACCAGTACCTTCCGGAGCTTTCTTCAGAAGTACAGAAGCACTTCCGAATTTTCCAATATAATCATGTGTAATACTTTCATTTTCATCTAAAGTAACTTTGATAAGTTTCTTCATAGCATCTTCTTTTCCTTTGCGGATTGCTTCCGGAATTTCAGCTGCTTTTCCTAAACCTGCACCAACATGGCCGTTTCCGTCGCCAACAACTACTAAAGCTGTGAATCTCATGTTACGACCACCCTTAACAACTTTGGTAACACGTTTGATTGATACTACTTTTTCGGTAAGTTCTAACTGATTAGCATCAATACGTTCCTGTTTCATGTGTCCGTCCTCCTTCTAGAAATTCAAACCAGCTTCTCTTGCTGCGTCTGCTAATGCTTTGATTTTTCCGTGATAGATAAATCCTCCTCTGTCAAATACAACAGAAGTGATACCTTTCTCGATTGCTTTCTTTGCAATTACTGTTCCAAGGTATGCTGCTGCTTCAACGTTGTTGGTTTTTTCCAGTTCAGCTTTCACATCTTTCTGAAGAGTGGAAGCGGAAACCAGAGTGTTTCCAACTGTATCGTCAATAATCTGAGCATACATATGATTATTACTTCTAAACACAGCGAGACGCGGTCTTTCAGCTGTACCACTGAAACGGTTACGCAGTTTTCTATGTTTATTTACACGAACTTCGCTTCTTGATTTCTTACTAACCATTTGTTCACACTCTCCTTACTTATTTTTTACCAGTTTTACCAACTTTACGTCTGATAACTTCATCAGCATATTTGATTCCCTTGCCCTTATAAGGTTCCGGTCTTCTCTTATCTCTGATTTCAGCTGCGTACTGGCCAACTTTTTCTTTACTGATTCCCTTAACGATGATTTTGTTCTGTCCGTCAAGAACAGTTTCGATTCCTTCCGGATCTTCCATCTCAACCGGGTGAGAGTATCCCAAATTCAATGTTAATTTGTTTCCAGATTTGGAAGCTCTGTAACCTACACCGTTTACTTCAAGAACTTTTTCATATCCTTCAGTAACACCGATTACCATGTTGTTGATCAGTGTTCTTGTAAGACCATGAAGAGATTTCATCTTCTTGAGATCGTTCGGTCTTGTTACGATAACTTCTTCGCCTTCTTTTTTGATTTCCATTTCAACTGGAAGTTCTCTTACGAGAGTTCCCTTAGGACCTGTTACAGTCACTACATTGTTCTCTGCGATTTCAACAGTTACGCCTGCCGGGATCGCTACTGGATGTCTTCCGATACGTGACATACCCTTTACCTCCTACACTTACATTTTCGGAACAGCACCTTTTGGCTGCTCTGTTTTCAGTTGCAATTTATTGAGTATCGAATGAAATCACAGAAACATGATTCCATTCGTTTTCTCCATTTTATCTGGTTATTACCATACGAAGCAAAGAACTTCTCCGCCTACGCCGAGCTTTCTTGCTTCTTTGTCTGTAATCACGCCCTGGTTTGTAGAGATGATTGCAGTTCCAAGTCCTCCAAGTACTCTCGGAAGTTCGTCTTTACCAGCGTAAACACGAAGACCTGGTTTAGAAATCTTTTTGATTCCAGAAATAACTTTTTCGTTCTTATCTGCACCATATTTTAATGTGATGCGGATTGTATTGAAGTTTCCTTCTTCAACGATATCATATTTTGTGATGTATCCTTCGTTAACAAGAATGTCAGCGATAGCAATCTTCATCTTTGAAGCCGGAACATCTACTGTATCATGTTTTGCAGTGTTTGCGTTACGAATTCTTGTAAGCATATCTGCAATTGGATCACTCATAGTCATTGTGGATTATCCTCCTTTTCTACCAACTTGCTTTCTTTACGCCCGGAATTTCACCTTTGTATGCCAGTTCACGGAAGCATACACGGCAGATTCCATATTTTCTTAAATATGCATGTGGACGTCCACAGATTCTGCAACGATTATATTCTCTAGTAGAGAATTTCTGTTTGCGCTGCTGTTTCAGTTTCATTGCTGTCTTTGCCATGAAAATTTCCTCCTTATTTTGTGAATGGCATGTTGAACTGTGTTAACAATTCACGTGCTTCTTCGTCTGTGTTAGCAGTTGTTACGAAGATAACATCCATACCTCTAACCTTATCTACTTTATCATATTCGATTTCCGGGAAGATAAGCTGCTCTTTGATACCAAGAGCGTAGTTACCTCTTCCGTCGAATGCGTTCGGATTAACTCCTCTGAAGTCACGTACACGAGGCAGTGCAAGGTTGATGAGACGATCAACGAACTCATACATCTTTTCTCCTCTTAAAGTAACTTTGCATCCGATAGCCATTCCTTCACGGATCTTGAAGTTAGCTACTGAATTTTTAGCTCTGGTCAGAACTGCTTTCTGTCCAGTGATCTTTTCCATATCAGCTACAGCTGAGTCTAATGCTTTTGCATTGTCTTTTGCTTCGCCAACGCCCATGTTGATAACAACTTTGTCGAGCTTCGGCACTTCCATAATATTCTTATAACCAAATTTCTTGATCATTGCGTCAATGATCTCGTTCTGGTACTGTTCTTTAAGTCTACTCAAAGCCTTTGACCTCCTTCCTAGAACTAATCAATTACTTCGCCTGTTGATTTTGCAACACGTACTTTTTTGTCTCCATCAAGTTTGAAGCCTACTCTTGTAGCTTTTCCCTTGTGAACATACATTACGTTAGATGCATCGATCGGTCCTTCCTGATGAAGGATTCCACCTTCCGGATTAGAAGCGCTTGGTTTAGCATGTTTTGTTCTCATGTTAACGCCTTCTACCAGGACTGTACCGTTTTTCTGATCTACTGCGATTACTTTGCCTTCTTTGTCTTTATCTTTTCCAGCGATAACTTTAACGGTGTCGCCTTTTTTGATCTTCATTGTTGACATACTCGAACCTCCTTACAGTACTTCCGGAGCCAGTGAAACAATTTTCATAAACTGTTTCTCACGAAGTTCTCTGGCTACAGGTCCAAAAATACGAGTTCCTTTTGGGTTTTTGTCATCTTTAATAATAACAGCAGCGTTTTCATCGAATCTGATGTATGATCCATCTTTACGACGAGTGCTGTTTACAGTACGAACAACTACAGCCTTAACGACATCACCTTTTTTAACAACGCCGCCTGGTGTTGCATCTTTAACCGAAGCAACGATTACATCACCGATAGCTGCATATCTTCTTGTAGAACCGCCTAATACACGGATACAGAGTAATTCTTTAGCACCTGTATTATCTGCTACTTTTAATCTGCTTTCTTGCTGTATCATGCAGGTAAACCTCCTTATACTTTTATCAAAGTCAAATTATTTAACTTTTTCTACGATTTCAACAAGTCTCCATCTCTTATCTTTAGATAACGGTCTTGTCTCCATAACTTTTACTCTATCACCAATATTGCATTCATTATTTTCATCATGCGCTTTCAGTTTGTAAGTTCTTTTTACGATCTTATTGTAAAGCGGATGTTTTACATGGTCTTCTACTGCAACGACGATTGTTTTGTCCATCTTGTTGCTTACAACCTTACCAACTCTCGTTTTTCTCAGGTTTCTTTCCACGGTTATACTCCTTTCTGAATATCACCTAATTAAGCATTCTGGCTTTTTTCTGTGATCACTGTCTGGATTCTTGCGATATTCTTTCTTACTTCTTTGATTCTGCTTGTATTATCTAACTGATTTGTTGCGTTCTGGAATCTCAGATTGAAGAGTTCCTTTTTAGCAGCTACTAATTCTTCATTTAATTCTGCAACAGATTTTGCTTTTAAATCTTCTACAAATGTCTTAATTTTCACTGTTATCACCGCCTTCTAAGTCTGCACGAGAAACGATTTTACATTTACATGGTAATTTGTGCATAGCAAGACGTAATGCTTCTTTCGCAACTTCTTCAGGTACTCCTGCAAGTTCGAACATTACACGTCCTGGCTTAACTACAGCTACCCAGTATTCAAGAGTTCCTTTTCCAGAACCCATACGTGTCTCAGCCGGTTTCGTTGTTACTGGTTTATCAGGGAAGATCTTGATCCAAACCTTACCACCACGTTTGATGTAACGTGTCATAGCGATACGGGCAGCTTCAATCTGGTTAGATCTGATCCAACATGGTTCCATTGCTACAAGACCATATTCACCGTTTGTGATCTTGTTTCCTCTTAATGCTTTACCTTTCATGGAGCCACGGAACTGTTTTCTACGTTTTACTCTTTTTGGCATTAACATTATTTATCGCTCCCTTCCTTACCTGCCTTTGTTGGAAGTACTTCGCCTTTGTAAATCCATACCTTAACACCAACTTTTCCGTAAGTTGTGTCTGCTTCAGCGAAGCCATAGTCAATGTCTGCTCTCAGTGTCTGAAGCGGAATAGTTCCTTCGCTGTAGAACTCTGTACGAGCCATATCAGCTCCGCCGAGACGTCCGGATACGGATGTCTTAACACCAAGTGCTCCTGATTTCATAGTTCTTGACATGCAAGATTTCATTGCACGACGGAAGGAAATACGATTTTCCAGCTGCTGTGCGATGTTTTCAGCAACGAGCTGAGCATCTTTGTCAGGTCTTTTTACTTCTTTGATGTCAACGATAACTTTCTTATCTGTCATTTTCTGAAGTTCAGCTTTTACTTTTTCGATCTCAGAACCGCCTTTACCGATTACAACACCCGGTTTAGCAGTATAAACGATGATCTTAACACGATCAGAAGCTCTTTCGATTTCAATCTTAGAAACTCCTGCGCTGTATAATTTATTCTTCAGAAATTTTCTGATTTTATGATCTTCTACTAAATAGTCAGCAAAATCTTTTTCTGCATACCATTTAGAGTCCCAGTCTTTGATAACACCGACTCTTAAGCCATGAGGATTAACTTTCTGTCCCATTATTGCCCTCCTTATCTTTCATTAAGCACAAGTGTAATATGACTCATTCTCTTTTCGATTCTGTAAGCTCTGCCCTGTGCTCTCGGTCTGATTCTCTTCATTGTTGGTCCTTTATTTGCGTAGCATTCCTCAATATAAAGGTTTTCAACACTCATACCGTTGTTATTCTCAGCATTTGCGATAGCTGATTCCAATAATTTCTTTATAATGCTTGAAGCGTATCTTGGATTGTATGTTAAAATACCAAGCGCTGTTGTTACATCCTTACCTCTGATGGCATCTAATACGAAGCATGCTTTCTGAACAGAAACTCTGGCGTAAGATAACTTAGCTGAAGGTCTGGTGTCCTTGTTTGCATTTCTTTCTCTCTTAATTTGACTTCTATGTCCTTTTGCCATGGGATGAAACCTCCTTTCAATACGTTAAATATTATCTAACTTTCGATTTCTTTTCGTCTTTTCCATGTCCTCTGTATGTTCTGGTTGCTACGAACTCTCCGAGTTTGTGTCCAACCATATCTTCTGTTACATATACCGGAACATGTTTTCTTCCATCATGAACTGCGATTGTATGTCCAACCATAATCGGGAAGATTGTAGAACGACGAGACCATGTTTTGATAACACCCTTGTCTCCTGATGCGTTCATTGCTTCCACTTTCTTAAGCAGGCTTGCGTCTGCGAATGGTCCTTTTTTAAGTGAACGAGCCATAGGTTCTAACCTCCTTGAAAATTAACTATTTGATTCCTCTACCGTCTTTTCTTCTGATGATCAGCTTGTTAGACTGTTTGTTTTTCTTACGAGTCTTAAGACCAAGTGCCGGTTTACCCCAAGGAGTGCACGGACCCGGACGACCGATTCCAGTCTTACCTTCACCACCACCATGCGGATGATCATTCGGGTTCATAACGGAACCACGAACTGTAGGTCTGATACCCATGTGACGTTTACGTCCTGCTTTACCAATGTTTACAAGGTTGTGATCGCCATTTCCAACAACACCAACTGATGCGCGGCATTCGATCGGAACCATTCTCATTTCTCCTGAAGGAAGACGAAGTGTTGCGTACTTTCCTTCTTTAGCCATGAGCTGTGCGCTGTTTCCTGCTGAACGAACCATCTGTCCGCCTTTTCCAGGATGAAGCTCAATGTTATGAACCTGTGTACCAACCGGGATAGCTGAAAGCGGCAGGCAGTTTCCTACTCTTACTTCTGCTTCTGGTCCGTTCATAACCTTCATTCCGTCTGTAAGTCCTTCTGGTGCGATGATGTAAGCTTTTTCTCCATCAGCGTAGCAGATAAGTGCGATGTTAGCACTTCTGTTCGGATCGTATTCGATTCCGATTACAGTTGCCGGAATTCCGTCTTTTTTACGTTTGAAGTCGATTACTCTATATTTTCTCTTAACTCCGCCTCCGCGGTGTCTAACAGTGATTTTACCCTGATTGTTACGTCCGGCAGTCTTGCTCAGAGAAACTACTAAAGATTTCTCCGGTGTTGTTTTTGTGATTTCTGAGAAATCAGAGCCGGTCATATGTCTTCTGGAAGGTGTATATGGGCGGTATGTTTTAATTCCCATTACTCTATCTCCTTTCGCATTTTGCTAGTTATTTTTGTCACGGATTTGCACCGTTTAGGTTCCAGTTTCTTACAGTCCCTGGAAAATTTCGATCTCTGCTGATTCTTCTGTCAGCTGAACGATTGCTTTCTTTGTCTTAGCTGTTTTTCCGAATGTCATGGTTCCGCGAACTCGTTTGTTCTTTCCATCCATGTTGATCGTGTTAACGCCAGCAACTTTTGTTCCTGGGAACATTTTTTCTACAGCTTCTTTGATCTGAGTCTTATTAGCTTCTGTGTGTACAAGGAATGTGTATTTCTTGTCAGCCATAAGAGCCATTGTCTTTTCGGTTACTACCGGTTTAAGGATTACATCATAATACTGAATGTTTGCCATTATGCGTACACCTCCTCGATTGCCTGTACAGCAGCCTTAGTTGCGATTACTGTATTGTACTTCAGGATGTCATACACATTGATTGTGTTTGTCTTAGCAGTTTTAACATCAGCAATGTTTCTAGCTGAAAGTTCTGCGTTCTTGTTTCCGTCTTCCAGAACTACGAGAGCTTTGGATACTGACAGGTTGTTAAGAACATCCTGGAATTTCTTTGTCTTGATCTCGTCGAAGTTGATTTCGTCAACAACGATGAATTTCTTTTCTTCTACTCTTGATGTCAGAGCGGATTTGAGAGCTGCTCTTCTTTCTTTCTTGTTAAGTTTGAAAGAGTAATCTCTCGGTGTCGGAGCAAATACTACTCCACCGCCTGTCCACTGCGGAGCTCTTGTAGATCCCTGTCTTGCATGACCGGTACCTTTCTGTCTCCATGGTTTTCTTCCGCCGCCGGAAACTTCTGAACGAGTTTTCGCTTTCTGTGTTCCCTGACGTTTATTTGCAAGCTGGCTTACAACTGCCATGTGTACAAGGTGTTCGTTTACTTCTACACCGAATACAGCATCGTTTAAGTCGATTGTTCCAACTTCTTTACCTTCGATATTGTAAACAGATACGTTTGCCATCTGTATGTTCCTCCTTTCCTAGTGCCAATCTTAGATAGATTTTACAGATTCTTTAATCGTTACAAGAGATTTCTTTGGTCCCGGAACTGCGCCTTTAACCAGAAGAAGGTTGTTTTCAACGTCTACTCTTACGATTTCAAGGTTCTGAATTGTAATCTTCTTTGCTCCCATGTGTCCTGGCATCTTTTTGCCCTTGAATACTTTACTCGGGTCAGATGCAGCACCGTTGGAACCAGCATGACGATGGAACTTAGAACCGTGAGCCATAGGTCCTCTGTGCTGGTTGTGTCTCTTGATAGCACCCTGGAATCCTTTACCTTTGGAAATAGCTGTTGCGTCTACTTTGTCGCCAGCCTCAAAGATATCTGCTTTAATTTCCTGAGCTAACTGATATTCATCAGCGTTCTCGAATTTGAATTCTCTTACGAATCTCTTTCCTGTTACTCCAGCTTTGTCAAAGTGTCCTTTTTCAGCTTTTGTAACACCGTGTCTGTGCACGATTTCTTTCTTTCCGTTCTTGTCAACGTTAACAATTTTTTCTTTCTTATCAACGTATCCAACCTGAACTGCGCTGTATCCGTCATTTTCAACGGTTTTGATCTGTGTTACAACACATGGTCCAGCCTGAAGAACAGTTACCGGAGTAAGTACTCCATCTTCGTTGAAGATTTGAGTCATTCCGACTTTGGTAGCTAAGATAGCTTTCTTCATTTTATTTTACCTCCTGTGATTTACAGCGGAACGCCCTTACGGGTGTTCATCCTAAATATTAGGAACTACTGTGTTTTAATTTATTAGAACTTATTTGTTCTTCATTTTGATATCGATGTATACACCAGCTGGCATTTCCAGTCTTGACAGAGCATCTACAGTCTTCTGTGTCGGTGCAATGATATCGATCAGTCTCTTATGAGTTCTCTGTTCGAACTGTTCTCTGGAATCTTTGTATTTGTGAACCGCTCTTAAGATTGTTACAACTTCCTTCTTAGTCGGAAGCGGTACCGGTCCGCTAACCTTTGCTCCATTTTTCTTTACAGTTTCGATAATTTTCTTGGCAGATGCATCTACAAGCTGATGATCATATGCCTTCAATGTGATTCTCATTATTTGACTTGCCATAAAAAAAGTCGCCTCCTTTTCGTACTTAAACCTCAGTACGACAAGCGGTGACTGTACACTTCCCCGTGTGTGTCGTGAGAAACTCACACGTTGTTACTGCATCTCAGCAGCTGTTATGATTTCGTACAGTGACTTGTCGCCAGTTTCCTAACTTGACATTCGCTCCACGGAAAACCTGCCATTCTTCTCGGCAGCAACCTCGCGCTTCTTTGCTATCATGTCACAGCTTTTTTAGTATACCCGATGTTTCCGCATTTTGCAAGCATTTTATTTTATTTTTTGTACTTTTTTTCATACAAAATTTTCTTGAAAAAACTTCTCTTTTTGTGCTATTTTGCTTACACTCTTTTTGCGGTATAATATTCTCATATTCAGTGGGGTATCAGATCCATAGGCTTCTTCGCTAAATGCAGCCTGTCTTTCGATTTCCCCCGCACCATCTTATATATAATAGAAGGAGGACGCATATTATGCATACATTAGATGCAATCAAAACAAGAAGAACGATCCGCAAATTTACAGAGGAGCCTGTCTCACATAAAGTGATCGAGAAAATCGTAGAAGCAAGTGCCTACGCTCCATCCTGGAAGAATACGCAGACAGCAAGATATATTATAATAGAAGAAACAGCGCTCAAAGACAGGATCGCCAGAGAAGCTGTTATGGGCTTTGAATGGAATACAGGTATCATTCTTGGTGCTCCGGCACTGGTTGTTCTCGCTTCCGTTTCGGGGAAAAGCGGTTACGAAAAGGACGGAGCTTATTCCACCTCCAAAAAGGATAAATGGGAAATGTTTGATGCCGGTATCGCTGCGCAGACTTTCCAGCTCGCTGCACACGAATGTGGAATCGGTTCTGTTGTCATGGGCATCTTCGATGAAACACAAGTAAAAGAAATTCTCGGTCTCGATGACAGTCTGAATGTATCTGCCCTGATTGCGATCGGTCATCCGGCTGTCAGCCCAACTGCTCCGGCACGTAAATCAGTCCAGGAGCTGATCCAATACCGTTAATCTCTCACAGGCGTACAGTTGACCGTGTTGTACACATTTTAATACACAAATTATCTAAAAATTTACCAGTTTCTTGTTGACACTACCGTGATAAAGTGATATAGTTTAACCAACTTAATCAGAGAGCTAAACCAAAGGCGGTTTCCAACACAAGGATACCGCTATTTTAAAAAACACTTGATTAAGCTACAACATTGGTTGTTATTGCAGTTATATTGTTGCCGGTCGTTTCCCCCAAGAATGGTCTTGCAACGATAAAACTCCAATTTATATATACATCCTCTTTGTAGGAGCATTCCCCAGCTTTGTATATAAGGCAAACTGCAATGCAACGAGGAAAAACCTCTCAATGACATACCAAAAAGAAAAGACATGACCTCGAGGGGTCATGTTTTTTCTTTCCAAAAAGTAAAGGAGACGTGAAAATATGAGTAGTTCAAGACCAATAGATAACCCGAAAGATCCCCGTACAGACGAGAAACCCGTATTTTCAAAAGAGCTGGTGCAGGAAGATCTGAAAGATGAATTCAAAGCAGGCTCCAACTCCGAATGGGCCACTGATTCCCAGGATGAACTCGAAGACTGGATTGAGGAGCAGGGGATACAGTTGCGGTACTAGATTTTTTGTTAAATAAATACAGATATTTATGCCGGGAAAGCTTCTTTGACTTCCCGGCATTTTTTTCATTCATATTTTTTATACACATCTTACGTTTCCAAAGGATGATTGTGAAACACGAATTTTGATCTCGAATTGCAAAACCAAAAATCAAATCAATAAAAATGAATTAAATTTTTGACTTTAAATCGCAAATATTAAAAGCAAATCAATAAAATGAGATTGAAAACTTGATTTAGAATTAGAAAAAGCCCAAACCAATCAATATAATAATCTTAAATGCTTGACTTAGAATTGTAAAGTTCAAAAACAAATCAATACAACAAGCTCAAATACTTGATTCAGAATTGTAAAGTCCAAAAGTAAATCAATACAGCAAGCTTAAATACTTGATTCAAAATTATAAAACTTAAAAATTAGTCAACAAATCTAAATGTCCTGCACTCTTAATACGAAAAGGAGACAGATTCAAAACCTGTCTCCCATGTTCTATCCATTATTCATCCATTATTTATCACTTACGAAAATGAATTTTACGCTTCCATCCATTCCGTCTGCGATTCCAGAGAAGTTCTTGTATTCTTTGGATGCATCCAGAAGTTCGTTTGCCTTATCCAGAAGTGCATCGATGTCCCCGTCAAATACGCTTACCAGTTTTTCAATTCCTTCTTCGTTGAACTGGATCATACCACTGTTCAGTTCAGCTGCTCCGGAATCAAGCTGTTCTACACCAGATACCAATGCGCCTGTGCTGCTCTGGAGAGTACTCAGACCTGTTGACAGAGTTCCGGCTCCGCTGTTGAGCTGGGATGCACCGCTTGCCAGCTGACTTGATCCTGCTGCAAGCTGACCAAGCCCAGATGCAAGACCATTCGTTCCATCAACTCCGGCTAACAGCTGTGCTGTACCACTCTTAAGCTGAAGAACACCGCTATTTACCTGGCTTACAAGTCCATCTTTTCCATTTACGCCTTCATTTAACTCAGTTGCTCCATCTGCAACCTGTTTAATTCCAGCGGCAAGCGCCGGTGTGCCTGCTTTCAATTCTTTCAGTCCTTCATTTACAGCACTTGCAACTGCAACCGCGGATGGATGTTGCTCATCGGTTCCTACATTAACTGCTGTATTCAAGGCAGCCACGTTAGCAGCCAAATTATATCCTCCATGCGCAATATCATCTTTATTAAACGCATCGTCAATACTTTTTGTGCCTTGTTCAAGTATTGCAAGATTGTTTAACGCTTCTTTTACTTTTGGATTTTCCACTTCTATTGTCGTATTTACAGTTGCTTTTCCTTTTTCCATATTTGCATTTTCTATGGTAGCATTATTGATAGTCGCTTCTTGAATAGTTGCATTTTCAATAGTAGCATTTCCTTTTACACTTTGATCGCTTGCGGAAAGAGAATCTATTGCTGTTTGAATAGCCCTTGTTGCCTCTTCATTTCCTTCCACTTTACCCAATGCCTCTTGCAAGCTATCTATCGCTGTTTTATTTTGAATTGCTCCATTATATAATACAGTTGCCGTTCCTGTAGCCGTTCCTGTAGCTGTTCCTATAGCTGTTCCTGTAGCCGTTCCCACAGCATTCGATACATCCATTTTATCGCTACTCACATTCACTTTTTGTTTGCTATTATCTGCCACATCTTTCAGACTACTATATGCTTTTTCAGCTGTACCCTTTAATTCATCTGTTTTACTTGCAACTCCACGAATCACATCATTCAAACTGCTTACACTTTTTCCAATGTTGGCAACACCTACATTTAATCCACTTGCGCCTGTTGCCGCTGCCTGTACTCCATCATTTACACTCTTTGCAGCTACAACCAGACTAGGCTGACCTTCTGCTGCATTCCCCGTATTCAATGCAGCATCTAATGTTGCAACTCCTGTCGTAAGCTTCGGCAGTGCATCATCTGCTGCAAGCTTGCTCTGCATCTCAGACACCCCGAGGTCCAATGCTTTTACTCCCGGAAGGAGAGTTCCGCTTACCTTTGATGACGCTGTCTGTAATCCTGCATTCAGTGTATTTGCTCCGCTCACCAGACTACCAGTTCCGCTAGCCAATGTATTTCCGCCACTTGCCAGCTGATCAATTCCGCTTACCAGTGTTCCTGATGAAGAAAGCAGTGTATCCAGTCCGTCTTTCAACTGTCCGGAACCATCTACAAGTTTGTTTGATGCATCCTGAAGCTCTGCCATAGAATCTTTCAGTTCATCCAGGCTGTCAAATTTATCTGCATCTACTTCGTTGAATACTTCATTTGTCGCAACAGTAACAGCTTCTACTTTTTCATAATCTGTCACATCTGCTTCTACCGTAAATGAATCCGGAATGTCCAGATCATCTACTTCGCTGCTTACTGATGTGAGCTGTTCTTTCAACTGTGGAAGTCCCATTCCGATTACGATGTTTCTGTCACCATCTGAGATAACTTTTCCATTATCAACCGTTACATTCGAGAATTTTTCACCATCCATCAGAAGTCCGGTTGCCATCAAAAATGGTGTATATTTTCCGCTGTCAGCACTTGTATTCTGATATTCATAATGGATCTTTAAGTGTCCACTCTTTCCTTCCAGATCATCTGCGCTGACTTTCTTTCCGTCAAGTTCATAAGTAACCTTCATTCCTACAGGAATCTTCTTGGTTGTAGTTCCCTGATAGCAGATGTCCTTCTTATCTCCCTGCCATACCAGTTTACCGTTATTTTCTGAATAGGTCTCGTCGCCTTTTACATTCTTGATGTCTTTCAGATCTGACACATCATCGATGGTTCCAAGACTTGAAATATTTTTCAGCTGATCAGATACTGTCACATCTTTCTGGTTTCCTGCATCATCTACTTTTACATATACAGTCTCATCTTTTGTAGGTGTTCCTGTACTGCTTGTTTTTGTTTCGCTTGTTTTCTTTGTCTCTGTACTTTTATCTTTATTATCTGCCGCCTGTACATTTACAGATGTTCCTGCAACATTTCCAACTACAAGCGATGCCATAAGTGCAAGTGTAACTAATACTCTGTATTCCCTGTTCTTCATAATTAAAAACCTCCTGTAAGCCTCTACTGACTTTCCTGTCGGTATGCTTTTTTCTTTTTGACTACTGGTCATTTTCTAACTCGCACTTACTATAACTCAAAAATGACCACAAGTCAATATTTTTCTATAAAAAAGTTGACTCCGAGTCATTTTAATTTTATAATAAGGATAATTCAAAGGAAAAGAGGAATGAATCATGGGAAAAGTAGATGAAAACAAGCATCAGAAAATGGATGCTCTCTTTCAAAGCGCATACGATTTATTTCTGAATCAGGGGATCGAGAAAACATCAATCAGTGATATAGCAAAAAAGGCCGGAGTTGCGAAGGGAACCTTCTATTTATATTTTGCAGACAAATACGAGATACGCGACCGGCTGATTGCACGGACAGCCAGCCGGCTTTTCCAGAGAGCGCATAAAGCCCTGGAGACAGCCGACATTCCCGAATTCGAAGATAAGATTATTTTTATTGTAGATTATGTGTTAAATGCGATGCAAAAGAACAAACTGATTCTGAGATTTATCTCTAAGAATCTCAGCTGGGGAATCTTCCGCCAGGCAATCACCAATAACGCGCAGGATGATTCCGGCGATATTCTTGCTTATTTCAGGAATATCCTGACCGATCATCCTACCATTCATTTTCGCGCGCCGGAGACCATGCTCTTTCTGATCATTGAGCTCGCAAGTTCAACTTCATACAGCACGATTCTGGACAATGATCCGATGTCATTTGAGGAGTTAAAGCCTTACCTCAATGAAAGCATCCGTGCGATCATCCGTAACCACATCATTGAAGATGCATCAGAAACTCAAGTGAACTGATCTACTAATATTTTTGACAGGGAAAATCATCCTTACACCGTCCATTGCAGGCAATCCTGTTTCCGGCGGTTAAAAAAGAGCAAAAAAGTCCCGTTAAGAAGCCAGATTCAATATCCGGCAGCTTAACAGGACTTTTTCTATATCTTCTTTTCCAGCCAGATTTACTTCTGGCAATTTTCTGCAACTTCCAAAGCCTTAACGCTCCTCATTTTTTCGCATTTTCAGCTTCAGCATTGCTGTGACTTTTTTTGCATCAAGCTCTGTCACATTATTTTCGCCGAGCACATCCGTCTCAACGCCCTCTTCACTTTTATTGATATCCAGAATTCCACCCAGATGTTCATTCTCTACTACGAACTGTCCAACCATACCGCTGAATTTCAGCCCTGTGACCGGGATTCCCCTGATTTCCATCTGCTCTGCCATATTTGCAAAGTCCACATCACTGTTGCCCCACCCATCCGTTGAAAGAATGGCTCCATCTGCGCGCATGGCTTCTGCCCACACTGCCGCACGGGTTCCCACAAGTAGCTTATCTGTATTATCATCCGGGGTTCCAACAATCATAATTCCCATCAGATCCAGGTCTTCATCTGATGATACAACATCAAGAAGCGGATCCCTGAAATGGTGTAGTGATGTTTCCTTTGTCGATGGTCCAATTCCCATAATCGCACCTCCTACTGCATAGAACGGATGATTCCGTCCCGATATTCATTTGGTGTTACGATCACCGGCATATTTCCCATATCAATGATCGAGCGTCCATTTTCAGTTCCCGAAGGCTCTTCTGCAAACAGCGAAGTGTCATACATTGCGCCCTGTCCGGCAACCTGCTTCACGATCAGGACACGCTTTTTGCCCGGGCGGACCACATCATGATATTCGTGTCTCTCTGTGCAGAGATCGCCCCTGAACTTCTTCATCTGCTCGCGGAAAATCTGTATAAATTCGTCACAGGCATGGTGCGCTGCAAGCACGCCTTCTCTTTCCTGCCCCATTCCCGGCTTCAGGACCACATCAAACGACACAATATAGTCGCCTTCTCCCGGAGTACCTGCCCGGTTCAGATACAGCATCTCTTTCAGATTACCTTCACTGGATCCGAACTCATGTGCCTGCTTTCCGTTTTCATCTACACCGGTAAGGATCACATAGACACCGGTGAGTGTATGCGTGATCCCGTCCCCGATCTTCCCAAGTACCTTTGTTGATATCGGAATGATATCCATCATCGTATTGGTATATCGGTCATGTTCTCCCGGCTTTATGATCTGTACATCCAGTTTAGAAAGCTGTGGATATTTCGGTAAAATATCATCCAGGATTTTCTTCTCGATCATCATTTTCCCGGATGCTGTCACTTTGTTTTCTTCGCCTTCTTCCACATCAGTAATATGGAAGGCTTTGATCACAAGCCGGCGCAGATCTATTTCTTTCTCCATATATCATCCTCAATTCTAAATTGAACAAAAATGTGTCCTGGCACATTCCCGACATGTAATGCCTTTTATTTAACAGGAAGTTCCATCAAAATATCCAGTTAAATAAAAAGGACATCCCCGGCACAAACCAGGGCTTTCGCCCCAATCCTGCCGGGGATGTCCCCTTCTAGCCAGTCTTTTGCCTTATTCGGCAATTTTCACTTCGTAAGCGGATAATCGCAATCCGCTTCACTACCTGTTCATAATCAAACAACTGCTTCGCAGTGGATTTGATTATACTTTCGCTACATATTCGAACGGAAGCGGAACAACTTTTCCCGGAGTATCCAGCTTCACAAGCTGTTCCAGAGTTGCTTTTACGATGCCAGTCTGCATCTCAACATTGTGTGGTTCACCAGCGTTAGCTCCCATAGGAACACGCGGAGCAACCGCACGTGGGGTACCGGTCTGACGTACAACCGGTGGAAGCGCAGCAATAATAATTGTAGGAATTCCTGCGGCTTCAATCGCTCTCTGCACCAGAACTGCAGAGCGGTGGCAGGTACCTCAACCAGCGGTCAGGATAACTGCATCTACCCCTTCTTCAACGAACATCTTTGCAATGGCCGGACCAGTTTCATGTTTGAATTTCTCCTGGTTTCCACCACCACCCATGAATCCGGCATGTACCGGTGCACAAGCTTTGATAAATCCTTCTTTTGCAAGTTCATGGATACGGTCAATCGGGAACATACAGTTGATATCTTTGTTTACATCACTGTTATCATATCCACCGTGAGATACCATTAATTCATCTGACGGCATTTTATCTGTTATTTTTCTCCAGGTAAAGTCACCGGCAAGGTTGAATCTCTTCTGTTCCTTGTGGTGTACACCTGCTGCTGTAGCGAGGGCAATTGTCATATCCTTCAGTTCCTTTTTCACCGGAGCCCATACTGGCGGCGGAGTTACCGGAACGAAGATTTCTGACTGAAGTCCTTTAACAACGGTCAAACTCATGTCTATTTCCTCCTGATATAATTACACTTCATCTTTTTTATGAGACTTCATTTCTTCCTGACGTCTCTGGTATGTCTGCAGGTTACTAACATATTTTTCATTGGCGTCCGGACCAAGCTGTTCAACAAAACTCATATTCCATCCAACTTCCTGTCCTACCACTAATGGATAATCCGTAATCAGCATTCTCATCGGGATCTTCAGGTAACCCAGTCTTCCCTTTAAGTCGATTCCAACACATCCATCATGGATTTCTACGATTACGCCTTCCATATAAATGATCTTATCGCCATATTTCATAGTCATTCACCTTAATCGTATTTTTCTTTTCTCTTCTGGCTCATTGGCAGTGACTGCTCGTTTTTAACCAGTTCGATTGTTCTGTCCATAGTTTTTGAAATCAGTTCAATGTTGTTTGCTTTTACATTCGGATTCCATTTTCTTTCTGCCTTCTTAACTTCTTCTCCAGCCATTCCTGCTTTCAGCATAGCAAGTGCACGAATTGCTTCTTCCTGGCAAAGAGTGTTGCATGCAAGGACTTCGTTTTCGATTCCAGATTCAGATTTGTTGTTATCTACCATGTACTGCATGTATTTGTTTCCAACTACAAGTGCTCCCTGTACTGCGCAGAATGAAAGACCAACAACCGGAATTCCTCTCATACCAATCTGTTCAATATGGCTTGCGAAATCGATGTGGTTGTTACCAAATCCTTCAGTTGTAACGAATGCACCGTCAACATCAAGAGCTTCTACCATCATACCAACACGTTTTGATACATAGAATTTTTCTGTATTGATCTGTGGGCTACCAACAAAGATAACGCCGCAAAGGTCAACTTCTTCATCATGAAGAGTTTCAAGAACCAGTGGTTCTCTCCAGTAATGTCTTGACATTTCTTTTGATGCAGGTCCGATACAGGTAAGTGCATGGATACATCCATCAAGTACTTCCAGTGGAGATGCCATGATCGGTACGTTTCCAAGGTCAACGTTCGGTCTTGCACCAAGTACTCCGACTGGTTCCATAGGAAGAATCAGGTTATCATGCATAGCGCCCTGTCCCATGATTTCTTTTACGATAACGACTTTCTTTTTACCAGGTCTTCTTACCTGATTGAATGTCTCTGTATCTACTACAAGGCTTTCGTCTTCTACTTTCTTCAGAGCTTCACGGATTTCCTGAGTAATAACATCTGTTGCAGAATGTGCTGCAAGCGGGCCAGGTCTTTCCATGTTGGTTCCTGCTTCGATGATAACTTCTGTCTTAATGAAGATTTCACCTTTATCAGGAGCTCCCGGACGTCCCCACATGATATTTTCATCCAGGTATCCTTCGGAAGAACCGAATTCACCGATCTGAACACCATTGTCGTCTGTTCCGGTAACCATCATGATAACGCCATCAAGTACTCTTGTTGTACCTGTACCGATTTCGTCTTCGCCCTCTTTTGTAGCGATCGGCTGTACGTCCATGATTGTATTAGAATAAGTATGGTACTGATCCGGTGTAATGATATCAATCTTTAACTGATGAACCAGTTCCTGTGAAGCAACTGCTTCTTCTTCAATTCCTTCTCGGATGTAAAGAGTTGTTCCTTCGATCTTTGTCTCCGGTCCACGCTTTACTTCTGTAATTTTATAATGCTTTCTGGTAACGCTTCTTACGACTTTCGGTTCCAGCTCTTTTGTCGGTGCTGCGCCTGAAACCACGCCTGCCGGTAATTCTACCTCTGCCGGTACTTCCGCTACTGCAACACCGTTATTAAAACCCATCGGCATTTCGATATCGATATCTTTGCCTTCTCCAATGTGGATTTTTAACACGCCGCCAACTTTCTGTACACTTGCTGTAGGATTTGCAGTAACTGCTGGTGCTTCTTCTTTCACTTCTTCTTTTGCTTCTTCAGCCGGTGCTTCCTCTGCTGCAGGTGCTTTTGCGCCTTCAACAAGATCAGCTGTAAGTGGTGTAAGAGAATCGCAGGTCTTAACAAGCTTTGCTCCAAGTACCTGTTCGATTGTAAGTGTTCCATCAAGTTTCAGAAGTCCTGAATCTACCAGATCATCAAAGATAGCCGGATCTTCAAGGTTTGCAGCCTGGATTGTAATGCCGCCTTCTGCTCTACAGCATAATACTGCAGGATCTTTTGCATGTTCTTTTGCGGTTTCCGCTGTAATTGACATAATAATTTCCTCCTTGTTAATTTAACAATCATTCAATTAACTATTTATACACTCACCGAAGTGAGGTATCAACTTATCTATTTACCTTCCGGTAACTGTTCTACCTGCTTTGAAACGCGCAGATATCTGTAAAGTGGATGTCCGATCGTACGCATGACATGGTCTGTCTGGTGGAATACCTTAAGCCCCATCTTCGGTGCTGATCCCATGACTGTATTCGAACAGTCTGAGCAGTTACCAATAATAATGTACTCACATCCATCCTTCTTGAACTGGATATTATTCTTAGCCTGTCCAGGACAGTTTCCAGGTCTCTCGCATTTAAGCGGAGCTCCCGGTTTGTTTTCAATTGCCTGTTTACATCTGGCTACTGATTTCACTACACCATTCATCTTCTGGCAAATATCTCTCATACGTTCTTCGCTACCACCGCAGGCACATACCAAAAGACCTACGCTTGCACCATGAAGATCCGGGAAATCAATTGTAACAATGATTCCACCGGTTGTCTTTGTAATCGGTGCATCCTCTGTAGTAGCACGTCCGGTAAATGGACCACCCATGATGATTTCCCCATATACACCATCAATACCGCCGGCACGTTCGATCATTTCCCCAACGCTTGTGCCGACCGGTACATCCATAAATACATGTGGCTCATTACCGCCATTGATCTTACCGATAACAGTAAGGTTCTTAGAAAAGCATGGCTTTCTCTCTTCAATTGCTTCCGCAACTCTTGCAAGAGTTTCTACATTACAGACAATCGCATTTGCTGCTGACGGAAGCTGTGTTGTATTCAGTTCGATTCCAAGACATTCTCTTACAACCGCACGTTCTTCTCCCATCGGATAAATATCTGGAAGTAAGTGGATCGTGATCGCCTCTTCATCTTTTAATGCTTCGCGCAGTGCATTTACTGCTTTTTCATTTTTCTTCTTAATTGCAAAAATAGCTTTTGATGCATTGGAAATCTCCATGCAGTGTTTAACTCCGCGGATAACTTTCGCACAGTCATCTTCCAGCTGCTGAATGTTATGACGAAGTCCCGGCTCACACTCCGCTGCATTTACAAGGATATATCCCCCCTGCAGATCTGTTCCGAGTTTTACACCTGTCGGGAATCCGGCGCCGCCCATTCCGACAACACCTGCCGCTTTTACCATATCAAGCTTGCTGCCTTCCGGAATCTTTACATATTCATCCTTCTGTTCTTCATCCGGCTTGATGATGATACGGTCTTCCAGTACGTCTTCTACCACACCATATGCACTTGAAAAAATATTAGCTCCAAGACCTGTCGGTGTTGCAATCAGAGTCCCTTTTTCTACTCTGTCTCCGGCTTTTACAACCGGTGCACAAGGAGCTCCTACATGCTGACGCAGCAAAATCTGTAAGTTTGCCATGTCTCTTCTCTTCCTTTCTCCTCTACGTCGAAATCTATATCTTATCTTGTCCTACGCGTATTTGACTATAGTTTAACAAATAGATATATCTTTTTCAATAGCATTTATAGATTTTCACTCTTCATGTTGGACTCAATACTAGAATCTAGTCTAGTGATTGATCTGTACTATAGTCTATATGATTTTACTTGAAAATTCAATATCTTTTTTATATATAATCTATTTATTTTTTTCATCGGTTCTGTATGATTTTTACAGATTGTCTATTTCTTCTCATTTTACTTATTCATATTATCTATAAGTATTCTATTCAACAGGATCTACGTCAAAAAAAGAAAAGCCACCGTACTATTTCCCCTAAAACAATACAGCAGCTTTTCTCTTTATCTTTTTAAGGCTTTCGCCCAAAAACCTCTCTTTTTGGCGAGGGCATGTGGGAATCGAACCCACCCAGGACGCTCCTAACGCCCCACACTGGTTTTGAAGACCAGGAGACACACCAGTTATCCATCTACCCCCATATATTGATTATTTCAATCAAGCTTATTCATTATAGCAAATTACCATTGACTTTTCAAGTGTTTTCGTACATAATATTTTTAAAGAAAACTGAACTGCATACTAGACTCTGGTCTGGTCTTTCAACTAAGGAGGAATATTAAAAATGGAAATCAATCCAAAACTGAATCTTGACGCATTTGAGGCATCTTTCCATGCGATCGACACACATACAGTTGGGGAATTTACAAGAATCATTACATCAGGTTTCCCGAAGCTTGAAGGGAATACAATGATCGAACGTAAGAACTTTCTCGCAGAGCATTACGACAAATACCGTCAGGCTCTGATGTTTGAACCACGTGGACATCATGATATGTTTGGTGCTCTTCTGACAGATCCGATCCACCCGGAAGCTGATTTTGGTGTGATCTTCATGGACACCGGAGAATATCTGAATATGTGCGGCCACGGAACAATCGGTTCAGTTACAGCAATCATTGAAACAGGACTTGTCCCTGCCGTAGAGCCTTATACAGAAGTTGTTCTGGATGCTCCTGCAGGAATTATCCGTACCAAAGCAGAAGTCAAAAACGGAAAGGTACTTAATGTAACACTTACTAATGTACCGGCTTTCCTTTACAAAGAAAATCTCACCACAGAAGTTGATGGCAGAGAAGTTCACTATGATATTTCTTTCGGCGGAAGCTTCTTCGCACTTGTTGATATCGAACAGTTCGGATGGCACGTAGATCCACAGTCAATCCCACAGCTTACCGATTTCGGTATGAAGCTGATCGAAAAGGTCAATGCCGAAGTAGAGATCCAGCATCCGGAACTTGATATCACAACTGTCGACCTCGCAGAGCTTTACTGCTCTACCGATACTCCTGGATGTGACAAACGTAATGTCGTTATCTTCGGAGATCATATGGCTGACCGTTCTCCTTGCGGAACCGGAACCAGCGCAAAGCTCGCCACTCTTTACAAAAAAGGTGAGATCAAAATCGGACAGCCTTTCGTATATGAAAGCTTTATCGGCTCTCAGTTCAAAGGCGTAATCTTAGACACTACAAAGGTTGCCGACTATGATGCCGTTATTCCGCAGATTACCGGAAGTGCTTATCTGACAGGGGAAGCTACTTATGTGATCGATCCAGATGATCCGTTAAAATATGGTTTCAAAGTAGGCCGTTAAGTCGAAATCTTTCAGAAGACAGAGCTATGTATATGGTTTTGTCTTCTTTTTTTGTAAACAAATTACTTTCTTGTTATTTCATGCCCATTCTGCTATAATAAAAAAAGATTACTATTTTCAAAGGAGGGGAATTTTCATGCCAAAGAAAAGAAGTTCCACCAAAAGCCGTATCATAAAAGCCGCGTGGAATCTATTCTACAAGCATGGTTATGAACAGACTACCGTTGATGAGATCATCTCGGCTTCTAAGACCTCAAAAGGAACCTTTTACCACTATTTCAAAGGAAAAGAAGCTCTTCTCAACACACTTTCTTATCTGTTTGACGAAAAGTATGAAGAGCTTGCAGGAATCGTAGATCCAGATCTTTCTGCTTATGACAAGCTGTTATTTTTTAACCATGAACTATTTCATATGATTGAGACCAGTGTCGATGTCGGGCTTTTAGCCTCCCTCTACTCGTCCCAGCTGATCACAAAGGATAAGCGCTCCCTTCTTGAAAACGATCGTTACTATTTCGTGTGGCTGACCGAGACAATCAGCACTGCACTGAAAAATGGAGAATTCAACGCCACCAGTACTGCCGATGAACTTCTGAAGATTTACGCAATGTACGAACGTGCTGTTCTTTATGACTGGGCATTATGCAAAGGCAAGTATTCTCTCACCGCTTACAGTGACAAGCTTCTCCCACATGTACTTGACCAGTTTGTAGAAGGTTTTTAATTCTGTCATTTTTTCATTGACAGTATGGACACCAGTCTGCACATGGATCATCGCATACATAAAAAGACCAGAACTCACCCCACTACAAGGGCATTCTGGTCTTTTTCTTTTCACTGCCGCACTTTTTCCTTAAGCACTGCACTCTATTCTTCAATCAGGAAGCTTTCCTGTTCGATTCCCTTTCCGGTCTCAAGAAGCTTTTCTTTTAACTCCTCCAAAAGCGGAACATTTACCTTTTCCAGCTTTTCCATCGTCTCTTTCGAGATCGTTTTCGCATATTCTTCGTATTTCTCATAAGTTTCCACATCCATCTGCAATGGCTTTATTCCCGGAAAAATATGCTTCTGGATATATTCAAAAATCCGGATTCCACCGTAATCCATATCTCCGCTGTGGAATACTTCCACGTCTTTTCCCTCGATCACTCTCTGCAGCTTCTTCAGAAATTCTCTTTCAAGTGGTGAAAAATATCCATGACTGTAGATATAAAGGATCTCCGGATCATATTCCATTGCAAGGTAATTCGTCTTATTCTCGATCGTCACGATTTTTTTCAGTGCCGGCTGCTCTACCTCAACCATTGCATGCTTGACTGTCTGGCTGTTCAGCACAACTCCATATGTAAAATCGGAAAGATCCACTCTTTTTGCTTCTGATCCCTTCCAGATCTTCAGTTTAAGCGGTCCTTTCACTGCCAGCTCCTGGGAATTTTCTTCAATCAGCAGCTGCTCCAGAACCGTCTGGATATCCATATCTGCCGTAATCTCCGGGCAATATCTTCTTGCAGCCGTCACCACATTTCGTTCCATCTCCCGCTCGAAGATCTTACTGTCCTTCAGATAGCGTTTACTGAAAATCCGCTTCATCATCGGTTCTTCCAGAGAATCCAGTCCCCGGTAACAGTCCAGATATTTTTCCAGCTTCTCTATATTTTTCGGCAGATCACCTTCTGCGATCCGCTCTTTCAGCTTTTCCAGATAATTCTCGATCCATTCTTTCTGGAAGCCTTCCGAAAGCTCCTGGTCAATCTTACGTATATAATAATTTACCTTCGCCTGCTTCGGCCAGTATTCTTCTCCACTTTCGCTGTCTGCAAGACGGTAAAAATCCGGAAGATGCTCCACCTGATATGCCACAAGCTCTACATCACTGTCCGGAACAACCCATTTTTTCACAGTCAGAAGTCCTGCTCTTTCCAGGCGCTGCACCTCTTCGATCAACTCTTCTTTCCCACAGGCATCATAATCCTCCTGTGTGATCCGAAGAGTCCTCCCTCCAGCCGCTCCTTCCCGCCAGTCTCGGCTGCTGTTCTCACATCTTTCTATAATCCTGTCTACCAGATACATTTTCTATCACCCCTGTTCTTCCTCATCCGCAAGCTGTGCGAACTCGGTTTTTTCAAATTCCTGAATTGATATATGCCGTTTATTCGGGTTGGCATATACAAAGGTTTTATCAACATTTTCCAGATAATTCTGAATCTTATCATTTGTGGCACTGATGATTGCCTGGAAACCAAGTCCACGGATCAGCGCAATACAGCTTGCCACCTTCTCGGCATCCATTTTTGAAAATGCCTCATCCAGAACGACCAGTCTGAGCGTCGGATTCCTGTGGATTTTCGGGGAAAGATTGATCCTGTAAATCTGTGCAAAGCTTGCAAGAAGTGCAACATAAAGAGGATTCTGTCCTTCTCCTCCGGAATTCTTGCGGATCATCTTGCCAAGACCGATTTTCATATCTTCCTCACCCTGGACGATCTGCTGCATATCAAACGAAAGATAAGTACGGTAATCCGCGTACTTGTCCATATTTTTCTTCGCCTCTTCCAGTTCCTCATGGGTAGCATTTTCCGGTGGGATAAAGATGCCGATCAGTTCATTCATCATATCACCGTAGTTTTCTTCATGCTCCATCGTGAACAGATTCATCTGGTTCTCAATAGAACCTGAAAGCTGTGCCGGATTGATCTGCAGGGTATCGTCCATAAACATCTTATAGTACTTTCCGTCTGCACCCTTATTCTTCGTGATCACAAACTGGTACTTATCTTTTCCGAAATCCAGCCGGCTGATGATCCGGTTCAGCTCATCTCTTCTCTGGTAAGCCTCACGGATCGCACTGCGGATTTTGAAAACGAAGTCATCCTTGAAGTGCTCGACCGCTGCCTTTGCCTGTTCATTCGCTGCCTGCCGGTAGGTTTCCAGATCGTCACATGACAGGTTTTCCAGAAGCTCCTGATAAACCTTATTATCTTCTTCTACCACTGAAAAATTACGCTGCGTATATTTTTTGGTATAAGCACTGCGGGCTGCCACCAGCTCCTGATAGATCTCTTCTTTTTTCTTTCCAAGCTGCTGCAGCTGCCTTGTACTTGCCTCTTTCAAATAAATATAGTTCCTGCTTTTCTGTGCTTCCAGATACTCTTCAAACTGCTTCTCAAACCCTTCGTTTTCCTGAAATTCTTTCTGGATTCCCGTAAGTGCAGATTCAGACTCTGTAATGCTGTTCTTGAATTTTTCAATCTCTTCTCCGTTTTTCCAGATTTCTTTCTCTGTCTTCGTGATCTCTCTCTGCATTGCATCCCGTCTGTCCTGCACTTCTTTCATCTGTGCTTCCAGGATATCAACAGATTCTGCACGTAGCTTCTGAAGCTTTTCAAGCAAATCCTTTTTACGGTTTTCTTTTTCCTTTATTGCTTTTGCATCCAGGATCTGGCTGATATAATCCTCTGTCGGGAGCGGCATTGCCTCCAGTTCCAGAAGCTTCTTCGCCTCTTCCACAAGTGCCGCAAGCGGTAGTCTCTTCTCCTGAAGCTGCTCGCAGTACTTTTGAAGCTGCCGGATCCTCTGCCGGAGACTGATCTCGCCGATATAAGCACGTCTGGTGTAATTTTCCGGATTGATGTGCTGCAGACGATAGCTGTGATAAAGCATACAGTCTGGTGTCACACCGATCCTGCATTCCCGGAGTTCCTCAATACTCTCACATTTCATAACGTTTCCAAGGAAGAAATTGATGTAAGACTGCACGTATTTTTCTTTTGCTTTTACTTCTTCTGCAAGAGCTCCCTGACGGACGATGTGCTCTTCTTCCATTACTTTTTCCGTATCCAGAATTGCAGCACGGAAGAATTTCTTCTTATCCATCTCCTGATAAATATCCATTGCCGCTTTCGCGTATTTTGGCTCTACGATCAGCAGAAGCTTATTATTTCCCATATAGCCTTCCACTGCATTGTGCCATCTTTCATCCCGGATCTCCAGAAGGTCTGCAAGGATCTGTACAGAAACAAATTTTCCACAATCCTCCTGCAGCCGGTTCTGCAATTCCAGTCTCGCCTCTTCCAGTTCTTTTGGATATGCTTTTCTCCCCTGTTTCAGCTCTTTTAACTCTTCTTTGGCTTCCCGTTCTTCTTTTTTGATCTGACGAAGCGTACTGTCCGTATCCCGGCGCTCTTCTTCAATCTCTGCACGCATCTGCGTAATATTTTCTTTGAGCCTTGTAAGCTCACCTTCCGAAATCGTACCGGCTTCAAATTTATCAATATCCCAGATTGTCTGGTTGGAAGTAATCTCCTGTTCTTTCCATTCCTTAAGTCTCTGCGCAGTCTTTGTCAGACTCGCCCTGCTTTTTCCGAGATGCTCCAACGTTTCATTTAAACCTGCAAGTTCTGCTTCCAGTGCTTTATAACCACTGTTATTCAGACGAAGCAGCAACTCCTCATGTTCCTTTTGCAGCTCCCCGCTCTGACGCACCAGTTCTGCTTTCGTATGCTCCTGTACCTTGATGCCTTCTTCTCTGGTTCTGATCTTATCATGGAGTCCCTGGATATCTGCCTGCAGCCGGAGCATTTCCAGACGGGTAAGTCGGTACTCACATTCCCTGCTTTTTTCCCTTTTTTCATCAAAATCCTGATAGATTCCATCGATCTTCTTCAGATCCTCAATCTCTTCCATCGTTGACTCGATCTTGCTGCGCATTCTTCCATACTGCATGATACTTTCTTTCAGATCCTCGATCTGGATATCCTGTTCCATGCAGATATATTCTTTTACAAATTCTTCCAGCTTGATATTCATCCGAAACGGGATTGCCCGCTTAAAAAGACGTGGGAACTTTTCTTTATCCAGTCCGCCCAGATACACATCATAAAGCTGACGTCGGAAACGCTCATTGCTTGGTCCGCAGTAGAATGCCTCTTCCCCAAAGGTACGCTGCAGATATTCTCTTATTTCCACAGTAGAAAGACATCTCTTTTCCCCACGGTAAGCATTTTCAAGCAGACCACTCCTGTGCCAGAAGAACAGGCGGCTTATCTCATTCGTCGCCGTCTCCACGTCAAATACAACTCCCACACACTGTTTTTCATGGGTTCTTGTCTGCTCCAGCTCGATCACGATCGTACTGGAAAAATTCTTGTTCCGCAGATACTGGGACTCATTATTTTCACTGATGTTCACCATTCCGCGCAGATACTCGATCAGAGTACGGTCCGAATCATCCGCTGCTGCCTTGTTGAAAAATCCACGCCCATCCGTGTTGGCATAGAGCACAATCTGAATTGCATCGATAACCGTTGATTTTCCACTTCCGGAATGCCCGGTGAAAAAGTTGATCCCTTCGCTCAAAGTCAGTATTTTTCTGTCTATATAATGCCAGTTGTTCAGGCAGATTTTTGAAATCGCCCAGAACGGCTGCCTGTTATCCAATGTCTCCAAGAGTCTCCTCCTCTTCTTCCCGGCTGTTTCCGAATGATTCCAGAACTTCTCTCACCGCATCTCCCTGCAATACTGCATGGATACACGGATAGATCAGAAGTCTTGTACTTTCATTTAACTCTTCCAGTAGATCCAGCGGCTCGATCAGCTGGTATTTTTTCAGCATGGCAATGGTCCTTTTCATCTCTGTCGGTGACGGGATACTGCGAAGCACACGAAAATCTCCTGCTTTTCCGTTGAGTGCCCCAAGCGTTGTCACGATCTGACTACTTGACGAAACCGATGCCATCTGTTCATCATAAATCAGCTTCAGTAATAAGATGTAAATCGTTGCAAGACGCGGAAGCTTTTCTCCCCAGATCATTTCATCCTGAATGTAGATCAGTCCCAGGTGTACGTTCTCACATAATGTGATCCCGGCGATCTGAAAATACATTTTCAGAAAATCAATGTGCTTTTCACAGATGCGGTACTCTCGCTGATACTTAAGTCTGCCCGCACGCTTGTCGAACTTCCTCTCCAGAAGGAACGTCTGTCTGTAGAGAAGCCGGATCACATCTGTCAGGTCTTCCTGTTCTTCCTGCGTAAGCTGCTCAAAATATTCTATCATCCATTCTCTCCAATTTCCGTATACTTTTTATAAATGCCTTCTTACAAACTTCAGTGCCGGATAACGGTATCCGTTCTTTTCAACCGTTTCCGCATCCTCTTCCAGCGCTTTGTATTTGCTGTTCTTACGGGTACTGAGGTCGTATGCAAGAATCAGCTTTTCAAAATCATCCTCTGATGTAAGGGAAAGCTTTTCCGTATCCAGCACATCTTTCTCCATATGTTCTTCGATAAATTCTTCAATCTGCTTTTTGCTGAATCTGAGCTTGATCCGGTTCAGCCGGAGCACATCTTCTCTGTCCAGATCATCTACTTCCTCTTCTTGTGCCATCTTGCTGACAAAATCCTTCCGGCTTCTTCTTCGCTTATAAAGAGATTTTTCTGACAGGATTTCGGTCAAAGACAGATTCATCTTCTCTCCCGTCTTTTGAATGACCTCTTCATAGTCATTCTCTGACATCCGGTTCAGGAGCTGAATCACCAGTCCCTTCGTGTCGCTCTCTCCGCTCAGAAGATAATTCAGCCTTGTCACCGTCGCACGCACATATTTGCTGTGCTCCTTATCCATATTGGAAATGCGGTGCTCGATATCATCAAAGCCTCTCTCGATCATATCCAGAAGCTCCAGAACGTCTTCTCCCGTATCTCCGGTTGCCCTGGCGCGCTCACGGATCTTCTCGATCCATTCCTCATCATCACGCATCTGACGCAGGCATTCTTTGATATCTGTCTTATAGATATAAAAATTATCCGAAGTCTTCAGGATATGGTATTTTTTCCGGACAATCTCTTCCACATATCCGTCCAGATGCTCCTTCAGAAGATCTCCGTAAAACTGCTGTTCCAGAAGCCTTGCAAAGAACTTGTCCATATTGTGCAGCATATCCTGCAATGCCTTATTAAGTCTTCGGGTATTGACAAGCGCTGTCCGGAGCATATTCATGTTCACTCTTGGATCATTCCTGAACGAAAACAGCGTTGCATACACATTCTGGATATAGATCTCTGTCTCCTCCAGATCCTCCGAGGAAAGCCGCTCAAACGCATCAACAAAGACTGCCGCATAATCCGGAATCACGATGTTCGTCACCAGTGTATTATAATCTTCAATTTTCTTCAGCCATCCTTTTCGGATCAACCAGTTCAGAATCCTTGCTGACGGAGTTTCCAGCATATCAAACTCGGTCTCATCTTCCTCCCGCTTAAGTTCGATCTGCTTCTTCATATACAGGTCACGAAGCACCTGAATACAGACCTCCCTGGTCAGGAAATAATTGCTGTACTGGTATTCTTCATTGATCGCCATCAAAGCTTCAATGTATGTCTCTCTGTTCACAGACCGGAACAGACTCCAGAAACTCTCCGGAATTTCAAAACGTAACTGCATGCTTTGCCTTTCTGTAAATCCATAAATTTTTCCATTATCTATAAGTATACCATATTCTACCCTTTAAATGGGAAAAACATTGTAAAAAGGCATTACGAAAAAGTGCTGCAAAACCGATCACTCTCATCGGCTTGCAGCACTTCTCCATAACGAGACCAAATATCTGGCAGAATATTTGATTATTATTTTAATTAAGCAAGTATGGGTTCCATATTTTTCAGTATGACTATTTGATAAAGCCTACCTGTTTACTGATAATTTCATACTGTTCGTCTTTTCTCTTATTGTAGACTACTTTTCTTTCTTCAAAGAGGTTGTTTCCTTCTGTATCGATGGATACGATCAGCGGTCCAAACTCTTTTACGCGGCAGTTCCAGAGAGTTTCCGGCATTCCGAGATCTCTCCACTCAGCTCTTACGATCTCTTCAACCTCTGTTGCTGCTACTACGGCATTACCAGCCGGGAATACACAGTGGATTGCTCCGAACTCTTTACATGCACGTTCGGTGTTTTCTTTCATTCCACCTTTTCCGATGATCACACGTACACCAGATTTCTGTACGAATTCATATTCGAATTTTTCCATACGCATACTGGTTGTCGGTCCTACGGAAACCATCTCGAATTTATCATTTTCCAGTGGACGGATGATCGGTCCTGCATGGAAAATTGCGTTGTTTCTAACATCTACAGGAAGTTCTCTTCCTTCTTCTACCAGACGACGATGCGCAACGTCACGGCATGTTGTCATACTTCCGTTCAGGTAAATGATGTCTCCGACTTTAATGTCTTTTAAATCCTCTGCTGAAATTGGTGTTGTTAAAATTTTCTTTCCATCTTTTACTTCTACCATTATAATTCCACCCCCGAATGTGTTGTGATTGTGTAATTAAGGTCCTTATCAAATACAATGTGTCCTCTTCTGTGGCTCCAGCATCCTACGTTTACAGCTACACCGATTGCAGATGGATGACGTGCTGTATTTTCGATGTTAACACCCATTACAGAGTATTTTCCACCCATTCCCTGTGGTCCAAGGCCGATTGCGTTGATTCCGTCTTCCAGAAGGGTTTCCATCTTTGCAGCTCTTTCGTTGTCATTGTGAGAGCCGATCGGACGCATCAGAGCTTTCTTTGAAAGCAGGGCTGCTGTTTCTACAGAAGTTGCTACACCTACACCTACAAGAAGCGGAGGACATGCATTTAGTCCGTAGCTTGTCATAACATCGAGAACGAATTTTGTTACACCTTCATATCCTTCACCTGGCATCAGAACCATAGCTTTTCCCGGAAGTGTACATCCGCCACCTGCCATGTATGTGTAGATCTCACATTTGTCAGAGTTCGGAACGATATCCCAGAATACGGTCGGTGTTCCTTTTCCTACATTCTTTCCTGTGTTATATTCGTCGAATGTCTCAACGCTGTTGTGACGAAGCGGTGCTTCGAATGTAGCCTTTACAACTGCTTCTTTCAGTAATGCTTCCAGATCATCGATCAGTGGGAATTTTGTTCCACATTTTACCCAGAACTGAAGGACACCTGTATCCTGGCAGCTTGGTCTGTTAAGCGCTACTGCAAGTTCCTGATTACGGAACATGGTGTCATAGATTGTCTTAGACAGCGGACTGTCCTCTTTCTCTCTGAGTTCCTGAAGTTTTGCGATGACATCATCCGGAAGTTTTTTGGCAACGTGTGCAATGAACTTTGCCATGTAATCTGTAAGCTGTGTTACCTGTTCTTCTCTTGACATTTTAAAATCCTCCTCTTTTTATATTGCATTTAATTTGATTACTTTGTTATCCCTTCTTACGGGAAGAATGGATAGAATATCGGAAGTAAGATCATACTTACTACGGTGGATACCAGAATCAGCGGCACACCTGCTTTTGCATAATCTTTAAATGTATATCCTCCGGCTGTGACAACCATTGTGTTCGCCGGCATTCCGATCGGTGTTGCGTATGCGCAGGATCCTCCGATGACACATGCCATAAGTACTGCGCTTGGGTCTGCTCCCATTCCCTGTGCGATTGACACAGCGATTGGTGCCATAAGTGCTGTTGTTGCTGTATTTGACATAAAATTGGTAAGTACACAGCACAGCATGAAAATTACAAATGTAAGTACATAAGGTGACGGGTTCTTTCCAAGAAGTCCGATTACTTTATCCGCGATCAGCTCACCTGCTCCTGTCGAATCAAGTGCTGCTGCAAGGGAAAGGGTTCCACCGAACAGGAAGATCGTCTTCAGATCGATGGAAAGAAGTGCATCTTTCTCACTGATAACTCCTGTAAGGATCAGGGCGATTGCTCCGACACATCCTGTCACACAAAGCTTGATTCCGATCTGTTCTTCAAAGATCATTCCGAGAAGTGTAAGAATCAAAATAACCAGGGAAAGTGTCTGTTTCCACTTTGGCACATTGCTGAAATCCTGTACCTCATCATAAATGCTGTCTCCGGCTGCATCTGTCTTGTTCGGAAGAAATTTGTATCCGATCAGTGCGAAATAAATGATTCCGACGATCAGGATCGGTACACCTACTTTTGCGTAATCGAAGAATCCGAATTTCAGTCCGATACTTTCCATTTGTGACTGTGCGATCATGTTACCCGGAGCTCCGATCAGGGAAAGGTTACCTCCCATCGCTGCAGCGAATACAAGCGGCATCAGAAGTCTTGATCTTGAATATCCCGACTTTGCTGCGATACCGATGACTACCGGAATCAGAATTGCGGCTGTTCCTGTGTTGGAAAGGAAACCGCTCATCACTCCTACGATGATCATAATCGCAACGATCAGCTGCTTCTCTGTCTTGGCGAAATGTGTTACAACTCCCCCTATTTTGTTTGCCATTCCTGTTTCAAAAAGTGCGCCACCTACAATGAACATCGCAACAAACAGAATGACGTTGCTGTCAATGAATCCCGAAAATGCTGTCTTCCAGTCCAGAACTCCTGTGACTACCAGTCCCACACAGACAATCATGGATGTCAGTCCCAACGGAATTTTCTCCCACATGAACATCACGATTGCAAACAGCAGGAACAATAATGTGATAGTTACCTGACTCATTTTGCTACCTCCTCATTTCTCTTTTTAGTTTCTTTTCTGGATGCCTTTTATTTGATATCTGATTTATGATATCTGATTTTGTATCCAAATCTTGATTTTAATATAATTCATTGACACCAAAATGTCAATCACTTTTTATCATTTTGGCGGATAGCATAATTCTGCATATTCTGTTTTGTATATTCTGACTAAGATTCTTCTGTTATATTGCACGAAATCGACTTTAAAAACGAGTTGTTGTATGCAGTATACAAATATTCATATAGTCCAAGATGATTATCAAAAATCTTTTTTACAAAATGTATGTCAAAGCCAAGACTGTTTTGAAGTATACTCTGAAATTTTTACAAATAAAAAAGATTTCAAGAAACACTCTATGCTCTCAAAATCTTTTCATATCTTATGTATAACTTTTCTATTTTCGTACTGTGTCTATTTGTAATACGTCAGCATATCATCACGGCTACGCATGATATGCGCATACATCTCTTTTTCCGCCGCTTCGGCATTATGCTCCTGAATTGCCTTCAGAATCCTTCCGTGCTCTTTGATCGATACCTTTGCGTAATCGCCTTCGGAAACCATGCTTCCCATGGAAAGTCCGTTCCACAGCTCGGAGATCATCTTTTTCATCTTTCCATTGCCTGCCGCGCTCCAGATCTCATTGTGAAATGCGCGATTGAGATCTGTATATTTCTGGGCTTCCCCACTTTCCAGAGCCTCACAGGATTCCTGATAAACGTCTTCTATTTCCGAAATATCCGTTCCCTGTTCTGCCGCAAGCTTTGCTGCCGCACTCTCAAGGATCGCGCGGAGCTGGTAATGTTCCCGGATATAGGTCTCCGTGATTCCAAGAACGACTGCCCCTTTATTCTTCCGAAGCTGGATCAGCCCGTCCCTCGCCAGGATCTGAAACGCTTCTCTTACCGGCATTGCCGACACATTCAGCTGGGATGCTACACTGTCGAGTGAAAGGATCTCTCCTTCTTTCATCTGCCTTGATAAAATTGCTTTTCTGAGCTCCGCAGCAACTTTTTCTTTCGCTGACGGCATCTTGATCGGTTTTAAACCATTCATCTATTCTTCCTTCTTTCTTCCTTCACCTGCTCTGCCAGAAGCAATACCCATCTGTCAATCTCACTATTGACCGCTTTTGCAAATGTTTTTGTATATTTTTCTGCGCCATTTAATGCACCTGTTATCTGTTCGCAGATTGCTCTTTCTGCCTCTTTTTTCCCGTCCGTTTCTTTACATTTTACGGCAAACCGGATATAACACTCCGAAGCATTTTTCAGCAGATTCGTCAAATATCCATTCTCCATCTGTGCAAGAAGCAACTGATCCGGTCTTGTTTCCACCGAAAATACTTTCTTTTCCCCTGTCTGCTTTTTCGTATTCAGGACATGCTGAACCGCTTTTTTGAGGATTTCCCCGATCATTTCAAAAATCAGTTCTATCTGTTCCTCATCCAGCTCAACTGTGTAAATTCTTTTTGTTGCCAGCCGCACGATCAGACCCTGACTCTCCAGCACCTGAAACGCTTCTCTGATCGGAATCCGGGATGCGCCAAACACTTCCGCCAGTTCTTCCTGCTTTAACTGACTTCCCCCTTCGATTCTGCCAGACAGAATTTCATCCGCAATCTGCTCTGCCATATAATCACTCAATCGCTTTTCTGATAACGCCCTCATCTTCTCCTCCAACATACTTTAGTTAATTAGTAGGATATATTTACAATAATAATGTATCCAAAATCATGCTAAATGTAAAGAATTATTTTTCTTGTTCCACTAATATTCTCAGTAAATCAATAAAATATGGACATATCACCGGCGCACAGTGCCTTTTATTTCACAGAAAGTTTCTTTGTAACTTCCCATGAAAGCAAACAGGAAACCGCAAAAATGATTCCTCATCTTGCGGTTTCCTCATTCTAACTCTTCTTATACCATACACTCGTGAATCTCTTCTTCTTCAAGACCGATTCCCTGCATGACATTTTTCAGTTCTTCCCTGCATTCCAGTGGTGCGCACCAGGAAAGCCCGCATCCTGCTGAAATACTTCTCGGTACCGGGATCATACGTCCCTGTGCACCAACTTTTTTACATTCTTTTTCCATCGCCATCGCATCCGCTGTTGTATGGAATGTGATGACCAGCTTTAACTCTTTTTTTCTCATTATTCAATCACAATTTCAAATTCAGAGCCCTTCTCGGTAGAAGTTGCCTTCTTTCCTTTGTCCTTCGCAAACTTTTCAATATTAGTCTTCTGGTGAGGTTCGCTCACAAGAACCTTGATCGGTCCGTTCGCATTCTTCAGTGCTTCTGCGGTAAGCATCAGCGGTTCCGGGCATGAAAGTCCTCTTGCATCTACTTCTTTCATATTTTTTACCTGCCTTCCTAGCATATCATATTTCTTATGGATTATCCATCTAAATCTTGCGGTTTCTGACTATTTTGCCTGCTCTCTTTTGTTTGTAAATGCAATGATAAAGCATGCGATAATACAGATAATGCAAGCAACTTTTCCATTCGGCGTTACGGCTCCTGCAACGAGTTCGCCTGTCTCTGCATTCATAGCTGTTCCGCTTGATGCAAGTCCGAAGTTATGGCAAAGTGCTGCAGCAAAGAACATACCAAGTACAGTCACTGCTGAATCAGAAGATCCCTGTCCTGCAAGGATCAGCTGACGAAGCGGGCAACCACCGGCAAGAACTGCCGCGAATCCTACCGCATACATGCCAAGGATATTCCACAGATGGTTGGAATGTGCAATGATCCCAGGAGTGTTAAATCCAAGTACGAATCTTCCTGTTGCCAGATTGAAGATCAGCATTACAACAAAAAGACCTGCAATAATTGTAAGAAGATCAAAGTTCTTCATTAAGATCGCATCACGGATTCCGCCGGCGAAGCACATTCTTGATTTCTGAGCAAGTGCTCCGAAAATAAGTCCGCCGATAAGTGACATGATAATTGGTGCATGAAGACTTCCAGGACCTGCTTCACTTGCTTTGAGAAGTGTTGAGCAGGTTGCAAGGATCAGAATACCAAGCAGCAGTACCGGAAGCACTGCTCCATTTTCTTTATTCGTCTCATGCGCACGTCCAAGACTGAATCCTTTTTTCAGGGCAAATGCTCCTGTTCCTACTCCAAGTACAAAACCGATCAGTGCTACCCATGCATTCAGGTCACCTGCTGACATACGGATCACCATACGGAGCGGGCAGCCAAGGAAAATCAGGGAACCGATCATAATTACCATACCAAGGATAAAGCGGATCATCGGTGAAGATCCTGCTGTTGAACGGTATTCTTTTGTTGCCACTGAAATAATAAATGCTCCAATCACAAGACCGATGATCTCCGGTCTTGCATACTGTACAACTTCGGCCTGGTGGAATCCCAGAGCTCCTGCCGTATCACGGATAAAGCAGGCAATACAAAATGCCATATTTGCCGGATTACCAAAGTAAGCCAGACATGCTGCTACAAGCCCACACAATACCCCCGCAAGTGCAAGCTTCTTCTTTGAATCTGATAAATTCATTTTTCTTCCTCCTTCGCCTTTCTCTCATTCGTCATTTTAACTATTAAAGACTTTTTTATTACCTTATAATTATACCTTTTGCACAACTTCTTGTCCAATTCATAATTAAAATAGACCGATATATATATTGATACTATCAATATCATATCGGTTTTCTATCAATTTATATTCTTATATAAAATCCTGACTTTACAAAATTCTACTCTTCTTCTGCAAGCTCGCGGATTGCCCGGATTGCTGTATCCACTTCTTCCTCTGTGTTATAGTGTGAAAAACTGAATCTGACAGCCCCCTGCTCTACGGTTCCAAGTGCCTCATGCATCCGTGGTGCACAGTGTCCTCCTGAACGGGTAGAAATCCCATAATCTGTCAGAAGTGCATCGCTGACTTCTCCGGAATCATACTCTCCAATATTCAGACTCACGACTGCACAACGATCCATGCTGCTGAAATCTCCATAAATTTTGACTCCCGGGATTTCTTTTACACCTTCATAGAACCGCTTCATCAGTGCCTGTTCCTTTGCACGGATCGTGTCAATTCCTGTTTCTTCCAGATATCCGATCGCAGCATCCAGTCCGGCAATTCCATGTCCGTTGAGGGTTCCGGCTTCCAGTGCTGTCGGCATCTCTTCCGGCTGGGTCTTACTGTAAGTCTGTACACCAGTACCACCAGAAAGAAGCGGTCTGACATGCAGCCCTTTTCTTACATACATTCCACCAGTTCCCTGCGGTCCTAAAAGTCCCTTATGACCGGTAAAACACAGAATATCAATGTGCATCTTCTGCACATCAATCGGAAATACGCCTGCTGTCTGTGAAGCATCTACCACAAATAAGAGATCATGTGCTTTTGCGATCTCTCCGATCCGCTCCACGTCCACTTTATTTCCTGTCAGATTCGATCCATGGGTGCAGACGATCGCTTTTGTGTTTTCTTTGATTGCCTTTTCAAAATCTGCGTAATCCAGAGTTCCTTTTTCATCACTGTTAAGGAATGTTACTTCTACCCCTTTTTTCTCCATCTCATAAAGCGGTCTGAGAACTGAATTGTGTTCCAGAACCGTCGAGATCACATGGTCTCCCGGATTTAAGATTCCTTTAATTGCGATATTCAGACTCTCTGTTGAATTCATCGTAAATACAATCTGTCTTGCATCTTCCGCTCCGAAGAAAACTGCAAGCTTTTCTCTTGTATCATACACCGTTCTTGCTGCTCCGAGAGATGCCTCATTGACACCTCTTCCGGCATTTCCCATGGAACACATTGCTGCGGTGATCGCATCAATGACTTCCTGTGGTTTGCGCATTGTCGTTGCCGCATTATCTAAATATATCATTTTTATCCTCTTTTCATTTCCCCATACGTGCATCCGGATAGAAATCCTTTACGATCCGGATCAGATGCTCTGCTGCTGCAGGCAGCTGATAGTTTTTATTGTATACAAGGTTCAGATAACGACTGCTTTCATCCTTCTGTAACAAAAATTCCAGAACCTGCCCGGTCCGGATCTCCTCTTCTGCTGCAAGTCTTGATATGATTGTGATTCCAAGCCCGCTTTTCACTGACCTTTTTATCGCCTCCGGATTCTCAATGCTTGCTACAATATTGAGTGTGTCCGGCATAATACCTGATTTTTTTAATATCTTTTCTGTTTCTTTGCGGGTTCCCGATCCTTCTTCCCGCATAATGATCGGTTCATTCTTGATCCATGTTGCTGTCTTGTAGCGCTTCTGTATTTCCCGATAGAATTCGGTGTTCGGCATAATCGCAACCAGTTCATCCCGGTAAAACGGCATATATCTGCAATACTTCTTTTCAAGTACCGTACCTGTGAATCCGATATCTACCATATGTCCTGCTACCTGTTCCACAACACCGCAGCTGTCATTTTCTGAAATCCGGAACTGCTCATCCGGATATGCTTCCCTGAATTTTGCCAGAATTGCCGGCAGAACATACTGTGCCGGGATTGTCGAAGTTGCAATCGTAATACATTTTTCTTCACGCTGTGCATCTTTTGAAAACACATGCTCGATTTCTTCTTCCAGTTCTACCATCTGACGCGCATACTGATATAACTGCTTTCCTTCTTCCGACAATTTCACTTCTTTTGTATTTCTTACAAAGAGGCGTGAATCCAGCTCTTTCTCCAGAGCAGAGATATGTGCACTGACCGTTGGCTGTGTCAGGAACAAAAGCTTTGCCGCTTTCGAAAAGCTTCCCGACTCAGTTACCTTAACAAATGCCTCCAGCTGCTTTAAATTCATAAGTATGCCACCCTCTCACTTTCTCCGCCTGTCTTCTTTGTCACCTTAATGCTGTCCATATATTCTAAAATCGGTTTCGCACTCTTTCTGCTTGTTGAGAACATATCTCTCACCTGTGCGATCGTGATCAGATTTTCTTCCTTCAGATGATTCTGAATTTTTTCCTTCGCTTCATCCATCAGGTGTTTCATCGTAAACATCTCTTCATTGATACGGAGTACTTTTCCTTCGTCAATCATCATGAGAACCACATCTTCCGCTGTCTGGCGCGGAATTTTTCCAAAATCAATCTCTGAAAATCTCACAAAATCATATCCTGCTTTTTCAAATGTATCTTCGATCAGCTTCTCTGTCTGAAGATACATCGCGTCCTTCGGAACTTCATATCCCGGAAGTGAAAGATATTCTTCCCTTCTTCCATAGACGTTTTCTTCCGTCATTCTTTCGATATACGCATCAAATATGTTTGGTTTGATCTTTTTCAGGAATGTATTGTGAATTTCGGCTTTCTTCATTCCATATCGGTATGGATGCTCACTATGATATTTCTGCAGTGTCTCCTCTATCTTCTGACGTACTGCAAATTCGCTGTCTCTGTGCCACAAATATGTGTCCTTCTTCATTGGGAATACAAAGATTGTTCCCGATTCTTCCAGTTCTTCAAGATACTCCTTCAGTTCATCTACGGAATGTGCCATCACCTTTGCAAGCTCAGCAAGTGTGATCATCGTGTCGCCGTGTTCTTTGATCTGAAGCTCCATAACATCGCCAAGAGAACCGGATTCTTTTTTCTTCAGTTCTTCGATTGCCTGCGCATCAAAACGTTTCTTACGCACCGGATTCGGTTCCAGCACAATCCCACCTCCGATGGTCTCCATCGGCGAATAGAAACGTACTACAAAACGGTCGCCTCGTTTGACCGCAATCTCTTCTTCCAGTCTGAGCTGTACCAGTCCCTCTTCTCCCGGTCCGATCTGCTCCTTATCCAACAGAACCGCACGGCAGAGGATCTCACTCGTACCAGTGTACAAATGCAGTCTCTCATGATTTGTAAGGATACGCATAGAATCTTCCAAAACGGTCAGCTTCACATCCAGAAGATCTGTATTTTTCATACTGTTCTTCGGCGCAAGCACACACCCTCTGCGGATCTCCTTTTTCTTCACATTTGACAGATTGATCGCCACTCTCTGTCCGGCATAGCATTTGTCCTGATTCTGTCCGTGTACCTGAATATTACGGATCTTGCACTCTTTTCCGATCGGATACATTTCCAGAACGTCTTCCTTGGTGATCGTACCGGAGATAAGTGTCCCTGTGATAATCGTCCCAAAACCTGACAGGGTAAATACCCGGTCAATCGGAAGTCTTGGAATAGTCTGTGTATCCTTTGCAACCACCTCATCCGACATCAGCTGCTGGATCGTATCCGTCAGTTCATCAAGACCCTGCCCGGTTGCAGCCGATACTTTGACAACCGGTGCACCTTCCAGAAAAGTACCTTCCAGTTCTTCCTGGATTTCTTCCTCGACGAGTTCCAGCCATTCTTCATCGACCAGGTCACACTTGTTGATCACCAGAATGCTCTTTTTGATCCCAAGGAGTCCCAGAATGTCCATGTGTTCTCTTGTCTGTGGCATGATTCCTTCATCCGCAGCCACAACCAGGAGTACCAGATCCATTCCGACAACTCCCGCAACCATGTTGTTGATAAATTTTTCATGTCCCGGAACATCAATGATCCCTACACGGTCTCCATTTTTCAGATCAAAATAAGTAAACCCGAGGTCAATGGTGATCCCTCTTCTCTGTTCTTCTTCCCACCGGTCTGTGTTGCGTCCGGTAAGTGCTTTTATCAATGTCGTCTTCCCGTGGTCAATGTGACCTGCGGTTCCTACGATAATGTTTTTCATAATAATTCTCCCAGCATCTCTGCTATCTTCTTAAAGTAGCAGGATTCAATTGTCCGCACATCCAGATAAATCGTATCGTTGGCTGTACGCGGAATGATCGGCATAGAAAGATGCCGCATCTCTTCTTCCAGCTTCGGTACACTGATATTCTCCGGCTTAATCGTAACTGCCATACTCGGAATACGTTCAAGTGGAAGAGATCCTCCACCGATCTGTGATTCACATGGTTCCATCCCAATTGTTGCAGCAAGATGTGCATTCTGCAGAATCCGTTTCAGAGATCTTGCACGCTTTTCCACATCCTCTTTGGACTCTGTGATCATACGCAGTACCGGAAGATTCTGGATTGCCTTTTCTTCTGATAAATATTCCTGTAATACCAGTTCCAGTGCTGCTGCTGTAAATTTATCAATTCGCAGTGCACGTGTCAGCTGGTTCTTCTTCATCTGGTCAATATATTTCTTCTTACCAATGATGATTCCAGCCTGCGGACCACCGAGCAGCTTGTCTCCGCTGAAGCATACAACGTCCGCTCCCTTGCGGATAGAATCCTGAACCGTCGGTTCATAGGTCAGTCCGTATTTACTCAGGTCGATCAGCACACCACTTCCAAGATCTTCAATGATCGGAATATCGTGTTCCTGTGCAATCGGAATCAGTTCATCGATCGTAACCGTCTCTGTAAATCCAACAATACGGTAGTTGCTTGTATGAACCTTAAGGAGTGCTTTTGTCTCCTCTGTGATCGCTTCTTCATAATCAGAATAATGTGTCTTATTCGTCGTTCCGACTTCTACAAGTGAAGCTCCGCTCTGCTCCATTACATCCGGAATCCGGAATTTGCCACCGATCTCAACCAGTTCTCCGCGGGATACTACAACTTCTCCGCCCTTTGCCATTGAACTTAAGATCAGCATAACAGCCGCAGCATTGTTGTTGACCGCCATCGCAGCCTCTGCCCCGGTCAGTTTGCAAAGCAGTTTTTCAAAATGAGAATATCTCTCTCCACGTGCCCCTGCTTCCAGATTGTATTCCAGATTGGAGTAACCACTCACAATTCCTGCCAGTCTCTCAACATGCTCCTTACTGATAGGCGCACGGCCGAGATTGGTGTGGAGAACTGTTCCTGTTCCGTTGATCACCATTTTCATATTCGGCTCATGCAGCTTTCCGGCATGTCGTTTTATATTCTGCGTAAGCATCCCGATCTGCGCTTTCGCTTCCTCTTCTTCCTCGCACTTTCCGATAAATGCTCTGAGCGCATCCATCTCTTCACGGATCACATCCATCACAAGTTCACGTCCATATGCATCAATCAGATCCTGTATTTCCTGTTCTTCAAGCAGAATATCTACTTTCGGAATACTGCGAAATAATAAATTTTTATTCATTTTCTCCTCTACCTCTTTGGATTCCTAGTGCAGACGAATCAGTTTATCGCTCTTTTCTGTTACGGTTCCGATCAGGGATACCTTGGTATCCAGTCTCTTCTTCTCGAATGCTTCCATCACGGCTTCCGCATACTGCGCTTCCACGCTGATGAGCAGTCCACCTGATGTCTGCGGATCATATAACAGATCGATAAAATGATCTTCTACATTTCTGAAATCTACTTTCTGATAAGAATATCCCTTGTTCTTGTAAGCCCCCGCCGGAACAAGACCCATCTTTGCATAGCTGATTGCTTCATCAAGATATGCAATATCGTGAACATTCAGTTCAAATGTCACATTACTTGCCTCTGCCATTTCAACGCAGTGACCTAAAAGACCAAATCCTGTAATATCTGTACATGCATTTACAGGAAAATGATCCACAACTTCTTTTGCTTTCTTATTTAATGAAGACATAACGATCTCTGCTTCTTTGATTGCAGCTGCAGATGCCATCTCTCCTTTAATTGCCGTATTAACAATTCCTGTTCCGACCTGCTTGGTAAGGATCAGCACATCTCCAGGTTTGCATCCGTAATTCTTGAAAATCTTTTTCGGATGTACAAAACCAGACACACAAAGACCGTACTTCGGCTCGTCGTCCTGTACGGTATGTCCCCCAACCAGAACAGCTCCTGCCTCTTTTACCTTATCGGCTCCACCGGCAAGAATATCTCCTAAGATTTGTGGATCAAGACAGTTCGGAAACCCTACGATATTAAGTGCTACCTTCGGCTCTCCTCCCATTGCGTAAACATCACTGAGCGAGTTTGCTGCTGCAATCTGTCCAAACATATACGGATCATCCACGATCGGTGTAAAGAAATCTACCGTCTGGATCATCGCAATATCATCTGTAACCTTGTAAATCGCTGCATCATCCGATGTCTCAATTCCGACGATCAAATTTTCATCTTCAAATTTTGGTAACTTACCCAGAACCTGGGCAAGGGTCTCCGGACCTACTTTAGCGGCTCACCCGGAAGTTTTTGCATACTGTGTCAGTCTTACTTTTTCTTTATTCATTGTTTATCCCCAACTTATACTTTGCATTTAACATGTTACCTGCCGCAAAAATGCGCACATAGATGTATTCTATCATTGATAATTTCTATTGTAAAGATTGCTTTTGCAATTCATACTTTTCTATAATCAATTCTCTCACATGTTCAGCCGCCGCCGGAAGTTTATAGTTCTTATTGTATACAAGATTCAGGTTTCGACCGCTTCCATCCTGTGAAAACGGGAATTCCAGAACTTCTCCTGACTCGATCTCATCTGCAGCCGCAAGTCTTGAAATAATCGTAATGCCAAGACCACTTTTGACAGATCTCTTGACTGCTTCCGGATTCTCAATTGTCGCAACAATATTCAGATCATCCAAAGAGATTCCCATCTTTTTTAATTGCTTCTCTGCTTCTTTTCTGGTACCGGATCCCTCCTCACGTATAATCAGAGGTTCTCCTTCCAACCATTTTAAATCCTTCTGCTCTTTTACGATTTTCTGATATTCTTTCGTATTCGGCATAATAACAACCAGATCATCCTGGTAAAACGGTATGTATTTACAATTTGCTTTTTCGATTACTGTACCGGAAAATCCAATATCAACCAGATGCGATGCTACCTGTTCAATGACAGTACTGCTGTCACTTTCCACGATTCTGAACTGTTCTTCCGGAAATCTCTCCCGGAATTTCACCAGAATATCCGGCAGAATATACTGTGCCGGTATCGTCGAGGTTGCGATCGTAATGCATCTTTCTTTCTGCTCTGCTGCTTTTGAAAACATTGACTGGATTTCCTGTTCCAGTTCGATCATCTGACGTGCATACTGATAAAGTGTCTTTCCGTCCTCAGATAATTTAACAGTCTTGGTATTACGCACAAACAATCTCACTTTCAGTTCTTTTTCAAGTGTCTGTATATGCGCACTTACTGTTGGCTGTGTCAGATATAATTCCTGTGCTGCTTTTGAAAAGCTTTTTGAATCGGATACTTTAATAAATGCTTCCAGCTGCTTTAAGTTCATAATTATTCCCTCTTTCTACTCGATCAAATTCGTATAAATACAACCTCACCGGATTCCTTAATTTCCTTCGATCAAATCGCGCAGCCACATCCATCTTCTGCTATCCGACATCAAATACCAGAGAGCAAAGTGTATCTGCCCGAACAGACAAATTCTTTCTGTCCAGGAGGTTACCATCTTCAGTTTTTAGTAACTTGTCCAGAGCCTGAACAAGGGTCCTTCGACCTGCTTTGATGCCTCAACATGATGTCCTTATACACTGTGTCTCTCTGATATCTTTATTCATACTTAATTTCTCAACTTTTCTTAAATATTCTCTGTCCGTTATACGGACTTCTTTATTATATAGTTCTCAAACTATGGTCTAATGATCTTTCCTGCTTCAGCCATGGATTCAACAATACTGTACATATTGGTTACACCACCAACAACAAGTTTGTCTTTTAAGTGATAGTAATCAAGACATGTACCACATGTAAGAATCTCTACTCCCTGTGCCTCCAGAGACTTCAGATCTTCAATGGAATCTGATCCTTCTGTTGTAAGAGTAGCTCCTCCATTGTAGAAAAGCATCTTCTTCGGAAGTGTATCAAGCTGTGTAACTGCATAGATAAATCCTTTGATCAGGACTTTACCAAGTTCATCATTACCTGTTCCCATGCGGTCAGAAGATACCACTACGATAAGGTCTCCCTTCTGATCCGGTGTACATACAACTTCTGCATCTACTGCCGGTGCTCCCTGCATCTTGATCGTTACTTTGTATTCTTTTTCTCCAAGCTTTTCAGAGCTTACTTCTCCGCCCTGTTCTTTTGCCAGCTTTGTAACATTCTGTACAGCAATCTCATTATCTACTAATACTTCAATTGTCTCCGGTCCTATAAGAGCCTGCATTGCTTTTTTTGTTTTGATTACCGGAATCGGGCAGTTGTCTCCCATTGCATTAACTGTTACCATAATATTCATTTCCACCTTTCTTTTACGTGAATCATTTCACTTATAGATACATTCTATCACCCTTCGTCCCTTATGTAAACAGATAGTCCCGTTATTTTTACTAAAAACTAATTGTTATCGCGATAGCTTTTTGTATATTATTGCGATATTTTACATTCGCTTCTTGCAGTATCCTTTCTTCTATAATAAAATAGAAAAGTAAAACAGTATGTCTATAAATATGCATTGAACAAGACTATAGAAAACTGGAAATTTATCAAAAAGCACTTCAGAAAGGATTTAATAATATATGTGGTTAGCAGATGGTTGGAAAGATTATGAAGTAATTGACTCCTCAGACGGAGAAAAGCTGGAACGCTGGGGGCAGTACATCCTGGTTCGTCCGGATCCGCAGGTGATCTGGGATACACCTCGCACAGACAAACGCTGGAAACATCCGAACGCACACTATCACCGCAGTAAAAAAGGCGGCGGTGAATGGGAATTCTTCGATCTCCCGGAACAGTGGCAAATCAGTTATAAGAATCTTACCTTTAACTTAAAACCGTTTAATTTTAAACATACCGGACTTTTCCCGGAACAGGCAACCAACTGGGACTGGTTCTCTGAAAAGATTCGCAATGCCGGGCGCCCGGTAAAAGTACTGAACTTATTCGCCTATACCGGTGGTGCAACACTTGCAGCAGCTGCTGCCGGCGCACACGTAACTCATGTAGACGCTTCCAAGGGAATGGTTACATGGGCAAAAGAAAATGCTGTTTCTTCCGGACTCGGCGACGCACCGATCCGCTGGCTGGTTGATGACTGTGTCAAATTCGTAGAGCGCGAAATCCGCCGCGGTAATCATTACGATGCGATCATCATGGATCCTCCTTCCTACGGTCGTGGGCCAAAGGGCGAGATCTGGAAGATTGAAGACGCAATTCATCCACTGGTAAAACTCTGTACGAAGATTTTATCCGATGATCCGCTGTTCTTTCTGATCAATTCCTATACGACAGGACTTGCTCCGGCAGTACTGACTTATATGATCGCAACTGAGCTTAAGAAATACGGCGGTCATGTGGATTCACAGGAGATTGGACTTCCGGTATCTTCCAATGGACTGGTGCTTCCTTGTGGGGCAAGTGGAAGATGGGAGAGATAAGACTGGGAACCGAGTTGTTCATTCTTTCTTAGAATCGATTATTTTCTGAATAGTATAAATTTAATTTATGCAATCATAAGAGCTCTAAAATAAAAGAGAAGTCATCTGATATGAAATGGATTTTCCTTGCAATAAAGCTTGTGCTTTAAAGTGAAATCCTTTTCTAAACTCAGATGACTTCTCTTTTTATTTTTCGTTTTCCTTTGGTTACATCTTTTCTTTGGATTACCCATCTGATGATTTATTGAGGATGCTCCATCAGATAGCCTAGAAATGCCTGGCATCCTTCCATCACATCATCGAATGTCTCATCAAAATTCCCCGTATACCATGGATCTGCAATGTCTCCCGGGCGATCCGTGTAGTCCAGAAGTCTCTGTACCTTGTGTTCCGGATCACTTCCGATAATTCTCATAATATTCTGTATATTGTATCGCTCCATACAGATAATGTAATCGAACGCGGCATATTCTTCTCTACGCATCTTGCGTGCACGGTGATTGCCACACGGGATGCCTTCCTTGCGGAGCTTCTTTTGTGTGCCACGGTGGACCGGGTTTCCATACTCCTCGTTGCTTGTACCGGCGGAATCGATGAAAAAATCGGATTCTATGCCGGATTGTTTAACTAAATGTTTCATAACGTATTCTGCCATGGTGGAGCGGCAGATATTGCCGTGGCAGATGAATAGTATTTTAATCATCGTTGCATAACCTCGCATTTTGTGTTTTTGCTTGATATTTCAAGCTTTATTCGTTTCAGATAAATTTTACATTCTGGCATAATCTGGTGTATTTTTGTATATTTTAGTCTGCAAAAGGTATAAATTTCGGTATAATTCTTTAGATTTTATACCTCGGTATTCTCCGCTTTAAATTTACACAATTTTAAGTCGTACAATTTCTTCTCGTGCGTCCTCAAGGTTCATATGTGTATAAGTATTCAATGTTACACTAATATCAGAATGTCCCATCAAATACTGTAAAGCCTTTGGATTCATACCTGATTTTGCCATATTAGAACAATAAGTATGTCTACATACATGTGGATGTGTCAAGTATAGGACAAAAAAAATTTTATTTTTTTCTGCCGAAGACTATCTGACGCTCCCATCAGGTAGTCCCAGCACCTTTATTATCTTCTAATAAGTCATTCTTGTCCTGCTCAAGTTATCTCTGTTCCGAAAAAATATCGTCAAAATTCCATTCGATTTCAATTTCATCTTGACTATGAACACGGATCACCTTGATAATCTCACGCAGCTTCTCTGTATCGAACTTCTGAATTCCCAAGAAATCTTTTAGTTTTATTTTATCAGAAAGTTCATTTTGTTCAAGAAGCTTTTTACTATTCTCCGCATCTTCTATCTTTCGTTTTATTTCCTCCAGCTGCACACTTATCTTTCTAGCTCTCTGCTTATACGAATCACAATCTATACGACCATCTTTGTAATCATCATAGAGTTTCATCTTTTCCGAGGTCAACTGTCGGCTCTGTTTTTGCAATTCTGCGGTATTGATCTCTTTGTAGTCGCATTGCCTGTTGGAAGATACTTTCTTTTCTTTTTCCAACATTGACGCTACATACTGATGGACAAGCCCAAGGATATTCTCCTCCAGCGGTTCCCGTCGGATCACCAGACTTCGACACACAGGATTTCCATTTGTTCGAGCATCTGAGCATTTTAGCAGATGCTCCGTTTCTTTTAGTAAAGAATGCCCACAGTTGGCACACAACAGCAATGCCGGCTGTTTTTTACGTCTTTCCAGAGTAAAATTGGTGCGTGATTCCGCAACACTTCTCTTCTTTTTCGGATGCATTTCATTTGCTTTTTCAAACAATGCCCTGTCTATAATTGCCGTATGATGATTTTCCAGGCGAACCCATTCTGTTTCATCATTCAGAACTGCTTTATGACCGGTATGCATACTGCAACGTGTTTTTCCCCAGATTCTGGTTCCAATATAAATCTCATCCCGGACAATTGCCGCTACTGTCGTAGGGCTCCAGTGTTTCTTTTTGATCGTGTCAAACCTCTGGAACTGCACCTGATCCCCTCTTGATAATTTCTGCTCATCACAAGTGGCAATCGCCTGTCTGTTCAATTCCCTTGTAATATCCGCAAAACTTGTTCCTTCCGCTGCCATCCGAAAAATCATTTTCACGACTTTTGCAGCCTCCGGATCTACTTCCAGCCTTCCATCTTTTCCTTTTTTATAGCCATATCTGGCATTTACCGGAAGGCGTGTACCATTTCTCGTTCTTGTCTGCAATGCTGATGAAATTTTCTTTGACAAATCCAGGCTATACATATTGTATACCAGATTCTGCAATGCTACATTCATTCCACCAGTCATTCCGCTGCTTGCTGCACTGTCATAGCTGTCATTAATCGAAATAAATCGAATCTGTAGAAGTGGAAAAATATATTCAATATAAAATCCAACTTCCAAATAGTCTCTTCCAAATCTGGAAAAGTCTTTCACAACTACACAGCCGATTTCTCCGCTTTTCATGTCATCCTGCAGCTGTTGAAATCCCTGCCTTTTAAAATGAGTACCGCTGACACCGTCATCCACATATTCCAGAATATCCGACTCAGCTACACCAAGCTCATCAATTGCAAATGATTTTAACAGAATTCTCTGAGAAGTTACACTGTCGCTCTCTTTTTTGGCTCTGCCATCTACATTGTCATCTTCTGCGGATAAACGGATGTAAACAGCTGTTTTTCTATGATCTGTCATCTTGACTGCGCCTCCTTCTCTTTCTTTAATTTCTGTAAATCTGCAAACTGATCGTCATATACCAGCTTGATCTCATAATCATACTTACCATGGATAATAATTGAATCCACAAAGGCATCTGCCATTTCTTTTGTCAGCTTACGCTTTGACATATAAGTATGTATCACATTTCCCCAGCCTTCTTCAATGTGGTAATCCTGGGAATACCGAACCTGTGCCGCCAATACTGTGTCCAGACGGCTCTTGATATTCTCAATTTCATTGGAATAGATTCGAGAAAACTGTATGTACTCTTCTTCTGTAATCAAACGTTCCGAGTAATCTTCATATAAATCCGACTTACGCTTACTGATTCGGCTTAGTTCCCGTCGAAGTTTCCCCACTTCTTTATCCAAAAGCAGGTACTGTGTCTGGTTTTTGGAAGCTGCATTCATTTCCTGAATCATTTTTTCTGTATCCAATACGGTTTTCATATGCGTTTGGATCAGGCGAAGAACATCGTCATCCACATATTCTTTTCTGACTCTGTGCCCTTTGCATTGCTTTCCTCCGGATTTATGGTTAGTATTGGCTCCGCAGATATAAAAGAATGTGCCATTTCTTTCTCTGGACAACGTCATGCGGTTACCACAGCCTCCGCACCATATCTTTCCTGTATAGAAATTATGGTTTCTAATAGCCCCATTGTTCTGCTGATGTTTCTTCTTATAAGCTTCCGTATATTCCTGGATTTTAGATTGTACCTGTTGAAACAATTCTCTATCTATAATCCCTTCATGCGTGTTCTCCACATGCACCCATTCACTCTCTGGTCGATTTCTCTGTTTATTTCCCTGGAAAACACTTTGCTGATATTTTCCAAATACTGAATCACCTGTGCAATGAACATCCTGAAGAACTCGTTTCACTTCATAATTGTTCCAGGGTTTTGACTCCGGAAGCGACTTTTCACCGGTTTTATAGAATTTTCTTTGTAAAGTCGGCGATAAAACTCCATCTTTATTGAGCTGTCTTGCAATATCACTATAGTTCCTGCCATCCATATACATAGAAAATATACTTTTCAGATGTTCTGCAGCTTCTTCATCAACAATCAGCTGATGATGGTCTTCTTCTGACTTTCTGTAACCATACGGTTCCCAGGCACTTGTAAATTTTCCTTTTTTCCAAAGAGCTTTTTTTGCGCTGCTACTCTTTTTGGCAAGGTCTTTCGAATAGAACTCATTGATAATATTCTTCAGTGGAACTGTAAGATCCACACCCTCTCTGAAGGAATCGAAATCATCTGTCACAGCCAGAAATCTTACATGGAAAAACGGGAATACTCGTTCAATATAATTACTGGTTTCGACATAATTTCTTCCAAGTCTGGACAAATCTTTTACAATAACACAATTGATTTTTCCATGCTTGATATCTTCCATCATCTGTACAAATCCAGGACGGTCAAAATTTGTACCTGAATAGTCTGAGTCCTTATAAACTTCCGCAACCGAAATATCTTCCGTATCTGCTACAAAGTTTTTCATCAATTCCACCTGAGTTTCTATCGTTCCTCTTTCCAATGTTTCTTCTGTTTCCATTGAAATTCTGGCATACAATCCTGCCCGGAACGGTCTGCTCACCTCTGTCTGGACGGTTGCACTGCTGACTACTTCCGGAATGTTTTTCCTGCTCTTTCGTGCCATTTTATACAACCTCCTTTACCTTGACCTGCAGATTATTATCATCATCTATTACCGTATCAACTCCCATAGCCGGTAATTGATTCAGCAATGTCTGATAACAATCATCAAAATCAAAAGTAATCTCTATATTCTTTTTATCATATACTCGAATTTGCCTGATCAGTTCTACCACCACAGTGCGGGACAGTTCTTCAATATCCTGATACTTCACAAAATAATCCAGCCAGGTATTGGCTTTGTCTGCTTTTTCCAGCTCACTATCCATTTCTTTCTGGATCGCACGGATACTCTCTTCCGCATTTCTAAGCCTCTTTCCATAGGCTGCATGAAGCTCAACATAGTCTTCTTTTGATACAATGCCCTCTTTCATATCCGAATAGAGCATCATCCGTAACTCCTTACAGCGTACTGTCTCCTGTTTTTTCTTCTCCAGCCTGTCCTGCAGCTTCTTCATATTGATCTCCTGAAATGGCACAGTACCAACAAATTCCAGGACTCTTTTCAGGTGCAGGATGTTCTGGATATGCTGTTTCAACATCACTAGTACGGCATCTTCCAGATCCTTTTCCGGTATTCTATGACTAGAACAGCGTTTTGTTTCTTTATTTGTGGAACATAGATAATAAGCATATTTTTTCCCTGCCACAGTAGAAACCTTTCTTGTCATAGGTGCACCACAATCCGCACATACAGCAATTCCGGATAACAGATATACCTGCTTTTGGTCAGGTGAAGTACGTGTATCCATGCCCAGAAGCCTCTGCACAATTTCAAAATCACGATCGCTCACCAGTGGCTCATGATTTTTCTCAATCCGGATCCAGTCATCTTCCGGTTTCACATAAGTCTGCTTCACTTTATGGTTCGGTGTTGTCCTTTTTCCCTGCACAAGATTTCCGATATAAACCTCGTTTTCCAGTATCCTGCGGACCGTAACGGAACTCCAAAGTGCCTGTTCTTTCTGCCGGAAGCCTGTTTCATAACGACTGCCGTTGCTGATTTTATACTCAAATGGGGAAAGAATACCCAGTTCATTTAAACGATTAGCGATCGCATCCTGACTCATTCCCTGCAGCTTCATCTTAAAAATATCCTGTACTACACTGCCTGCAGATGGATCAATCTCTAATTTATGCTTATCTGTCTTTGTCTTCCTGTATCCAAAAGCTACAAACGGAGTCACACACTCACCTTTTTTCCTCTTAATCTCAAGATTACTCCTGATCTTAATAGAAATGTCACGGCAATAAGCATCATTGATTAAATTCTTAAATGGGATAATGATTTCGTCTGCCTGATTCTTTCCCTTGAGACTGTCATAATTGTCATTGATGGCAATAAAACGCACACCAAGAGCCGGGAATAATCTCTCGATATACTTCCCGGAATCAATATATTCCCTTCCAAATCGTGATAAGTCTTTTACCACTACGCAATCTACAATTCCACGCCGGATATCTTCCAACATTGCCTGGAATGCAGGGCGCTCAAAATTAGAGCCTGAGTAGCCATCATCAACTCGGACTGAAACAACTTCAATATCTTTTTTGTCTTTCAGAAAATCCAGAATCAAAGCCTTCTGGTTAGAAATGCTGTTACTTTCCAGTTTTGCTGAACTGGAAATATCGCCATCTTCTTTAGATAATCTGACATAGATGGCGGCATGATAGATTTTGTTGATATTCTGATACATATCTTACCTCCTTTTATTACGTCAGAAAATCCATGTAATAAAAGGGGTCTGCATAATTTGTCCTTACCGACATTCTAACACAGTCCCCTCAATCTTGCCAGTACTTTTTCAGACACTCAGAAGCATATTCTCAAATGCCTGCTCCATAGATATACCGTTATTTGCAAATCTGACTTTTACTTTCATATTACCGATCCGGACCAGATAAGGATTTCCTACTTTATTCAGAAAAATATCTCTCCGTTCCTGAAGTGGCTTATTTCTGTCTGCTTTTATCATCCGTAGATCAGTCATTTCATTGATATCTACATCACTGAAATCCTGCTCCAGATAATTTCTATATTCCTCTGCCGTCATGCCCTTCTCCTTCCATTCCCATCTGAATCCGTACTGCTTTCAGCACCCGATCCAGGCTCCACTTATTTACTCTTCCGCATTTCTCAATAATGCATTTTGTAGAAATGCTCATAACCTGTTCAGCCAATGCCAGGCTTCCTTTTCGGATCCCTGTCATATCGTATTTACTGATAAATACATGTGTTGGTAAATACCGCTTCTTATATATTCTTGATGTCAGCGGAACTACTGTAATGACTGAACTGTATGTATTAGCTTTATTGTTACTTACTACGATCACCGGTCTTACTCCACCCTGAACCGAAGTTGTCGGGAACATACCGAGATCCGCCCATAAGATATCTCCTCTACGAATCGTCACTTGTCATCTCTCCAATCTTTTTTTATTTGTAAAGCATTCATAGCGCTATATTGGCTCCACAGGGATACGGCAGAGTTCCTTTCCAAGACGGAAAGCTCTGCCGCATAACCTCTATAGCCAATTTGATTATTAAACAGTGCTCGCTTGATTCTATTTATCCTCGATACCCCGAATCGTTACTCCTGCATCTGCAGGAAGGGAATAATAACCTGTCCGAATGCTACACTCCGGACCACAATCCAAAAACTCTCGTTTCCAGGCTCTGGCAGTTCATAGGTTTACCAGTTACAGACTTCTCAGGGTCTGCAAGTGTATCGCATCTCACACATGTCATCGCATCACCAGCCTGCCGACTGGCTTTGGTCAGTGCTTTTTCGCAGTATTATTAGCTCAAAAAAGTTTCTTACGTCTTATAATCCTATAGCGGCATCTTCCTCGTGCTCACTGTATGAAATGTCACGTCAGTTATTATTGGATATTCAGTTTTCATAGTGCATTTTAGGGAGTCCTTAAAGCTCCTCTAATTACTAAAGTCAAATGACTTCGACAGATGCAAAAAATTTTCCAAAAATTTTTTAAAAAAATTCTTTCATATACATTTCACGCATTTTATTAAGGATCGTTTTCAGCTTGTAAGCTAATACCTGTCTGGAAATCCCCATAATCTCAGCCATCTGTGTCTGTGTCTTATTTTCAAAGAAAATGCCGTAAATAATCATGCGTTCCTCGGTATTCAGCTGATTGATCACTTTATGAATATCCTGCTGTTCCATTTTCGTCAGTACACTGTACTCCACGTCGCAATTCAGATCTGGGAAATCCTCAATCATGAATCCTTCCCCATCGATGGACTGTCCACTATAAGGCACCTCCCGCAGCATCTTATCCACGACTTCCCCCAGCTCGTTCTTAATCTCAACTTTTTTTGCCTTGCTGCTTCTGTAAAAATTATTCATCGCATACGCAACTTTTTTTGTAATCTCGATCATTTCTCCATCAATATTTGCGTAATACTTTCCTTCGTAAAAATATGGGTGTTCAATATACATATCCGTTCCTCCTGAATTTGAAATCTTGTTGCTCGTTTCAAATCCAGAAGGCGGACCTCTGTTTAGGATCATGCCTGCTCCGCCTTTATCCTGCCGGGATACGCCCGCAGTTATTGGCTGAGAAATTCAGGCACGAAAAAAAGCCCCAGTAGTTTTTTCTTAACTACTGAGGCTTTCGTCTCTTTCTTGTATTCAGTTATCTATGCCTTCTTTCATCAGCATAATCATTGTATCAGGATAAAGTTCACAAAGTATCCGCTATACGTTCCCATAAGTTCATGTCATTATTGAAATCGTACATATTTCAGTATAAAAAGTTCACTATTCAAATTCTGATTATTTATAGTAATATGGTCTATCAAAATGGCTATTTTCTGTTTCATTATTTAACTTAACAAAACAATTCCTATGCAAAAAGGCGGAGTTCACTTTACATTTTCCCCGTATATTTTTCTGCCATATGTACTGCCATAACACCATCTGCCACAGCATACTATATCTGCCAGACCTACAACCGGCTGGGTAAGAACGCCTGTAACAGCCACAAGATTGAAGCAAGGGATTTGTACAATCTGGTGCTGAAGGATATACAGGAATTGGCGGCTCAGGCCATGAAGGACGCCGATGCGTTCTACCAGCGGCTTAGCAGCCGGATGGAGCGTCGGTATCTGGTGGACGCTTCCCAGACAGAGAAGGAACGGAAACGGCTGGAAGCCCGGAATCAGGAAATTGACGGGATGTTTTAATCCTGTATACGGATAAGGCCAAAGGCGTCCTCACCGAGCAGCGGTTTATGAAGATGACGGCGGTGCTGGAACAGGAGCAGGAAGCCAACCAGAAGTGCCTACACGATCTGGCGGTGATGCAGAGCCTGGCGGATGCACAGGAAAGCGAAGTCCGCACTGAACCGGCTTATCAGCAAAATCCTGATTGGCGAGGTTAAGAAGGTGGACGGCCAGAAGGTGCAGGAAGTCAGGATTGTTTATGGCTTTGTCGGGGAAATCCCGGAGATTGTAGCATAAGAACAGCGAAGCCCTCCCCATGCAGGGGGAGGGCCTTTTATTTTGGCTAAATATGTGATGTTCAAATTGCGAATAATTGTTTGATTATTTAACGCACATGCAAATATCTGCATTTTTATAAGTGTCCGCCTTGTGCTGCAACCAATCGCTGGAACAACCCGTTTTCTTCTAATAATTCTGTTGGCGTTCCCATTTCCACGACCTGTCCGTGATCCAAAACAACAACTTTATCCGCATTTGCAATCGTCCTCATGCGGTGAGCAATCACCAACACAGTTTTTCCTTGCAGCAGTTCTGACAACGCCTGCTGGACAAGGGTTTCATTTTCCGCATCCATAGAAGCGGTGGCCTCGTCCAATATTACAACAGGAGCATCCTTTAAGATTGCCCTGGCAATCGAAATACGCTGTCTCTCACCGCCGGAAAGAATGCACCCATTTTCTCCGATATTGCTTTGATAGCCTTCTGGTAGCCGTGATACGAACTCCTCGCATTGCGCGGCCCTTGCCGCCGCCAGCACTTCCTCATCGGTGGCATTCTGCCGCCCCAGCCGAATATTTTCCATGACGGATTGATCAAACAAAGTAACTTCCTGGAACACAATCGAATAATTTTTGAACAGCGTTTCAGGCTCTACTGTAGTAACGTCCACACCGCCTAATAAAACCCTGCCGGAATCAGCATCCCAAAATCTTGCCGCCAGTCGGGAAACGGTAGATTTTCCGCCTCCTGACGGGCCTACCAACGCAGTAATCTCACCCTGCTTTGCCACAAAGGAAACACCATTCAGGACACGCTCGCCATGTCTGCCAGAAACAGCTGTATCCTCCAAATCTGCATGATAGGTAAACACAACATCCTGAAATTCAATATCATATCCCTGATTATTGCAGACAGGCTGCCCGCCCTGCTCCTTGATAGCCTCCATTTGTTTTGTCCGTTTAATACTGACAAGAGATGAGATCATTTCCGCCATCAGCATGAACGATGAACCAAATGGCTCATATACACGCCCGGCCATAACAAGATATAAAATAAACATGGTAACCGAAAGGCTTCCATCCGCAACCATCAGACCACCTGCAAGCAATACCGCCACAATCCCAAACCGTAAGAAAAATTGTGCTAATGTCACGGCGATTCCGGGGGGCAGTTCATTTTGGAACGCACAAGACACAACATGCTCTAACTTTTTGTCCACATCCTCAAGATATGCTTTTTCAAGTCCGTCCGAGCGCAGTTCTTTCATCACATCTAAATACTCCTGCACACTGTCATATGCGGCTCGATGCGCATCCAGATTTCGTTCTTCTGCCTTTATTTGTTTTTTTCGTGCGGCAAGCACTACAAGTGCAGAAATTGGAACCGGAAGGATAATACACAATCCCATACGCCAGTCAATCACCAGCAATCCGCAGGAAATAATGATAAACATGATGACAGTTCCCAAAAAGCCGGGTACCGCATTTGAAAACATGCGTTCCAATTTTGAGCAATCCCCCATCATCGTTGTTGTCAAATCGGATAGATCTCTTTGACCAAAGAAAGACAACGGCAGACGACGCATTTTTTCAGCAAGGGACATCCGGCGCTCAGCGCTTTCCTCATATGACACCTTATATGTCAAGTTGTATTGAACCCACTGAGTGACAAAGATAAGTGCAGTCAAAAAAGCACATAATAAAAGGATAAACGGAATATTTGATTCTGAGCCGCCACGACCGACCGTTTTATCAATCAACGCCATTGTCACAGTCATCAGCAAGGAAACAGGCAGCATGACACAGAGATGCGCCGCTGCTGTCGCAGCGATACCTTTTTTCAAATCCCGTGCACCCTTATCACTGAGCGCAAGCATTTCTTTTAGCATGACCGCACCTCCTTTGTAAGCTTCCAGGAAACAGACTGATTGTAGTCCTCCCACATACGGGCATATTCCCCCTGCAGTTCCAGCAATTTTTCATGTGTTCCTCTCTCTACAATGCTTCCTTCTTTCATTACTAAAATCTGATCCGCATTTTGTACCGTACTCAAACGATGCGCAACCATAATAACCGTTTTCCCTTTTTGCAGTTCCGCAAGAGCCTTCTGGAGCTGCGCCTCGTTTTCCGGATCGGCAAATGCTGTGGCCTCATCCAACACAAGAATAGGCGCATTTTTTAGTATCGCTCTGGCAATTGCAATCCGTTGTACCTCGCCGCCGGACAGGTACACGCCTTTTTTCCCGACCACACTGTCAAGGCCATCCGGCAGCTTCTTCAAAATATCATCACACTGTGCCAGATGTGCCGCACGGAGGATCGCATTCCGGTCTGCATCGTGGCAGCCGCCACGGATATTATCCTCAAGCGTTGCCTTCCGTAATTTAGGATTCTGGAATACGAAAGCAACCTGCTTCATCAGAGATTCCCTCTCAATCTGATCCAGCGGCGTTCCTCCAATCAAGATGGTTCCCTCCTGCGTATCGTAAAAACGAGGGATCAAGCTGGCAATGGTCGTCTTTCCGGAGCCGGAGTGTCCTACCAACGCAGTCGTAGTACCTGTCGGGACAATAAAGTTAATATCGGAAATCGCAGGCGTTTCTCCCGTGGGATAAGTAAATGTCACATGTTCAAAACAAATATCCCCGTTCTGCGGTTTTACAGGCTGCATCGGCTGCTTTTGTGGTTTCGCCAAAAGAATGGTATCGATTCTTCGCATAGATTCTACCGCCTGCATTTTATAATTGCTCATATACATAATTTTATTGAGCATGGAAGCGCAGGCCGGAGCGAACACTAGATAAAACAGGAATTTTCCTGCAAAAGCAACGGTATCACCTGAAAACGTCATTCCTATCAGCGCTGCCGGGACAAGTACCAAAAAGGAAGCGTTCACGATTGTATTAAACCCGACATATCCTGGTTTACACGCCATTGTAAAAGCAAGGGCGTCGTCACGGTATGCAGTAATTGCGTCCCGGAATTTTCTTATGGACCAGGCGGATTGTCCAAAAACCTTGATAACCGATATTCCCCGTACAAATTCTACCGCCTCATGGTTCATTTCTTCCTGTGCGTCCTGATACCTTTCATAAAGCGCATGGTTTTTTCACCCATTATGGTCATCTGGCAGGTAAAGCTGGCAATCAGAAGTAGGAGCAACGGTAAACCGATCCGCCAGTCAATCGCAATCATTAAAATAAGCCCGACAACCGTCGCTACTTGTGCGCCCACAAGATCGGGCATCTGATGCGCCAGATAGCTTTCTACCTGGGCGCTGTTTTCATCAATAATCTTCCGCAGTTTTCCACCGGGATTTTCTTCAAAATAGCCCAACGGCATTTCAGAAAGATGGCGAAGCGCTGCCATTTTCAAATTCTTTTCCGTATGAAACGCCCCCACATGAGAGCAGAGAAGTGCAATGAAATTGACTGCTAACCCCGCCAACTCAAACACAAGCGCCCATATCCCCCATTGCATCATATGCACAGTGTCATATCCGCCGCCCGACATGCCGATGAGCAATTCTCTTGTGGCAAAATAAATACACAGAAAAGGTGCCAGTAATAACAGAGAACTGAATCCTGCCAAAATCTGAGACACGCTGAAAAGCCCTTTGTATTTTCCGGAGAACTCAAGCAACCGTGGGATTCCTGTTTTTAGCGGTTTTTCTGTTTGTGAGTTTTCTCCAAACACCTTTTTCATATAAAGTATCCCCCTTTCGTCTAATTTAATAAATTTTTTTATCTCACCAGAATGGATATGAAGAATATGTGTGGCGCAGCGCAGGATCAGTTCCGGATCATGGGTAACCATCATACTGCAAAAAGCATTTTCGTTTGCTTCCCGGATCATTTCCGCAGTTCTCATCAGATTATCTCCATCTTGACCGCTTGTGGGTTCATCATACAGCATAATTTCTCGATTTGTACATAACGCCACACTAAGAGAGAGCCTCTGCTGCTGACCGCCTGACAAAGAACCCGGATGGCGGTTTTCCAATCCTGCCAGCCCCATTTTCTCCAAAACGGCTACCGCTTCAGTCTCTGTAACAGTTCCTTTATTCAGCATCAGTTCACCTAGCACCGAATCACTGAACAGTTGATGGCCGGGTTCCTGCAGGACCAGGTAAGCCCGCTCCGGCAGCTTTTTGTTTGATATTCGCTCTCCATTGATCCGCACAGTTCCATGATGTTTCAGCAAACCGCAAAGACAAAGCGCAAATGTTGATTTCCCCGCACCATTTTCTCCAATGACCGCTACAATTGCACCTTTGGGAATCGCCAGTCTGTTTATATCCAATACTTGCCTCATTTGACGCGAAAACCGAAGCCCTTCTATTTCAAGAAAAGCTGCCTTTTCCATGTCCTTTTCCTGCCTAATCGTGCGTGTCCCCATATTCCAAAGCTGTTTGCGGCGTACTGCTCTTAAGCCTGACTGTTCAAGTTCTTGAAGCGACAGCGCCAGAATTTCATCCGATGTAAATTCATTTTCTATTTGTCCATCTTTCAACAGAACGTATCTGTCTGCAATATCTTCCAGATACCATAAACGGTGTTCGGAGATCAGAATCGTCTTTCCCTCATCCTTCATGGTTCGGATCAGGTCTTGCAGCTTTCGGATGCTTTCCATGTCCAGATTCGAGGACGGTTCATCCATGACGATGACCTCAGGCATGGAGGCATACACGGAACCACATGCAATTTGCTGCTTTTCCCCACCGGATAATTGAAAAATATCTCTGTCCATCAAAGTCTGTATATCCAGCTTCCAGGCAGTTTCCTTTAAGCGTTCCACCATTTTGTCATGCGGGATGTTCAAATTTTCCATATTGAACGCCATCTCTCCGGTCGTATCCAGATGAAAAAACTGTGTCCTCGGATTCTGAAACACGCTGCCCGCCACGGCGGCAACCTGGGGAAGGGATGCTTCCTTTATATGGACGTTTCCAACAGTAATGTCTCCCTCCAGGCGTCCCTGATAAAAATGAGGAACAAGGCCATTGACCATGCGCAGCATCGTCGTTTTCCCGCATCCGCTTTTTCCGCATAATACGATACATTCGCCGCGTTCCGCATGAAAATGAATATGCCGGAGAGCCGGTGGTTCTGATCCGTCCGGAATACCGCCCTGATAGGCAAAGCTGACATCATCGAAGGTAATCATAGTCCTCCCCCCTTTCAAACAATCAGGTTCCATGCCAATATTCCGGCCGATACGGTAATGATTCACCAGTCCAGAATGGACAGTTTTACTTCTATGTAGCTGCTGCGGCGTGTATCTCGGTCAAATCCTCTTGCCATCACAGCGGCGGACATTTCATCCACAACAACGGAGCATTGCATCAAAAAAGGAACCATCATATACTCCAACATATGGACAGGTCGAGTCAAAACATTGCGCCAGTTCCATGCCAGCCCCCTCAGGCGGAGCGCCTGATTTACCATTTGCCATTCCTCCTGAATCGTGGGAACAAAACGGAACATTACCGCCAGTGGTATTACAACCTCGGACGGCATGTGCATTTTGGTAAGTGCGGATATATATTCTCCAATTTTCGTTGTCTTTGTAATAAGATAAAAGGACGCAAACAGAGGGAGGATAAAACGCAAAACATGGCAGATAGCTGTCATAATGTTCCTTGATACCCCGGTTAGATGCGGCACCATATACAAATCTGAAAGCAGCATGGCAAGAAAAAGAACGCCTGTATAAAATGCCCGTTTCCATTTCCTGCAAAGAAGCGTGGTAAACACACATAACGCAAGCAACGATATTTCCTGTATGTACGACAAGCCCGAAAAGACGGAGAAGCAAGCTGTGACAAACACCGCCAGCTTGCTCCTCGGATCTAATATGCCAGTCGGATTATTCCGCGCCATCACGCAGTGATTCCCGCTTTCTCAAAATGCTTTTTCAGAATGCGCTTTCCAAGGAGACCTCCCAGCAGACCGCCGAACAGTGCAAAGGCGATCAGAACCGCAACAATCCAATCAGGTGTCAGGGCATCCAATGCTGCGGCATAATCCGCGCCATAATAGGTTGCACAATTCTCCAGAAACGCTTCCTTTGCTACAATAATTGCAAAAAACGGTCCCATTGAAGTCATATTGAATACGACATAGCTTGCAGCCAGCATACCAGCAGATCTTCTCTCTTTTCTGGATGCGATTACTTCCGCAAGAATTCCCCAGATAACGGAAAACAGCAGCGGATAAAATGTTGACATAGAAGTGATTAGTCCCACCAGCACAGCCAATATCAGGATTGCACCTTTCTTGGGAACCTTTGCCGCATACAGCATGTATACTGTACCCAGAACGATACCGGCAATCAGGGGAGTTGCTAAAAAGAGAACCGGAACAACGGGCAGAACCACCGATGACAGGACGGTCAGAACCACCAGATAAATGGCGCCGAAAGCACCTGCGGCAATTAAATCTTTTGTCGTAAGTTTTGTTTTCATATAGATACCTACCTTTTTATTATTGTTTATTAGTCTCAACTAACTCTTGTATTGTAGCATTTATCCAGATTTGCTTCTACTCTAAAAAGCCAACAAATCGCAAAAATGCTCCGAAAAGCCAAAAAGTGATGATGTCAAAAGACAGCATCACTTTTTGGGCTTTAGTTAATTACTTTGGCTATATGGTAGTATTTAATTTTTGTGCCTTACGATAAGCATTGGGTTTATATCCTATAACGGCATAAAATGCTTCTGAAAACTTACTCGGATTCTCATATCCCATCATCAATGCAATCTCACTGATTTTCTGATCGGTCTGACGCAGTAATTGTGCAGCCTGATGCATTTTGTAATTCCGCCAATATGCATAAGGAGATTCTCCGTACACCTGCCGGAAGCCATCTTTTAACTGTGTCAGGCTTAAACCATGTTCCAAAGCCAACTCCTTCAAATTTGTTCTCTGCGTCATGTCCTGCAGTAAATGCTCTTTTACATGTTTAATACGCTCCACAGTTGCCCCTGAAAGATACTCCCGATTTTCTTCAAAAACAATTTGCTTTGACTGAAAATGATAAAGCAGCTCCAACACCTTTAATCTCAAAAATGGCAACGATGGATGCGGAAGTGTCAAATGTGCATATAACTCCTGATATACATGCTCTATTTCCGCATTCCGGCGATATACATGGCATTCTGTATTGAGAGAATATTTTTCAACTATTTTCTCTGCGCTGATTTGAAAAGCCTGTAATTCGTGTCCCCTTTTCATGATTTCCGGAAAAAGCAGAATGGTAGAGCCGTAAAAATATTTTAAAGGAAAAGAAGAAGCAACCGGAGGATGCAGTTGACTGTTAATCGCAATATCTCCTTCTCCTAAATAGATATAGCTCTTATTATCGAAAGCGCACTCATATCTACCTTTTTCGCAATGATTAATTCCAATCACATTTTCTTTTCCGCTTCCACGAAAACAGCTTTCGATAGCAAAATCAACCACCATTAACTGTACGCCCGAAAAAATATCATATACCCACATATCAGCAGGGGCATCGCCCGCCTGATAATCTACATAAGTAATAAAAGGCTCCTTGCCCGGAATTTTCTTATCTTGCTTTAAACATTGAAGTTCTGTCGTAGCTGATACACCTCCAGATGACGCTTTTATATGGTTAGTGGCAACTAGTCATAGTTTACAATACGAGGACATAAAAGTCAATTTGAACACAGGGTTTAAAATAATCATTCAATCATCATTTTTTTCCGTTCAAAAACATATTCTGCATCTGATGATAAATCAGAGCGGAATGAATAGCCTAGTCTATCAAATTTCTTAATATCCTCAGGATTTTCAATTCTGTTTTCAGCCATGAACCTAACCATTTCACCACGGGCCATCTTAGCATATGTACCTTTTGTCACCAGTTTATCTCCTGATAACTCACAAAATGTAATCGTAATGTATCTATCCTGTCGTGTCAGATATTTTTCTATGCACTTAGAGTATTCTTTCGATGCCAGATTGATTATAATCCTGCTGTTATCAATCACTGAGCGGTATAATAAATCTCCCCAGTACTCATACAGATTTTTTGTTTCTCCTATTCCAACCTTCGCCTGCATTTCCAAACGATAAGGCGTCACACCATCCCTTGGTTTTAACACACCATAAAATGCAGATATTATTCTCAAATGATTTTGTACATACTCGAACTGACTGTCCTCAAACACGGATGGAGCCATATATTGAAAAGCAATTCCTTCATATGATAAAACAGCTGGAGTAAGTAAATGATAAAGATCCATGTTTTCCAATCTATTGAAGTTCTGTTCTGCAATTTTGTCATTACATTTCCAGATAGTCTTCAGTTCTTCTTTTGACTTACTTTTCAACCAACTTTGTATCTCTATCGTCTTTTCAATAAATTCAGGCAATCCATCCGATGCTATGCTGTCAGTATCTGTAATCATCTTTTTAGCAGGGGATAATATTATCTTCATTAATCTAATTCCTTAAGCATATTTTCAGGATCATCTGCAGCCTTGACTTTATCATTTGCCTTTATAATAATCCCCTGTTCATCAATAAGATATGTGGTTGGGATAATGTATTATAGTGGAAATTTTGAAATTTCCTTTATCCAATAGGGTAATTATCTTGAATAAGATATATGAAATTTTACACGCAAGAAGATGTATCCCCTTGCGATGTATTAACTATAGAAATGTAATTTACTGTCGTGTCAAAAGATCATTATACTCAATTTCAACATAATCATTCGATATTTTGATCTTCTTGATATATTCACGTACAGTCTTTTGTCTTTCATTGAAAGATATGAACTCCCAGCTCGTTCTTAATCTCAACTTTTTTTGCCTTGCTGCTTCTGTAAAAATTGTTCATCGCATACGCAACTTCTTTTGTAATCTCGATCATTTCTCCATCAATATTTGCGTAGTACTTTCCTTCATAAAAATATGGGTGTTCAATATACATATCCGTTCCTCCTGAATTTGAAATCTTGTTGCTCGTTTCAAATCCAGAAGGAGGACCTCTGTTTAGGATCATGCCTGCTCCGCCTTTATCCTGCCGGGATACGCCCGCAGTTATTGGCTGAAAAATTTAGGCACGAAAAAAAGCCCCAGTAGTTTTTTCTTAACTACTGAGGCTTTCGTCTCTTTCTTGTATTCAGTTATCTATGCCTTCTTTCATCAGCATAATCATTGTATCAGGATAAAGTTCACAAAGTATCCGCAATACGTTCCCATAAGTTCATGTCATTATTGAAATCGTACATATTTCAGTATAAAAAGTTCACTATTCAAATTCTGATTATTATTTCTCCACATACTCTTCTGCCATATGTACTGCCATAGCACCATCTGCCACTGCTGTTACTATCTGACGAAGTAACTTTGTTCTGACATCTCCTACAGCATAAACACCCGGAATACTCGTTTCAGTGTTTTCACCTGCCACAATATATCCTTTATTATCCAGTTCTATCTGATTATCTAAAAAATCTGTTGTCGGTTTTCTTCCTATACTCACAAACAGGCCGTCACATTCTATAATGTTTTCTTCTCCTGTAACTGTATCTTTCAACCGCACACCAGTCAATCGTTCTCCATAAATCAGTTCATTTACTGTATTGTTCCATCGAAACTCTATATTTTCAGTTTTCATCAGCTGGTCATGGTAGATTTTCGTTGCACGTAATGTATCTCTTCGATGAACAATGATGACTTTCTTAGCAATTCGACTTAAAAGAACAGCATCTGATACAGCAGAATTTCCACCACCAACAACCACCACGATCTTATCTTTATAAAACATACCATCACAGGAGGCACAATAAGCACCCCCATGACCTATCAATTCTTTTTCTTTAGCGAGACCAAGTTCTCTTGGATTTGCTCCAGTAGCAATCACTACTGTTTTCCCAATATAAATTCCCGAACTAGTTTCTACTCTCTTAAGCTTTCCTGTTAAATCCATATTAAAAACTTCAGCATATTCACTTTTAGCGCCAAATTTTTCCGCCTGTTTTTGCATTTTCTCTGCCAATGAAAATCCGTCAATTCCATTTTCAAAACCAGGATAGTTATCAATCTGCCAGGTCAATGACATCTGACCACCTGCAGATAATTTTTCTAAAACAATGGTATCAAATCCTGCTCTGGCTGCGTATAATGCTGAAGTATACCCTCCAGGTCCTCCCCCCACGATAATCATATCGTAAACATGATTTTCATTCATACAGCAGTCCTCCTTTTATTTTTCCAATGCTTCATTAATAAAATTCTCTATCATTATTTTTGATTCAGGTGCAACAATAGAATCTACTGCCTTTCCATTTCGATATAAAACCAGCGTAGGAATCACCTCAATCTTTTCAGCTTCTGCAATCTGCGGTTCTTCATCAATATTTACTTTTCCAGCAACAAGTATATCGCTGTATTCTTCACTTATTTTTTCATAAGCTGCTCCAATTCTACGGCAATAACCACACCACGGTGCCCAGAAATCAACCAAAACCGGTTTTTCCTTATGAATTAATTGTCCAAACTTTTCTTTATTTATATTTATAGATGTCATATTTTTCAACTCCTTCTCCTATTTGAACTTAATATACCCCAAATAAGTGCTTGCTTCCGTGATGATATCACAGAAAAGTTGATTTACTTTATTACGCTTTTTTTACTTCTATTTACAGCATATGTCAGTTATATAATTGACTCTTCTCAATAAATTAAGTATACTCTCATCTTTGACAGTTACAAAAAGATGGGAGTATTATACGTTCAATTCATTATTTTCGGCAAGTAAGAAATAATCAATATGAGAATCACATAACACAAAAGGATGTGCTGCGGTAACTTCTACATTACCTTGGCACATCCTTTCGTACTATTATTTTTTGCTATTCTTCTTAATGGCAGCTGTGGCTTCCACATCCATGCTCGCCACATGTATGTCCTTCCCCGTGGTTATGCTCATGGTGAGAACACTTAACATCCGGATTATAATCAAGTGTTTCATTGATAAAAGCTTCTACTGCTTTATCCGCATCTCCGGAAACTCCTCCGAAAAGCTTAATACCGGCCGCCGCTAACGCTGTCTGTGCACCGCCTCCGATTCCGCCACAGATCAAAACATCTGCGTTCAATGCATTAAGAACTCCTGCCAATGCGCCATGTCCGCTTCCATTCGTATCTACTACTTCTGAATGTACTACTTTTCCTTCCTCTACATCGTAAATCTTAAATGTCTCTGTGTGTCCAAAGTGCTGGAAAATCTGTCCATTTTCATATGTTACTGCTATTCTCATAATACCTCTCCTTTTTCTGCTGCATATTTTTTGTAAATTTCCTGTTTGTAACATCCTCCAAAGCTGCAGTTTCCGCTCTGACCGTCACAAATTCTGAAATCCCCGCCCTCAATTCTGAGCGGATGTCCGTCAATAAGTGCATCTGCTATTTTCTTCCGGGCAATCTCGTAAATCCGCTGGACCGTCGTTCTTGCGATCTGCATAGATACTGCACACTGCTCCTGACTATAACCTTTCTTGTCCAAAAGACGGATTGTCTCGTACTCATCTACTGTCAGAACAATGGGTGTTTTTTTCTCCGTATCATCTGCCGGAAGAAATTCTAAAACATTGGGGAAATGGCAGACTTTTCTGCATTTTACTGGTCTCGGCATAAACTGCTCCTTTCTCGCTTTTCTTATATAATAGTCCTATAAAAGGCATATGTCAATAATGTTTTTGACATATGCCTTTTATGAATCACCTTATAGTATTACTTCTTTTCATTATTTTTTAATTTACAGATACCCTGCGTCATTGTTCCCATTGGACAAAATGTACACCAGGTTCGTGGCTTATATAACACCATTACAATCAACCCTAACAACAAAGATGTAAGCATCAAACTATAAAATCCAAAACTAAACTGTGCCACCCAATCAGCTACTGTTCCGGCAGTGTATGTCCATCCCCACGGAACACGGAAGGTCCAGAATAATTTGATGGCTTCACGCAAGGAGGATGCTCCGACACCAACTAAATATGTCTGAAATACCATATTTCCAAACATTGTAAGGAAAAATATCAAAAAGCCGTATCGGAACCATTTTGAACTCATCCATCGCGGGGTTGGTTTATTTCTTGAGCATTTTAAATCTCCACCAAGCTTACTAAAAAGCTGGCCACGTCCACACAAATGATTACAGAAAAATTTATTTTCACCGAATATTGCTATTCCTAACGGCAACAGGAAATCAATCATCCCAAACCAAGCGAACAAAACATTAAAAAAACCGAGAGCAAAATAAAGGATCGCCCATATCCATAAATAATCATACCAATGTTTCTTTTTCTTCACATCGCTGTCCTCTCTTTCATTTCAATACAACCTGCCGGACAGGACTTTGCACATTTTCCACATCCTACACACACTGTTTCTTCTACCACAGCATAACATCCATGGTAAACTTTGGCCGCTGCCAGCGGACAAGTATTTTCACATACTCCGCAGGCAACACATCTTTTTTTATCGACACTTGCCACTCTTTTTGCCAATGCTTTGTTCCCCTTTCAAATTTTGTATCTCTATTGTACCTGAAAAAGGTAAATCCTTCTGTGACATTATTACATAAGAATTTACCTTGAACGCTAATAACTAGAATGACATATTTTTATTATACATTACCTTTATATTTATATATGATGTTTAGAATCTCCTCGGTTGTTCTAATAATTACTTTTTGTTTTTCTTTCATTGTTATAGATTTGCTTTCTTCTTCAGCTAACGAAGAATAAAGGTGGATGATATTAGCATGATGCCATATCTCATCGCAAATTTTCTCAATTTCATCAGCCCTCCGAAATGCCTGGTCTGTTTGTATTTGCAAGTGTTCTCGTTGCTCTTCCAGATGATTCATCTGTTCTAGTAACTGATCCCTTTCTTTCTGCAATTCATCATGTTGTGCCTGCAGTTGATCCATTTGTATTTTAATTTCGCTCATCTTATCTTTCTGTCTCCGCATAAGCATCATCAAATATATAACTATGAATGCAAATAATAGTATTATGTACAGCATAAACTTCTCCTCACGACACATATATTTCGACGTTTTTCCGCAAATCAACTATTGATAATGGCATAGAAAGAACAGTTAGTTTTCCTGAATTCTTTTTAATTTCAACAGCATCAGGATTTCCTGTGATTATAATTACAGGTGTTGTCCTGTCAGCACGCCATGGCTGATTCGGTTGGCTCGTCATATCTTCGGTAACAATCCAAAGATCCGGCTTATGTTTTCCTAATTTTGTTTTAGCGCTTTCCGGTGTGTAAAACAGCATGATCTGCTCTGAAATAAATTGCAATG
>NZ_BAAHSG010000002.1:0-74030 GCF_054660775.1 Allocoprococcus similis
CAAGAACTTTGATTATCCACAAATAGACAATCACACACACTGTCACGATGATCGCGTGCTTTGCGACTGCCTTAGCCTCCAACCAGTATCCTCTCCTCAAGATTCCTCTGTAGCTTCCCATCGTCAGACCAACAACCAGATCAATCGCCGCAATCGCAAAAAATACATTCCGATAAAGCGGTGCTTCTCTGTAATATGCAGATCCATGGCGTAGCCACTGGGCAAGTAAATAAGATACTTCCAACAATATTAAATCTAACAAAATAAAATCCCAGTGTTTTAACCAACTGGAAGTTTTCTTTCTGTACATAATTAAACCCAACCCTCTTAAACATTACTTTCGTAATTTGTCTCCTCTAACATTTATAACATATTTCGCACAAAAGGTAAAGCAATCCCCCTGTATAATTCTCTTTTTTGACATTTTTTCAACTTTTCGCACAAAAAAGTCATTAGTTTTGTATACTTTTTTTCTTAAAACTAATGACTTTTTAATTATTTATCGATTATTGCATTTTCAATTATAGCTTTTTACCCTTCCCATACAATAATCACCTTTTTTTCTGCTGCAATCTGATTTCTGACAGATTTTCTACTTTTTCAATGCAATGATTGCTTTCACTACATCCTCAATTCCCATCTCAGAGCTATCGATCAGTACTGCATCGTCTGCCTGTTTGAGCGGTGCGATCTCTCTTGTCATATCGCGCTCGTCTCTTTCCTGGATATCCTGCTTGATCTTTCCAAAATCACAGGCTTCTCCTTTTCCTTCCAGTTCTTTGAAACGGCGCATTGCACGGCATTCTACGCTTGCAGTCAGATACACCTTTACATCCGCATGCGGAAGTACATTGGTTCCGATATCTCTTCCGTCCATAACGACATCCTTTTCTTTTGCAAGATTTCTCTGCAGATCCAGAAGCTTTGCTCGTACTGTCGGTACTGCCGAGCTTACAGATGCCATATTTCCAACAGCTTCCTCTCGAAGCTCTCCGGTGATGTTCTCTCCATTTAAATAAACCTGCTGTACACCATTTTCATAACCAAGCTCTACCTTTGCATCCTCGCATGCTGCCTCGATCTTCTCTACTTCTCCCGGTACGATCCCTTTTTTCAGAAAATGTACGGCAAGTCCGCGGTACATTGCCCCGGTATCTACATAGATGAATCCCAGTTCCTTTGCAACCAGTTTTGCGATCGTGCTCTTTCCGGCACCTGCCGGTCCGTCAATTGCGATATTATATCCCATTTTGTATCCTCCCTGTTTCACTCACATTTTGCTGTTCCTGTCCAGATCTGACCGGTTTCTTTTTCCGGCTTTCCGCTGATATTCTCGTCCTCAGCTTTTCTCGACTTCCATCCGGATCATTTCCTGTTTATGCCATCTCTGGATTGTTATGCGATTTCTATATCCCTAAAACTACCAGATATTACTTCCTGCCGCAAATGCAGTCGACCACGCGATCTGCAGGTTGAATCCACCGGTCAGTGCATCCAGATCCAGCACTTCCCCTGCAAAATACAGTCCCTGTACCAGCTTTGATTCCATCGTAGATGGATTGACTTCTTTGACTTTTACACCACCCCGTGTAATAATTGCCTCTTTGAAATCCCGAAGCCCGGTCAGTGTCACAGTAAAATGCTTGATCAGATGGACAAAATTCATCCGCTCTTCTTTTGTGATCACATTGACCTTCTTCTCCGGATCAATGCCGCTTAAGTGGATCATGACCGGAAGTAATTTTGCCGGGAAAAGTCCGGTGACTGCATTTTTAAACTGTTTGTTATGGTTCGCATCAAATTCCCGCAGCACTCTTGCATCCAGCTGTTCTTCGGAAAGTGCCGGTTTCAGATCGATCACCAGCTTTAACTCATGCTTTTTCTGCAGGATTTTACCTACATAGGCACTCGCACTGATGATCAGTGGCCCGCTGACTCCAAAGTGGGTGAATAACATTTCTCCGAAATCACTGTACAGCTCTTTCTTCCCATCATAGACCGTTGCCTGGACATTCCTGAGGGAAAGCCCCATCAGTGCCGGAATATACTCTTCTCTGACATTCATCGGAACCAGTGACGGTGCAGGCTCGGTGATCTTGTGTCCCATCGCTTCTGCGAAACGGTAGCCATCACCGGTTGAACCTGTTGTCTGATAGCTGACACCACCGGTTGCGATAATACAGGCATCCCCATCTTCTCTGCTTCCGTCTGCCATCACAAGGTGGGAGAATCTTCCATCCTCTGCCACAACCTTGTCCACATTGGAATAAAGATGGATGTGCACACCGTTTCGCTTCATTTCCATCTCCAGTGTGCGGATCACATCCGAAGAATGATCCGACTGTGGAAATACACGGTTGCCACGCTCAGTCTTCAGACGCAGACCTGCATTTTCAAAGAAATCCATCACATCCTGATTGGTAAATCCATAAAAACTGCTGTACATGAATTTCTCATTGGATATCATATTCTGGAAAAGCTCTTCTACATCACAGGCATTGGTGACGTTGCATCTGCCTTTTCCTGTGATAAAAAGCTTCTTCCCAAGTTTTTCATTTTTCTCAAATACGTGGACTTCATTGCCATTTTTCGCCGCAAATATGGATGCGAACATACCGGCAGCTCCGCCCCCTACGATCAGTACTTTACTCATTTGATCCTTACCTCATCTTCTACAGGCTCCAGCTCATCTCTGGAATAAACCTGATATTCGTCCCAGATGTCCTCCAGTGTCTCCAGCGTCTCGATGACATCATCCTGCTTCTTCATACAGAGTGCAACCACCAGTGCATTGATCACACTGAGCGGTGCAACCAGGGAATCTACGATGGATGCCATATCACTCTTGGCGATCAGGTTGCAGGAGGAATAGAGATTCATCGGAGAATTCACGCTGTCGGTCAGGGTGATTACCTTTGCTTTCCGGTTGCTGGCAAATTCCAGCGCTTTTAAAGTACGCATGGAATACCGCGGAAAACTGATCCCGATGATCACATCTTCTTCCCCGATCCGGATCAGCTGCTCAAAAATCTCGCTGGAACTGTTGGTATCGACCTCTACCACATCCTCACAGATCAGATTCAGATAGAAAGTCAGGAATTTCGCCAGCGGTGCACAGCTTCGGATTCCAATTACATAAACCTTTTTTGCCGCAAGGATCGTATCCACTGCCAGCTCAAATGCATGATTGTCCACGGATTCCAGTGTCTGCTTGATCTTCTCGATATCAGACTGCAGAACCGTCGCCAGAATCTCACTCCGGTCGATCCGTCCGTAGGTCACTTCCATACGCTGGATGGAATTCAGCTTGGTACGAACCAGCTCTCCCAGTGCTTTCTGGAATTCCGGATAGCCTTTGTATCCAAGCTGTGTCGCGAAACGGACAACCGTTGATTCGCTGACACCAACTGCCTCTCCCATCTTTGCAGCCGTCAGGAAGGCTGCTTTATCATAATTTTCTTTGATGTAATCCGCAAGCCGCTTCTGTCCTTTGCTGAACTTCGGATATCTCTCATCAATTCTTATCAGTAACTCATTTTTTGTGCTCACAATTTGCCTCCAAATAAGAAACGTGCCTTTTTATAAAATCATTTACTTCTATTATAAATAAGGTCACAACCCTTTTTATTATAAGCAAAAGAGCCATAAAATTCAACTCGAATTTTATGGCTCCTGAAGTTACGTTTTGCTCACAAAATACTGTCTGTAACAGCTTTCGTCAGTTCGTCGCTATTATACCGGATAACTTCCGTCTTTTGCAATTGTAGCATCTACTTTCTTCTCCTGTGCCTCGCGGTATTTGAAGAAGTCTGTAGCTACCTGCGGGAAGAGTGCGTAGCTGAGTACGTCTTCATCCTGCTCTTTGTACTGTTCCATCTCTTTTTCAAGAGTAGCAAGTTCATCCGGGATCAGATCTGCCGGACGGCATGTGATAACTTCCGGATTGTCTCCAAGTACTTTCTTAACAACATCCGGGTTGAACGGTTTAACAGTTGCACCGTATTTTCCGCTCAGGATGTCTTTTGTCTCTTTTGTTGCCATCTTGTAGCGTTCGCCCATCAGGACATTGAATACTGCCTGTGTACCAACGATCTGTGATGACGGAGTAACCAGCGGTGGTTCACCAAGGTCTTTACGAACTCTCGGTACTTCTTCAAGTACGTCGTAGAACTTGTCTTCTGCTCCCTGCTCTTTGAGCTGAGAAGTAAGGTTGGAAAGCATTCCGCCCGGTACCTGGTACAGAAGAGTCTTGATGTTAACACCAAGGTTCTTCGGATTGAGAAGTCCGCTGTCAAGTGCTTCGTCACGGATCGGACGGAAGTAATCAGCGATCTCAGCCAGAAGACTCTGGTCAAATCCTGTATCATAAGGTGTTCCTTTGAAAGTCTCAACCATAACTTCTGTTGCTGGCTGGGAAGTTCCAAGTGCGAACGGTGAAATAGCAGTATCGATCACGTCTACACCGGCTTCAACTGCTTTTAAGTATGTCATTGAAGCAACACCTGATGTGTAATGTGTATGCAGCTGGATCGGGATATCAACAGCTTCTTTCAATGCTCCGACAAGTTCTGTTGCCTTGTACGGAAGAAGAAGTCCTGCCATATCTTTGATACAGATAGAGTTTGCACCCATATCTTCGATTCTCTTGGCGATGTCTACCCAGTAATCTAAGGTATAAGCATCTCCAAGTGTATAAGAAAGTGCGATCTGTGCTTCTGCTTTCTCAGCGTTAGCTGCTTTTACTGCTGTCTGAAGGTTTCTAAGGTCATTCAGACAGTCAAAAATACGAATGATATCGATTCCATTTGCAACAGATTTCTTAACGAAGTATTCTACTACGTCATCTGCATATGGACGGTATCCAAGGATGTTCTGTCCACGGAAGAGCATCTGAAGTTTGGTGTTCTTGAATCCGTCACGGAATTTACGAAGTCTTGACCATGGATCTTCATGCAGGAAACGAAGGGATGCATCAAATGTAGCTCCGCCCCAGCATTCTACGGAATGGTATCCGACTTTGTCCATTTTATCTACGATCGGAAGCATCTGTTCTGTGGTAAGTCTTGTTGCGATCAGGGACTGATGCGCATCACGCAGAACTGTTTCCGTAATCTTAATCGGTTTCTTTTCAATTGCTGCCATTATATCTTCCTCCAATTATTATAAGGTTTATTACGCTCCAGGATTGTTATCTCACTGTCAGATACGCGCTGCTCGCAGCGCTAAGGGAACCTGACGGTTTCCTTCTGTGCCTGATGGCACAGTCTGACATTTCGATAGCAACCGCGATTTGCCCTTGCAAGCAAGCAAATCGCTTCCTGTTGCTACATAACTCCGAAAATTGCCATAAATGTTCCGGCTGCTACGGCTGTTCCGATAACTCCGGCTACGTTCGGTCCCATTGCATGCATCAGAAGGAAGTTGGTCGGATCTGCTTCCGCTCCTACTTTCTGGGATACACGGGCTGCCATAGGTACGGCAGATACTCCGGCTGAACCGATCAGCGGGTTAACTTTGCCATGCGTAGCGACGCACATAAGTTTTCCGAACAGGACACCTGCTGCAGTACCGAATGCAAATGCGATAAGACCAAGTACTACGATCTTCAGTGTGCTGACATTCAGGAATGCTTCCGCACTTGTTGTTGCACCTACAGATGTTCCAAGCAGGATAACTACGATGTACATCATTGCGTTGGATGCAGTCTCTGTCAGCTGTCTTACAACACCGGATTCCTTGAACAGGTTACCAAGCATCAGCATACCAACCAGCGGAGCTGTTGTCGGAAGGATCATACATACAACGATTGTTACGATGATCGGGAACAGGATCTTCTCAAGCTGTGTAACCGGACGAAGCTGTCCCATTTTGATCTTTCTTTCCTTCTCTGTTGTGAGAAGCTTCATGATCGGCGGCTGGATGATCGGAACCAGTGACATGTACGAGTACGCCGCCACGGCGATCGGTCCCATCAGAGCCGTCTGCTGGAGCTTACCTGCAAGGAAGATGGATGTCGGTCCGTCTGCTCCACCGATGATGGAAATAGCAGCTGCTGCTTTATCAGAGAAACCAAGAGCCATCGCACCAAGATAAGCTGCGAAAATACCAAACTGTGCTGCCGCACCGAGGAGGAAGCTCATCGGGTTGGCGATCAGCGGTCCGAAGTCAGTCATCGCACCGACACCCATGAAAATAAGTGACGGGAGAATAGACCACTCATCCAGCTGGAAGAAGTAATACAAAAGTCCGCCCGTTCCGTTTGCCGAATCTTCTGCATGAAGCATGATATCCGGGTAAATATTTACCAGGAGCATACCAAATGCAATCGGTACAAGCAGAAGCGGTTCAAACCCATGCTTGATTGCAAGATAAAGGAAAAAACATGCAACTGCGATCATGATGTAGTTACCCCAAGTCAGGTTGAGGAACGCAGTCTGCTGCACGAGGTTTCCCAGTGTGTTAGTGATATATTCCATGTTATAACCTCCTGTTTTTCAAAAGGATGTTGCTCCTTAGTTCAATGTAGCCAGTGTCTGTCCTGCTTCTACTGCATCACCTACTGCTACATCGATACTTGCAACTGTTCCGTCTTCCGGAGCTACAACAGGAATTTCCATCTTCATTGCTTCTACGATAAGAACTGCATCACCGCGGGATACTTTCTGTCCTACGCTTGCTTCGATCTTAAATACTTTTCCGGCTGCACCAGCTTCTACTTTGATGCTTCCTGCTCCGGCTGCTGCTTTCGGAGCTGCCTTTGGTGCTGCTTTCGGAGCTGCCTTTGGTGCTGCTGCAGGTGCTGCAGCTGCTCCGTTTCCGTTTTCTTCTACTGTAACATCATATACGTTGCCGTTAACTGTGATTGTATAGTTTTTCATCTTTAAATCCTCCTGATTCTATTCGCACTATGCATTCCATTTGTTTGATTTTCTTCTCTTGATAGAACGTACTACAAATCCGTCTGTAGTAGTTCCTTCTGCTGCCGCGATCGCTGCTGCGATAACTGCAACAAGTTCGGTATCATCCATTTCTTCTGCTTCTTCTACAGCTGCTGCCACTGCCGGAGCCGGTGCTGCTTTCGGAGCTTCTTCTTTTTTCTTCTTGGATGTACCGTTAAGTAATGCAGGAACGTATTTGATCAGGGAAATGATGAAGCTCATGAAAATAAGCATTACGAATACAGTTCCCATACCAAGTAATGTGTTAAGTCCCGCTTTTTCAAGGATTTCGCTCATACCATAATGAGCATTGACTGTAAATGATTCCAGAGTCATATCTTCATCGAATACGAATTCCAAATCTGCACTTCTGTCAGAAAATGTAGCCGGTGCAGTTACTGTAACTCCTGTAGAAGTTGCTTTGAATTCATAGTCTTTATGACTTTCATAATCGCCGCATTCTTCCAGGGATGCTTTCCATCCTTCCAGTGCAGTTGCAAAATCATCTGCTTCCATCATTACACCGGTCTGGCTTTCAAACTGTGCCATCAGATATCCCTGGTTCCAGTCAGACATCTCTGTGATCTGGTCACTTGAGATGGATCCGCTCTGAATGATATCAAAAACAGAATCACAGGACTGGCTCAGTGTATCTTTATCGTAGCTGACGGTCTTTGCATTTCCGCAGCCTGCAAGGCCGAGCACAAGTACCAGAACTGCGACTATTAAACTAATCTTTTTCTTCACTTCGCTTCACCTCGCTAAATTGTTCCGTGTTTTTTGGATGGTCTTTCTTCCCTTTTTGTAAATAACATCTCAAATGCACCGATCACATATTTTCTTGTATCTGCCGGTTCGATGATGGTATCTACATATCCTCTTCCTGCTGCTGAGAGCGGGCTTGACTGAAGTGCTTTGTATTCTTCTGTCTTTGCTTTTAATGTGCCTGCATCTGCATCTGTGTACATGATCTTAGCTGCCATATCTGCTGCCATCATTCCGATCTCAGCTTCCGGCCATGCGTATACCATGTCTGCACCGATGGCTTTGCTGTTCATGGTCACATATGCACTTCCGAATGCTTTGCCTGTGATCACATTGACTTTCGGTACAGTTGCGTCTGCAAATGCATAAGTGAGAGCTGCCATCTCTCTTGCAAGGTTCTTTTCTGAGCATGCAGATGCCTTAAGTCCTTTTACATTTGTAAGTGTCAGTACCGGAATTCCGAATGCATCACAGAATTTAACGAAAGCGGTTGCTTTCTTGCATCCCATTGCTGAGAGTGTGCCATCGAATTCTTCTGCTGTGTTTCCTTCTTCATCATATACTTTTGAGCGGTTGGCAACAGCGCCTACTGTCATTCCGTTCAGACGGATGAAGCCTGTTACCATATCTTTTGCATATGCTTTCTTTGTCTCAATGAACACACCATTGTCAGAGATCATAGAAAGAGCAAGTGCTGCATCTTCTGCTGCGTTCTCAAGATCTGCACATACTCTGTTCAGATCGTCTGTGCATTCATCGTATGCATCGTTGTCTTCGTTGTTAGCCGGAAGAATTGCTACGAGTGAGCGGATCTCGTCAAGAATTTCTTCTTCGCTTCCCACACCGTCAACGATTCCGGATTCTTCACTCTGGAATTTTGCGCTTGCTGTATCGCATTTGTCCGCGGTGTTGCCCGGAATGGTGTTCGGAGAGTTTACGAATAATTTTCCGTTCTCTGCCATGAATGTAAAATCAGAAAGTGCTGCTGCCGCTGCCAGTCCACCACCGCAATTGCCGAATACTGCTGTGATCTGTGGAATTACGCCAGAAGCCATAGCCTGTTTGTAATAGAAGCTTCCGAATGCGTTCAGTGCGTCAGTTGCTTCCTGAAGACGAAGTCCTGCGCAGTCGATCAGACCGATCACCGGTGCGCCCATCTTCATTGCCATATCATAAATGTTCGCAATCTTCTTTGCGTGCATCTCGCCGATGGTTCCGTTCAGTACAGATGCGTCCTGGCTGTATACATATACCAGGTTTCCATCGATCACACCGTAACCTGTGATGACGCCATCTGTCGGAGCTTTTTTCTCCTGCATGTTGAAATCTGTTGCTCTTGCAGTTACCTGTCCACCGATTTCAACAAAGCTTCCCTCATCGAGCAAATTGGCAATTCTTAAGCTCGCCGGGTTTGATGATGTTGTGTTGCTCATAAATCTAGCCCTCCATTTTTATAAATTTAATAATTAAATCAAATTTTCTGCCGTGTATATTATACTTGCTTTTTATGCAATACGCAACTGTTTTTGATAAGTTTTCTCTTATTTTGTTAAATTTTCGACAAGTAACTTTTACGTGCAAAAAAGCCTCTGCAACGCAGAAGCCTTTTCTTACATAAACATATTCCCTGTTCCAACATAACGGATACCGTCTTCAAAGACTCTCTTTCCGCCAAGCGTAACAAATTTTACATCTTTTAATCTGGTGATATCCCGGCTTAAGTCACCGCCAACTACCAGAAGATCTGCATCCAGTCCTTCCGCAACAAGTCCGCGTTCTTTTTCCACACCCAGTACCTTTGCCGGGTTGGAGGTTGCCACCTGTACTGCCTGCACCGGTGTAATTCCGTATTCCACCATATATTGCAGTTCTCTCGGAAGCGGCAGGAGCGGAGAATGATACATCACCATATCGGTGCCGGCAAGAACCGTCACACCCGTATCATAAAATTCTTTAAAATGATCCCGGTACGCTTTGTATGCCGGTTCAAAGAATTCATAATTTGCCATCTCTTTTTGCATGACAGGATCGCTGACCGGTGCATCGCCATTCTTCTCGATATTTTCCTTGCACAGTTTATAGAGATAAGTATATGCCATGATTGTCGGTGTCCAGGCAATACCTTTTTCTGCCATCTGCTTAGCATGATCCAGCGTCATAAAGGTTCCATGTTCGATCGTGTCAAATCCGGCATCAATGCACATCTGAATCCCCGGATTGGTCCCGGCATGCACGCCACACTTGATTCCTCTTCTGTGGCACTCATCCACCGCCGCATCCAGTTCTTCCTGGGTAAACTCCGGATATGGTTCCCGGTTGGTGGTCAGGATCTTCACCCATTCCGCTCCGTCACGCACCTGCTTACGGATCTCTTTGCGGATTGCCCACGGACCGTCCATTTCCTCTACCTCTTCCCAGGCATGCCCGCCTGTCATGCAGATTCCAGTATCCGTATGCACGATTCTCGGGATCACGATAAATCCCTTCTTTTCTGCCAGTTTCAGATTCTTGCATACACCATGTGCAGAAGACATATCCCGCACCGTGGTGATCCCTCTTTCAAATGCAGACTGCGCATGCTGCAACGCATATAACATGATCAGCTGTGGTCCATAATTAAAGCTGTCCGGCTGGGAATATCCATAAGCCAGATGCGCATGCATATCCATAAGTCCCGGAAGAAGTGTCGCATCACCATACTCCTTAACTTCCTCCTGCGGAAATTCTTTCAGCAACTCTTCTTTCGGTGCGATTTTTCCGATCTTTCCATCCTTTCCAACATAGACTGCCTTATCCGTAAGAACGGTCTTTCCATCTCCTGTAATCAGATATTTCGTACTGATAATCATCCCTTGATCCCTCTTTAATTCCTTTATTTTTCAAATACACGCAGCCCTTTCATGCTGCCTCTCTCCCGTTGCATTCATTCTTTAACATTTTAAAGCGCAACCATCTTGAAGTGTATTATACTTGTTTTTTCAAGCCGGCGCAACCGTTTTCCACAGAATCTATTAAATATTTTGCAATTTTTAATCCGTTTTACGTCCAAAACTTTATACGGATACACTTGCACTTTTCATTTTACTCACAACATCGTTTGACAATCAATATTAAAATTTTGCGATTCCCAGGTCTGTGTCTAAAGATTACAGCGCAGATTTAAAAAAAGAAAACCCTTATCCGGCAAACCACCAGATAAGGATTTCCTCTATTCTTTATACTTTATTAGGATGACAACATTTTTATTACAGTGTGATCAGCGCATCTGTAATATTCGTAATTCTGCGGTATCCATCTTCTGTGATCAGGAAATCATCTTCCTGACGGACACCACCGATTCCCGGAATGTAAATTCCAGGTTCGATCGTATGAACCATTCCCGGCTGAAGGACCACTTTACTGCCGGTGCAGATATACGGCTGTTCATGAATATCCAGTCCGAAGTTGTGTCCCGGACCATGTGGAATATGATAGCCTGCATCTTCCACTACATTCACGATGATATCTCTGAGCTCGCCCATAACCATTCCCGGTTTCAGGCTGTTCTGTCCGGCATCCTTTGCTTTTCTGACTACGTCAAACATCTTGTAAAGCTCCGGATTCTTGGCTTTTCCTACTGCAACAGTACGGGTAATGTCCGAGCAGTATCCGTGATAATAAGTTCCGAAATCAATCGTCACAAAATCACCAAGCTGGATTTTTCTGTCGGATGCCGTCGCATGACAGTTTGCTCCGTTATCCGGACCAGATGCTACGATCGTCTCGAAGCAGAATCCTGAACCGCCACAGCTTCTGAACTGATATTCCAGTTCATTTGCAATATCGATCTCTGTAACGCCCGGTTTGATCACATCAAGCAGTGCATAGAAAGATCTCTCTGAGATCCGGCATGCCTGTTCGATCGTCTCGATTTCTTCCGGTGTCTTGATCGCACGTAAAGGTTCTACATAAGAGCCTTCGGAAACGAATTTTGTATCAGGAGCCTGGCTTACCAGATCCTGATAATCGTCAAACGTAAGATCTGCTCCACAGATTGCACACTGTTTTACTCCTGCTTCTGCCGCCAATTTACCGGTCTGGCTGAAGTAATTCAGTCCTTCACCATAGACAACAACTTCAAATCCTTCTGTTTCCTGTGCGGCCTGGAATTCAAACCGACCGTCTGTCACAAAATAATTTTTCTGTTCTGTCAGAAGCAGGACTGCAACTCCATATTCTCCGGTAAAGCCGGTCAGATACTTGATGTCGCTGCCTTTGCTGATCACAATTCCGTCATGACCGTTTTTCTTTGCAGCATCTACAATTGTCTGAATGCGTGTATTCATTGTTCCATCTCCTACTGAATGAAATCCCAGTTGAATTTCATATTTTCATCATATGATTTGTATGGTTTTCCATCAATATCATAGATATTTACATTATAATGCCAAGGTTCCGGAAGTGTCTTCTCCGGATAAATGTGCTTCATCAGCTCATATCCTTCCGGATCATAGACCTTCAGTTCCTCTCTTGTATTGACCGGTCCGCGGATACCATCCCATCGTCCGTCAACACCTTCCTGCATAACATTGAACCAGACAGTACTTAAGGTTGCAAAATACTCTTCGTAATTGCTGATCGCATAAGTGTCCGGCCACAAACCATTGTCGCTGGCATGCTGATATGCTTTCCGGATCATGTCTGCAAGCGTCTGGTCTTTCAGACCATTCATTCCAACCAGATGGATCGCATGTCCGAATTCATGGACAAGGATCATCTCATTTGGATAACTGGTTGCATATCTTCCGGTTCTGAGACGGATCACATTTGCCTCAGAAATAGAGGATGCCGGATTCGTCATCTCGCCGCCGTAACCTGCCACATGGCGGGTTGCAAGCAGATATCCCATTCTGTGTTCCGGGACATCATAAGCATTCTCAAGCAGTCCGAACACAGATACCTCTGCGCCTCTGCGGACAAGCTCTTCTGCTACTTCCGGGATCTTTTCAAGCATCATATCAATAATTGCAAGTGCTTTATCCACTACGGCCGGTGTTGTTTTTTCTCCGGCTTTTACTACAATGCCGGAGGTTCCTTTTTTGCGGACTACATAATATGGCTGATACACGGTCTGGTAAACCTTTTCATTGTCTGCCGGTCTGTCTTTTACATCAGTCAGCTTTCCGACAACCTGTACGGTAACCTCTCCTGCACATTCCGGATCAACCGGATGAACCAGGGAAAGTGTGGTGCGCATGGATTCTTTCTGGTATACCGTACCATAATCCCATGTCATATCACTGGTCCAGTGTACCAGTTCCTGTACTTCCCCTTTGTATTTTACCAGATAATCGTTTTCATTATCAGCACGGCGCATCTGTTCGCCCCAATAAATCTCAATTCTTCTGTCATCGATCAGAATGACTTTTTCGACCGGTGCATAATTACAATTCTCTGACATTTATTTTTCATCCTCCTGAAACATAAACTTATTTTCTGATCTTTTATGCTTCTGCGTTCTTGTCCAGTCCCATTCCGACTGCAAGTTTTTTACTGAAGATTGCTACAACCGCACCAACTGCACATACACCCAAACCGATTGCTACGAAGAACGGAATTTCGCTTCCTTCTTTGTAGAAGTTTGTGAGCAGCGTGTTAAGAGCAGCTCCTGTAGACTGTGACATTGACCAGATTGTCATCATCTGTGTCATGAATGCCTTCGGTGCTGCAACAGCCGTGATCGAGTAACCGATCGGGCAGGTAAATCCTTCACCAAGCATCAGGATTGCGTAGAATAATACGATCCACCATGCGCTGACTTTTGCATCTCCAGGATAGATTACATAGAGGAGTGCAATGATTAAAGCTCCAACTCCCCAGAAGATTGTTCCGATACCCATCTTTGTGGTTCCATATGGCTGTTTCTTTCCGAGTTTTGTCCATACTGCTGTCAGGATACTTCCGATGATAACTGCAAATACTGCAGGGATTGTCTGCATAGATGCTGCAGGCACTTCAATTCCGAACAGTACACGGTTAACCTTTTCTTCATAGAAGATTGCAAGGATTGAAATTGTCTGTGTCCAGATCAGCAGGGTAACTGCGTTACAGATGAACGGTGGAACCAGGCAGAGGATTTTTTTCTTCTCATGTGGCTCTGTCTTTTTACTTCTGTAAATAACTACCAGGTATGCGATCGGGATAATGATCGATACAGTACTGATTACATTTGAGAATACAGAAATACTTAATGTTCCTGTTGCAAAAAGCGTTGCAAGAACAACTGCGCAGATAACAAGTACAACGATCATCTTTGTGATGAAAGAACGTTTCTTATCATCCGGAAGCGGATCATCCGGTTCAATACCGATATTACCGAAGAACGGTTTGTATGTAACTGCATATACAACGATACCCAGGAATGCAAGGACTGCACATGCCGCGAATGCTACATGGTATCCGAGTGCTGCTGCGATTGCGCCGGAAAGTACCGGAGCTGCTGCACCAATGTTGGAAATTACATAAGAAATCGTATAAGCGCTGTCACGTCTTCCATCGGATTCATCATAGAATTTTCCAAGAAGAGCATCCAGACATCTGCCACCGAACATCGGTCCGATTGCCAGACATCCCATAGCGATTCCATAACCAGGAACGCCAAGTGGTAATGCAAGGCATACATATCCAATAAACGAAAGTGATCTTGCTATAAATAAAGACTTCCGGCATCCTAAGATACGGTCGCAGACAAAGCTTCCGACAATACCTGTCAGTACGACAACTGTTGAATATAAAGAGATCAGCTGTGCTGCATTTGCCTTGCTGAATCCAAGTCCTTCCGGTGCATTTGCGTATAAGTAGTAAATCAGTACCGCACTCATCGCATAGTTTGCGAAAGAGTTACAAAGCTGCATAAAGCTCAGGGTTCCCACACCCTTTGGCTGTCCTAAAAAGGCGGTTTGTTTTCTTAACGCCTCATCATGTTCGTTCATTATTTTTCCCTCCAAAATAACCTTTTGTATTCTATTCATCCAACAAAAAACAATCGTTAATTGTTTCCCCATCCTCAGATGTCTTCACTCCTCCTTTTTTCATAATTTTTAACCTTTGTTTTTTATTATGAACATACAAGTATCTTACTTTTTTTGTTTACTTTGTCAATATTTTTGCCTATAAATATGAATTTATGTTCATATTTATAAACATTGATAAAAAAAGAACGCAAAAAACGTCTTTTTACCCGTTTTTGCGCCCTTTTTTCGTCATTTTTATGTATTATTTATTTCTGGTTGCGGAACTGTACCGGTGTGATATTGTACGCCTTCTTGAAAAGTCTGTTGAAATGCTCTACATTCTGGTATCCAACGGTCAGTGCAATATTTTCAACGGTCATGCTGCTGCTCTTTAACAGGGCACGTGCCTTTTTCATTCTGACTTTTTTGACAATATCCCCGAAAGTCATTCCGGATTTTTCTTTGATATATTTGGAAAGGTATGGTTTGGACAGGAAGAATTTCTCTGCAAGATCATCCAGAGATACATCCAGATAATTTGCCTGGATATAGTTCATGATCTCTACCATTCTTTCATCTTTACATTCATTCGCATTCTTCAGTTCATCGATCTTGTTGACGGCAACTGTCAATGCTTCAATAGAAGCTTTGATGATATCGGCATCAATTCCGACTCCCCAGTAGGTCTTTCCATTGCAGATGACACCTACATAAGCACATGCCTTGGAAGAAGAACCACGTGTCAGGGAATGTTCTTCGTAGAAGCTCAGTTCATAGCTGATACCAAAGTACTGTTTGATCGCATTGCTGACTGCGTCAAGACGTCCGTTACCGCCTGCTGTTACCACACGTTTTCCATTTGCATGGGAAATGGTTGCATCTGCCATAATACCATCTTCCTGTTTGAAGTGGCATTCATCGATAGAGAAGATTCCTTTGTAATTTACATAGTGATCTTCAAAAATGTGGTATACCCAGTCCGGAGTCAGCTCTTTGTGTGCTTTATCGGATACATCTTTTACCATGTAGCCGACTTCTTCACGCATTTCTTTCGGAACGCTGATTCCAAAGTTCTGCTTCAGAATGTAGCTTACACCGCCTTTTCCTGACTGGCTGTTGATACGGATAACATCTTTATCGTAAGTTCTTCCGATGTCCTTCGGATCGATCGGCAGATACGGTACGGTCCAGTGATCTCTTTCTTCTGCTTCACGCCATGCCATACCTTTTGCGATGGCATCCTGGTGGGAACCGGAGAATGCGGTAAATACCAGATCTCCTGCATATGGCTGTCTTTCATAGACATGCATTCTGGTCAGACGTTCATAGATCTCACGGATTTTAGGAATGTCAGTGAAATCCAGTCCCGGATCTACACCCTGCGAGAACATATTGAGTGCCAGTGTCACGATATCCACATTACCGGTACGTTCTCCATTTCCAAATAAGGTTCCTTCGATACGGTCTGCGCCTGCAAGAATACCCATCTCAGCAGTTGCCACACCACATCCACGGTCATTGTGCGGGTGAAGGCTGAGTACAACCCCGTCACGGTATTTCAGGTTCTTGTCTACATATTCTACCTGCCCTGCAAATACATGCGGCATTGCGTTTTCTACGGTTGTCGGAATGTTGATGATGACTTTTTTATCTTTTGTCGGCTGCCATACATCCAGTACTGCATTGCAGACATCCACTGCATAGTCCACCTCTGTTCCTGAAAAGCTTTCCGGACTGTACTCGAAAGTAAAGTTTCCTTCTGTCTGATCAGCAAGCTGTTTCAACAGTTTTGCTCCGTCGATGGCGATCTGTTTTACCTGTTCTTTATCTTTTTTGAAAACCTGTTCTCTCTGTGCAACAGAGGTTGAGTTGTACACATGGATCACAGCATGTGGTGCTCCCTGTACGGCTTCGAAGGTACGTTTGATGATGTGCTCTCTTGCCTGTGTCAGTACCTGGACAGTCACGTCATCCGGGATCATGTCTTTCTCGATCAGGGTACGCATGAACTGGTATTCTGTCTCAGATGCTGCCGGAAATCCGACTTCGATCTCTTTGAATCCCACATCGACTAATAACTGGAAGAATTCCAGCTTTTCATCCAGACTCATCGGCTCGATCAGTGCCTGGTTTCCATCACGCAGGTCAACGCTGCACCAGATTGGCGGTGCGTCTACATAATCTTTTTTCACCCAGTCATATTCAAATTTCGGAGGCATGAAATATTGTCTCTCGTATTTTTTACAGTTTTCCATTTTGTTTCTCTCCTTTTATTTAACGGGAAAGGGCGGCATCTGCTTTTTCTTCTGTTCATATGAAAAAACAAGGAATTTTTCATAAAAATCACACAATTCGCCTTATTCCTGACTTTTCACAAATATCCGTCAACTTTCTTGTCTTATTTTGTTGTCTAACTTATCCTAACATATCTTATCGTGAAAGTCTATTGATGAATTTAAGCAATTTTCTTGATCTATTTTATTCTTCTCGTGTTTTAAAAATTAAACTGGTAAAACATTTCACACATTTTCATGGCTATCCAGGTAAATGTTCTCCGTCTGACTGTTTCTTTTACAACTGCCTGGCAGCTCCCCCATTTCTCCCCGTTTAAGAGATACGTGATCTGTCCGACCGGTGTTCCGCTTTTCACCGGCGCATCCAGTTTTTCCGGTACTTCTGTCTTTTCTTCTGCCACGTCATCTTCTCCTACCAGAATCTTACCCGGACTTTCGTTTCCTTTGATTTCCAATTCCACTGCTGCTTTTCCAAACAAACCATTTTGGGAAACACCGTTTTCCACGGGTATTTTCGAAAGCTCCGGTATTTTCCACACTTCAGCATAACGATAATGCGCCATTCCGTACTCCATCAGTTTTCTGGTATCTGCCCATTTATAATTCTTGTTGTTTGGCCAGCCACAGGCAAGCAGTGCCACCACGAATGTACGCCCCTCACTCTGCAAAGCTCCCACATAGCAGTATCCGGCATCCCCGGTAAACCCTGTTTTCCCGGAAATCGCCCCATCCATCATCTGAAGAAATGCATTGTGGTTATTGCAGCTAAAATTCCCCTTCCCTTCAGCATCAGAAAAGCTGTATGCCGGTGTTTGCGTGATCGCAAGAAATTCTGCGGCTTTGGGAGAATGCAGGACACAGTAACTCATGATTTTCGCCAGATCTGCGGCTGAAATGCTGTGCACACCGTCCGCGTCCTCTCCATCCAGTCCGTTTGGCGTAACAAAATGTGCCTCCGTGCATCCAATCTCTTCTGCCTTTTCATTCATCCACCTGGCAAATTGCGGAACGGATCCTGCAAGGTGTTCCGCGATCGCCACTGCAGAATCATTATGGGATTCCAGCATCAGGGAATATAGAAGATCCCCCAGATAAAACGCCTCCCCTTCGTGCATTCCCAGATGAACCTTCGGCTGTGCGACCGCATTTGCAGAGGCTGTCACCAGGTCCTTCGGATTTCCCTTTTCCAGTGCAAGAATGCAGGTCATGATCTTCGTTGTACTTGCCATCGGGCGCATTACATGCTCTTCTTTTCCGAGCAGAACTCTGCCGCTGTCCGCATCCACCAGCGCAGCGGAGCGCGCATAGAGCCGGGTAAGAAGCTGCTCCCTTTCCTGTTCACGGTTTTCTTTTTCCTGTGCAGCCTGCTCATTCGAGACCTGTTCCTTTTGCTGCGTAGTTTCCATTATCTGTGTCCGTTCATTTTCTTCCGCAAGCACTTTCCCAGACAGAACCTTACCCCGACTTTCTTCTGCGGATTCTCTCCATAGCATCTTTCCTTGAAAAATCTGCAAACTAAAAAAGAATACCATGCACGCTGCCAGAATTCCTCTTCTGCTCCGTGCCGGTATTCCATTCTTCTTCTTTTCTTTCTTTTTCATGCGCCCCGGTCTCCCTCCTGTTCTTTTCTGTTCCATTTTATGAACAGGGACGGACGTTTATACTATGGATTCCATTTTAAATATTCAGCCGGATCTGTGCTTCATCTTCCGCTTCTTCTTTGAAGGTTTCCAGCTTCTCCGGTTCAATGCCCGGGAGATCATCTAAGGACTGCACACTGAATCTGCGCAGAAATTCTTCGGTTGTTCCAAAAAGCAGCGGACGTCCCGGTGCATCAAGGCGTCCAAGCTCGCAGACCAGATTGTACTCGATCAGCTTGTTTACCGCATGATCCGATTTGACCCCACGGATCTTCTCAATCTCCAGCTTGGTGATCGGCTGACGGTAAGCAATGATTGAAAGTGTCTCCAGCATGACATCTGTCAGGACATACTTTTTCGGCTGCTTTGCGATCCGGATCAGATACTCATACATCTCCGGTTTGGTACAGAGCTGATATGCATGATCCAGTTCAATGATCCGGATGCCACGCTCCTCTTTCTGATACTTGTCCATCATATTATGGATAAGTTTCTCCGTCGTCGGCACGTCCTGCTCGATCGCGGATGCGATCTTACTCACCTCGACCGAATCTCCCATAGTGAACAGGATTGCCTCTATGATACTCTCCAACTGTTTTGTTCTCATTTTCTTCTATACTCCTTGCCGCAGTCCCTCGTCCGATGTAATGATGATATCATCAAACGTATGTTCCTGATATACCTGTATCTCTCCTGTCTTCATCAGCTCCAGCACCGCCAGGAAGGTGACAATGATCTGCACCCTGGATGCCTGCTTTTTCAGGAGATCCCGGAAACTGAATCTATGATGTACCTTTGCATACTCATAAACATATTCCAGTTTCTCCGGAAGCGTAACCTCTTCTTTCTCGATCTTACCGAACTTACTTCGGATCGGATCCGTCTTATCTGCCTGTCTTTTCAGGATATCCTGAAAAATATCATTCAGCTTCGTCAGTGTCAGCCCGTCAAGAAGCGTATCCAGATCTACCGGTTCCTCGTATTCCTTTACTTCATCCGGAATGGTCGCTCCCTTGTAGAACAATTTTTCCCCGTCCACCTGACGGTCACGCAGTTCATAAGACATGTATTTGTACATCTTGTACTGCAAAAGCTGCTCTACCAGTTCCTGACGCGGATCTTCTTCCTCTCCCTCTTCATTGATTTCCTTTGGAAGAAGCATCTTGCATTTGATGTCCAGAAGTGTCGCCGCCATGACCAGGAACTCACTCATGACATTCAGGTCTTCTCTGTCCATCGCCTGGATATATTCCATATACTGGTTGGTGATCTCTACGATCGGAATATCGTAGATGTCTATTTTATTTTTATCGATCAAATGTAAGAGCAGATCCAGAGGTCCCTCAAAAACCTGCAGCTTTACCGGTATTCCTTTTCCCATAGATATCCTTTCCAGTCAAATTGTCGCTAACCTTATTTATTATACAGGAAAGCCGGGATGATATCAAGCACGACTAACTCTGCCGGATTCCAGAAGCGGAAATTGATCGTGTGGGTTCCGAGCCCTTTGCTGACCACAATATATTTCCCGTCTTTTTCATAACAGTCCCCGCTGTAGCGTGGAAACAGACGGAACTGCGGACTGATCACACCACCAAGCAGTGGAAGTCTGGCAATCCCGCCATGTAAATGTCCGGACAGCACCAGGTCTGCTCCCCACTTCCAGTAGGTTTCTGCGTAAAGCGGATGATGTGCCATCAGAATGCAGTATGCGTCTTTCTCCGCACTGCCGGCTCTCTCTTTGATTTCGCCAGTCGTAAGCGGGCACACCTTCCATCCTTTTTTATAGCATCCAAATGGAAGCTCCATTCCATATAAGCGAAGCTTCATCCCGTTTACCCGGATCTCTTCTGATCCATTCACCAGGACATGGATCCCTGCCTTTTTCAGTTCGTTCTCATAATATCCATATTCTTTGCCGTAAATCTCCGGCTGCTCATGCATTCTCTGCTCATGATTGCCATTACAGCACCAGACCGGTGCGATCTGTGGAAGTTTTTTCATCAAATCCGCTGCCGGTGTCCAGTCTCTTCCGGCTTTCCCGACCAGCATATCGCCGCCTGCCAGGATCAGATCCGGCTTTGCTTCCCTGATCGCCGAAAGCAGCTCCTCATTCTCTTTTCCATAGATATGATTATGCAGATCACTTAAGAAAACAATCCGTACTTTTCCGGCATCTCTCTTTATTTTACTGGTCCTGATCTGGTACCTTGTAATCTTGAAGCAGTGCAGCTCCCGCCATACTTCTGCAAGAACTGCTGCTGCAAAAATCACCAGTATCAATACGATAATCCCTGTTGCCTTCATCTCTTCCCTCTTTCGTTATACCATCATTTCTTCCAGTATTTTAAGGAATGCGCCACCAAATGTCAACTCCGCAACATCTTCCGTCGCATAAACCGGAACGCTTCCGATGGTTTTCTCATTCAGCCGGTAAATGACTTCTCCGATCTGGTCGCCTTTCTTTACCGGGGCAGTCTGCTTCTGCATCCGTACCTCTTTTTCCACGGCAGACAGATCTGATCCACTGGTATCCACATACCGGAAGCCCTCCGGCGTCTCTCCCTTTGCCTTCTCCTGCATTCCATGTTTCACTTCGGCATACACAATTTTTTCCAGTGCCCTTTCATCCTGGTAAATACTGCATTTTCCAAAGCCATAGTTTAACATGGCAATGGCATCCTTTACCCGTGTCTTGGAATCCGGCTCTGCCATCACAACCGCAATCATATCGATCCCGTCTTTTCTTGCCGTCGCAGACAAGCAGAACTTCGCACCGCTTGTGGATCCGGTCTTCAGTCCAGTTGCGTATTCGTACTGCCGGATTAGTTTATTGGTATTACTCAGTCCGAATTCACTGCTGCCCTTTGCCGTAGTGTGGGTAATATTTTCCATCCAGATTGTTGAGTAGTTCTCGATCTGTGGATACTTCGTGATCAGTTCCCGTGACATCAGTGCAATGTCTCTCGCTGTCGTCAGATGCCCTTCCGTGTCCAGTCCATTACAGTTGACAAAATGGGTATTCGTCATTCCAAGCCCTGCCGATCTCTGATTCATCTTTTCCACAAAAGCCGGTTCACTCCCGGCAATCTTTTCTGCCATCGCCACGCAGGCATCATTGGCACTTGCCACAGCAATACACTTGATCATCGTATCCACAGTCTGCTTCTCGCCCGCTTCCAGAAATACCTGGGATCCGCCCATCGATGCGGCGTACTCAGAAGTTGTGACCTCGGTATCCGGCGTGATCGTTCCATCTGCCAGCGCATCAAAGATCAGGAGCAGTGTCATAACCTTCGTCACACTCGCCGGTGGCTTTTTCTCATCCGCATTTTTTTCAAAGAGAACCTGCCCGCCGGAAGCTTCCATAATAACTGCGGACTCAGCAGATAGTTCCAGACCGGTCAGATTGCCCGAATTATCTCCGTTCGTCTGCTCCGGATCCTCCTGCCGAATCACATCCTGCATAGCTTTCGGTCTTTCTCCCGGCTCGAAAACATCTGCCGCCCGGACCGGAATTCCATATACGGTCTGCACGCACAGAAGCATGCCAAGCAGACCTGCCAGAAATTTGCGCATCATAAGACTCCTTTTTCCATCCATCGATACTATATAAATAAGCCTCCTGACAGGAAAATAGAACCTTTCTTTATACTTCCCGGTTCATTTTTTCTCCTTCCTCATTGAACCAGTCCATTGCCTGACAGATTCCTTCTTCTGCAAATGGGAATTCTCTCTTTGTGATCTTTTCCTGTGGGATTTTATCATAAATAAACGGTCCTTCCCAGATACTTCCTACAAGAATTGTTTCTGAATTTTCCTCATCGGTCTTTTTTTCCTCTTTCGCCAGGCGATAGTTCATTTTTCCCATGCTTCCGTTAAATTTCGCTTTTTTATAAAAATTCAGCGGAAAAAGCTGCATTCTTTCTAACATATTTTTCACCTCAAAAACCGGCACAGAAACTGGGGGATTTCTGTGCCGGTACTCTATTTTTTATACAATTATATCAATAAGTCGGAGGAATGTCTATACTATGCAGTCTTCTGATCTGCCTCATATTTTGCAGCAGCTTCGTTGATCGCATCTCTCATGATCTCGATTGCCTGATCTACGTGTTCTTTTGCAAGGATCAGTGGCGGGATCATACGGTTTACGCTGTCGCCGATCGCTGTGATCAGAAGTCTTCTTCTGAAGCATGCCCATTTTACTTCAAGAGCGATCGGAATATCGTATTCGCATCCTACCAGAAGTCCTTTTCCTCTTGCTTCTTTTACATGTGGAAGCTCTGCAAGCTTTTCTTTCATGTATTCGCCCATTACTTTTGCATTTCCACTTAAATCTCTGTCGAGGATTTCAGAAATAGAAGCAAGAGATGCGGCACATGCAAGTGGATGTCCACCGTATGTAGAACCATGTGTTCCTGATGTAAATACTGCAGCTACTTCTTCGCTTGCGCAGCATGCACCGATCGGCATTCCGCCTCCCATTGCCTTTGCCATCGTTACACAGTCAGGTTTTACGCCATATCCCATAAATGCCATTGGAGATCCTGTACGTCCCCATCCGGTCTGTACTTCATCGAGAAGGAGAAGCATGCCTCTTTCATCACAAAGCTTACGAAGTCCTTCGATGAATTCCTGTGTTGCCGGATGTACACCGCCTTCGCCCTGTACCGGCTCGATCATGATCGCGATCGTGTTATCTGTTACTTTTGCCTTGAAATCTTCAAGGTTGTTATATTCTGCGTAGGAGAATCCCGGAAGCATCGGTTTGAATCCAAGCTGACATGCGTTATCCGGCTGTCCTGTTGCGGAAAGTGCTCCGTATGTTCTTCCGTGGAAGCCATTGATTGCTGTTACGATATGGTAATGTTCCGGACCGTATTTTTCAACGCCGTATTTTCTTGCCATCTTGATCATACATTCATTGGCTTCTGTTCCTGAGTTCTGGAAGAAAATCTTATCCATTCCGATCGTGTCACAGATCTTCTTTGCGAGAAGTGCCTGTGGAATTGTGTATGGATAGTTGAATGTATGCATGATATCATCAAGCTGGTCTTTTACTGCTGCGACAACCTTCGGATTTCTGTTACCTGGTGTATTTACGGCAACTCCACCATAAAAGTCGAGGTAAGCTACCCCTTTTTCATCATAGAGATACATACCTTCTGCACGTTCTGCGATAAAATCATATCTCGCATAGGTTTCTACCATATATTTTTTTACAATGTCCTTTAATTCTTCTGCTGTAAGTCCTGTGTCTTTGAGTTTCATAAGAATCTCCTCGCTTTCCTTCTTTTGATCATATACTACTTCATGCTATTCGTTCCGGACTTCGAATAAAAATGTGTAAAAGAATGTGCCTTTTGTTTAGCAGGAAGTTTCTTCGGAATTTTCCGCCAAACAAAAAGACGCCATGTACTAACTGTACATGACGTCCTTGTCGTTTACAAGACACAGTATAGACCACAGTCTATGGTTTTGTCAACAACAATTATGCTAAAAAATTATCTTTCATTTTGTCTTTTGCTTGTTCAATCTGCTGTATCTGCTCCTCATCCGTGCTTTCCTGAAGATTTTCTTTCTTCTGGCGGTAAATCGTCGCAGAGAAATCCATAATGTATCCGATCAGGATCAGATTGCCAATTGCACGCCCTGCACGAACCGGTATCATGGCAACAAACGCTGCAACAATATTCTGCAGGAACATAAAAAGGAACAACGTATAGAATCCCCAGGCGATCGAACTTTCCAGACAGATGATCCCTCTGTAGTTAAACGGCTTCTCATGGTAATCCCACCAGATCTCACCGAAAATGCGCTTCATCACAAGTGCCGTCAGAAATTCCAGTGTCGTCGCAAGGAAAGATCCAAGGAAAAACAGCAGCATACTGTTATCACTGTACGGACGCAATATAAAAAATACCGTAAGCGCACCAAACCCGTAAATCGGGCAAAACGGACCTTTTGCAAAGCCCCTGTTCGTAATCTTATGATTACAAAATGACATATAGATGGATTCCACCAGCCATCCCATCATGCTGTAGGTCAGGAACCACATCACAACCTCATATCCATCAATTCCAAATATTATCTTATTCCACCACATAAAATTTTCCTGTAAAAATGGAGGGTTTATGAATCATAAACCCTCCATTATTGTTCTGCACATATTAGTTATATTTACGTTTTCTAGCAGCTTCAGATTTCTTTTTACGTCTAACGCTTGGTTTTTCGTAATGTTCTCTTTTGCGAATCTCCTGCTGAATTCCTGCTTTTGCACAGTTTCTTTTGAATCTGCGTAAAGCACTATCTAACGTTTCGTTTTCTTTAACGATTACATTTGACATAGTCTCACACCTAACCTCCCCTCCAGCCTGGTATTGTGCATCATACGACTGTTCGGGTATATTTATTGCACTACATTAGATTATATCATATTTTTCCTCTCAGTCAAGAATTTTTTGAAAAATAGGAAAAATATGCATAAATCTGTCATTTCCCGGCATTATTTTATCTGTTCTGCCAGTACTTCTTTGACTTTTGCAAGGGCATCCGGGATTCCGGCCGGGTTCTTTCCGCCAGCCTGTGCCATGTTCGGACGTCCACCGCCGCCACCGCCTACACAGGAAGCGATTGCCTTGATCAGGTTGCCTGCGTGAGCACCCTTCTTCATTGCTTCGTCTGTTGCTGTAGCCATCAGGCTTACCTTGCCGTTCGCGCTGGATGCGATCACGACCACGCCTTCTCCGAGCTTCTCCTTGAGCTGGTCTCCAAGGTCACGCAGTCCGTTCATGTCCATATCTTCTACGCTGACAGCAATCACTTTTACACCGGCTACTTCTTCTACCTGATCCATCACATCACCCATGGCATCTTTTGCAAGCTTGCTCTTCAGGCTTTCTACTTCACTGTGAAGTTCTTTGTTCTCAGTCTGAAGATGTGCAATCTTCTCAGATACAGTATCCGGAGTTGCTTTCAGGAGCCTGGCTGCTTCATGAAGCAACTGTTCCAGTTCTCCATAATAATCCATCAGTCCTTTGGATGTAAGTGCTTCGATACGGCGTACCCCTGCTGCCACACCACTTTCAGACAGGATCTTGAATGCTCCGATCTCGCTTGTATTGGCAACGTGTGTACCACCACAGAACTCAATAGAGTAATCTCCCATATTTACAACACGGACGATGTCGCCGTATTTCTCACCGAATAGAGCCTGTGCTCCGGTCCTTCTTGCTTCTTCGATCGGCATGTTCTTAATGACAACCTGCAGAGATCTGGAAATGCTTTCATTTACCATATCTTCTACTTTCTGCAGTTCTTCCGGTGTCATTGCAGAGAAATGAGAGAAGTCGAAACGAAGTCTCTTGTCGTCTACATAAGATCCGGACTGTTCTACATGTGTACCAAGTACGGTACGGAGTGCTTTCTGAAGCAGATGTGTCGCACTGTGGTTTCTTGCACAAAGCGCACGTCTCTGCGGATCAACAGTCAGAGTCACCTGATCTCCAGCCTTCATCATACCCTTTGTCATATGACCGATATGACCGATCTTGCCACCAAGCATCTTCTTCACGTCTTCTACAACGAATTCACCGTCACCGCATCTGATCACACCGTGATCGGCTTCCTGTCCACCGCTTGTTGCGTAGAACGGAGTCTCATCTACAAAGATGGTTCCTCTCTCACCGTCAGAAAGAGCGTCTACGATCTCATTTTCTGTGGTAAGTACCGTAATCTTCGATTCATATTCCAGATGATCGTATCCGACAAATTTGGAAGTTACAGACGGATCGATGGATTCGTATACGGTTGCATCTGCTCCCATGTAGTTCGTTGCCTTACGCGCTTTTCTTGCAGTCTGACGCTGAACTTCCATTGCAGCTTTAAATCCCTCTTCATCGATATCCATGCCTTCTTCTTCCAGGATCTCTTTGGTAAGATCGATCGGGAATCCATAGGTATCATATAATTTGAACGCATCTTCTCCGGACAGAGTCTTTGTTCCTTCTTCTGCCATCTTTTCTTTCATCTCGTTCAGGATGACAAGTCCCTGGTCGATGGTCTTCTCAAACTGCTCTTCTTCCTTGCGGATGACATTCATGATAAAGTCTTTCTTTTCTTCCAGCTCCGGATATCCGTCTTTAGAGCCTTCGATCACAGTTGCAGCAAGATCTGTAAGGAATCCCGGTGCAATGTTCAGCAGTCTTCCGTGACGGCATGCACGGCGGAGAAGACGGCGAAGAACATATCCTCTTCCTTCATTAGACGGCATAATACCATCAGAGATCATGAAGGATACAGAACGCACATGGTCTGTGATTACACGCAGAGATACGTCTGTGCTTTCATTATCTCCATAAGATACTCCTGCGATCTCACATACCTGGTCACGCAGTGCTTTTAAAGTATCAATATCGAACATAGAGTCTACATCCTGCACGATACATGCAAGTCTCTCAAGTCCCATACCGGTATCAATATTCTTCTGCTTCAATTCGCTGTAGTTTCCATGTCCATCATTGTCGAACTGTGAAAATACGTTGTTCCAGATCTCCATATAACGGTCACATTCGCAGCCTACTGTACATCCCGGTTTACCGCATCCGTATTTTTCTCCACGGTCATAGTAAATCTCTGAACACGGACCGCACGGACCTGATCCATGCTCCCAGAAGTTGTCTTCTTTTCCGAACCGGAAAATTCTCTCCGGTGCAATACCAATCTCTTCATTCCAGATCTTCCATGCTTCATCATCATCTTCATATACAGACGGGTACAGACGATCCGGATCCAGTCCAACCACTTCTGTCAGGAATTCCCATGACCAGTGGATCGCTTCTGTCTTAAAGTAATCTCCGAATGAGAAGTTACCAAGCATCTCAAAGAAAGTACCGTGACGTGCAGTCTTTCCTACGTTCTCGATATCTCCTGTACGGATACATTTCTGACAGGTTGTCACACGGCGTCTCGGTGGGATCTCCTGTCCTGTAAAATATGGTTTCAGCGGTGCCATTCCTGAGTTGATCAGCAGAAGGCTGTTATCATTGTGCGGCACCAGCGAAAAGCTTTTCATTTTTAAATGACCTTTGCTCTCGAAAAAGTCAAGAAACATGCGTCTAAGTTCGTTAACTCCGTAAGCTTTCATCTTTATCCTCCTCGCTTCTATCAGCTAAATTCTAATTATAAAGAGATTTTGATGGCTTGTCAATATAATGGAATTTAAAAAGGAACCGCATTTTCTGCGATTCCTTCTTTTTTCCATTCTACTTAGTCTCTGAATTCTTTGCGTCTTTTCTTTCGCGAAGCTTCTTGCCTGCAAAAACCCCTCCGACTGCAAACGCTCCGATAAAGAGCATCTTCAATACCGTAGAGATCAGTGTTGAAAAAAATGCCATCTTGTCATGCCTCCCATGCTATCATTTTCTTTTCTCCTTGATTTATGCACATTATAGCATATACAAAAAGTTTTTCCAAACTTTTTTAGCATTTTCACATACATTTTCGGTCTTTTGTATCTGCCTTACAGTTCCTACTCCGCCATGCCAAAGAATTTCTGCGCATAGTGTACGGACTGCATGGCATCTTTTCCATAGAAATCCGCCCCGATCATATCCGCGTAATCCTGGTTCAGAACAGCCCCGCCTACCATGACTTTACAGTCCGGTTTTTTCTCTCTTAAAAGTTTGATCGTCTCTTCCATGCTGACTACAGTTGTGGTCATCAGGGCACTTAAGCCTACCAAAGTGACATTCTCCTCAACCGCTTTTTCTACGATCGCCTCCGGCGGCACATCCTTTCCGAGATCGATCACATCAAAACCATAATTTTCGAGAAGAACTTTCACGATATTCTTTCCGATATCATGGATATCACCTTTTACGGTTGCAAGGATGATCTTCTCCTTCTTTTCTTCTTCCTGTCCGGATGAAGCAAGCACATCCTTGATAACCGCAAAAGCAATCTTCGCAGCATCTGCACTCATCAGAAGCTGCGGAAGGAACACGGTTCCTTTCTCAAATCCATCACCGACCACGTTCAGTGCCGGGATCAGCTCCTCCTGGATGATATCCAGCGGTTCCCTTGTACCGATCAGCTCGCGGGTAATATGATGCGCCTCTTCTTTGAGTCCACGTTCGATCGCATACTTGAGCGTCATCTTACCGTCTGCTGTTTTTGACGCGCTTCCTGTTGCTGTACCTGTCTGTGAGGCCTGGACAGTCACCGTTTCTGTGGTTCCCGCATAAGTACTGATATAATTCGTACAATTTTCATCAAAGCCCATCAGTGCATTATAAGAACGATAAGCCTTCATCATATCTTCTGAGGATGGATTGATGATTCCTGCCGTCAGTCCATTCTGCATTGCCATCGCATAGAAATAACTGTTGACGATCGGACGCCTTGGAAGTCCAAAGGAAATATTCGATACTCCAAGAACGGTCCTGACACCGAATTCTTCCCGTACTCTCTTCAGTGCTTCCAGAGTAACCTTTGCCCCGTCTTTTTCCGAACTGATGGTCATGGTCAGCACGTCGATCACGATATCTTTCTTGTCGATTCCGTATTTGGCTGCTTCGTTGATGATCTTACCCGCAACACGCACACGGCCTTCTGCATCCTTCGGAATCCCCTCTTCATCAATGGTCAGTCCGACAACTACACCGCCGTATTTCCGGATCAGAGGGAATACTTCGTCCATAGAAACCTGCTTTCCGTTTACAGAATTGATCATCGGCTTTCCATTGTAGATACGCATTGCGCGTTCCATAGCCTTTCCATCTACTGTGTCAATCTGAAGCGGAAGACTGGTCACGCTCTGCAGTTCTTTTACAACTTTTTCCATCATGGCAACTTCGTCAATATCCGGAAGTCCTACATTGACATCCAGAATGTGCGCACCCTTATCCTGCTGCGTGATCGCTTCTTTCAGGATGTAGTCCATATCTTCATTTTTCAGCGCTTCTTTGAATTTCTTCTTTCCGGTCGGGTTGATTCTTTCTCCGATGATACGCGGCATATCATCCAGGATCACAGCCTGTCCATAAGAAGATACGATCGTATCATGCTTTTTCTCGATCCCGCACAATGGAAGATCTTTGCATTCTTCTACCAGCTTTTTAATATGCTCCGGTGTCGTTCCGCAGCATCCGCCGATCACACAGGCTCCTCCCTTCACAACCTCCTGCATGATCCGGGCAAACTCATCCGGCTCTACATCGTAATACGTTTCCCCGTTCTTCTGCTTCGGAAGTCCGGCATTTGGCTTCACAATGACCGGAAGGGAGGTATATCTTCTTAAATCCTCCAGGATTGGAAGCATCTGTTTCGGTCCAAGTCCACAGTTCAGTCCCAGTGCATCTACGCGAAGTCCTTCCAGCATTGCCACAACAGAAGGGACATCCCCACCTGTCAGAAGCTTTCCTCTTTCGTCAAAGATCATGGTTACGAATACCGGAAGAGAAGAATTTTCTTTTGCTGCAAGAATGGCTGCCTTTACCTCATAGGTATCACTCATGGTCTCGATATGGATCAGGTCTGCACCGTACTTTTCTCCATAGCGGACGGCTTCTGCAAACGCTTCATAAGCATCATCAAAATCCAGATCTCCCATTGGTTTTAACAGCTTTCCGGTCGGTCCCATATCCAGTGCCACATAAGTCTCTTTTCCGATCTGCTCCCCTGCTCTTTTTGCATTTGCAATCCCTGCACGGATCACTTCTTCAACCGTATATCTGTCATCATGGAATTTGCAGACATTAGCGCCAAAGGTATTTGCAAGAACCACATCACTTCCTGCTTCGTAATATCTGCGGTGAATCGCTTCCACCTTCTCCGGATGCTCGATGTTCCAGGTCTCCGGAAGCTCTCCCGGTGCAAGTCCTTCTGCCTGCAGAAGAGTTCCCATTCCTCCATCTAAAAATAAAAGTTCTTTTCCCAAACGTTCTCTGATATTCATACCCTACGCTCCTTAATTTCTTCTGTAAATGCAGTCCTTCTTCTCACACACTTCGCAGCCTTTGATGTGGCATTTTTCCTGCGTATCACTGATCCCAATGAGTGCAGTCACCGATTTTGTCGGTGTGAGCATATAGCTGTCTGTCATGGTAAGTCCGATCTTCTTTGCCGTATCCAGCATCCGTAAGATATCGTCCTGATGATGGATATCAAAATCACCGTATCCCGGACTGAATCTCGGTCTGAGCCATTTATTCTGCGCTTTTAACTCTTCTTCGATCGAAAGCTGCAGATCGTCACAGTACTCCTCCAGATATGCAGCTGCGCATGCCTGCAATACGACAGATTTCGCCATATCTGTCAGTGAATAACGTTTCATCAGCATATCGACACCGGTACCGAGTGTTGCGCCAAATACAACTGCTTCTTTGCAGCCTCTGAGATTCTTTCCGAGACTTCTGCTTTTAATATTCATTTTTCCGATCGTCACCTGGTCTTCTCCTGTAACTTTACAGTCAAAAATGCGATAGACGGATTTTGCCTGCGTGGTCTGATCGAGTTCCCCGAAGGAAACATCGATCAGCGCAAGCGTCTGTTCATCTACCGCATGTCTTCCATATCCCAGATAACGAATTGCTTCTTTCGTTCTGGCATCTGTCATCTTTCTTACGTTCCTTTATTTTACGATTTCTGAAAGGTTCTGCATGATTGCAGCAGCCACTTCCGGTTTGTTCATCGAATATACGTGGATATTGCGGACTCCATTTGCGATCAGGTCAATGATCTGGTCGGTCGCATATGCAATTCCCGCCTGCTTCATCGCTGCCGGATCATCTCCGAAATAATCGACAATCGCACGGAATCTCTGCGGAACAGCAGTTCCTGAAAGGGCACAGCTTCTTGCGAGCTGCTTTTTCGTTGTGATCGGCATGATGCCCGGAAGCACCGGTATCATGATTCCCTGTTCACGGATACGATACAGGAAATTATAGAAAATATCATTATTGAAAAACATCTGTGTGGTAATAAAATCCACTCCACAATCTACCTTTTCTTTGAGATAACGGATATCATCTTTCTTGTGTTCCATCTCTACATGTCCTTCCGGATAGCATGCAGCTCCGATGCAGAAGTCTCCCGTTTTTTTGATGTCTTCGATCAGTTCACAGGCATGAGAATACTGTCCCGGAAGTGGAAACTGTCCATCCTGCGGGATGTCTCCTCTGAGTGCAAGGATATTCTCAACCCCTTCTTTCTGAAGCTGTCCGATGACCTTATGTACCTCTTCCTTTGTTGAGGACACACAGGTCAGATGTGCAAGTGCCGGAATCTTCAGGTCATTCTTGATATGACTTGCAATCTTAACCGTATTCTTACTGGTTCCACCACCGGCTCCATAGGTAACACTGATAAATGACGGGTTAAGTTCTGCGATTCCATCCGTTGCTTTTAACACGGATTCAAAGCCCGCATCCGTCTTCGGTGGAAACACTTCAAAGGAAATATGTACTCCGTCTGCTTTAATTTTGTCTATAATCCTCATAATGAATGTTTCTCCTCTGTAAAATTTTTCATTTCATGATACCATATTTTCCGGCAGATTACCAGAATGCATTTTACATATTTTCGTAAAGATCTTCGTAAAGCTTGGCTGAATTCTTCCATGAGAAGTCTTTTTCCATACCACGCTCTACGATCTTGTTCCAGTCACGCTTCTTATCATAGTAAATCTGTTCTGCATATCTTACGGTTGCAAGCATCTCATGCGCATTGTAATTGGTGAAACTGAATCCGGTTCCGGTCTTCTCGTATTCGTTGTAAGCTTCTACAGTATCTTTGAGTCCGCCTGTCTCTCTTACGATCGGCACTGTACCATATCTCAGACTCATCAGCTGGCTCAGTCCACATGGTTCAAATAACGACGGCATCAGGAATGCATCACAGGATGCATAGATCTTATGAGACATCGGCTCTGAATAATAGATCTGTGCAGATACCTTATCCGGATACTTCCATGCGAAATGACGGAACATGTTCTCGTATCTCTCATCTCCGGTACCGAGTACGACGATCTGAACCGCATCCTGGCAAAGTTCATCCATCACACAGTCGATCAGGTCAAAGCCTTTCTGGTCGGTCAGTCTGGATACGATACCGATCATCATACGGTGCGGATCTCTCTCCAGTCCGAGTTCTTCCTGCAGAGCCATTTTATTTTTTACTTTTTCCTTGCGGAAGTTTTCGACAGAGTAAGTTCTTGCAATGTTGGTATCTGTTGCCGGATTGAAATCACCGTAATCAATACCATTGACAATTCCCGACAGGCAGTTTGCTCTTGCCTGCATCAGTCCTTCCAGCTTCTCCCCATAGAACGGTGTCTTGATCTCTTCCGCATAGCTGCTGCTTACCGTTGTCACACGGTCAGCGTAGACGATTCCGCCTTTCAGATAGTTGGCATCGTCATATGCTTCCAGCTTATCCGGTGAGAAATAGTATGCCGGAAGTCCGGTGATATCCATAACCGTCTTCTTATCCCAGACACCCTGGAATTTGAGGTTATGTATGGTGATCACGGTCTTGATTCCACGGAAAAACTCATTGTTATAGCGGAAATTATCCAGATAAATCGGAACAAGCCCGGTCTGCCAGTCATGGCAGTGAATGATATCCGGTCTGAAATCCAGAAGCGGCAGTGCACTTAAGGCTGCTTTTGAAAAGAATGCAAACTTCTCAATATCGTATGCAATATCACCATATGGCTTCGGACCATTAAAATAATATTCATTGTCTATGAAATAAAAAGTGATTCCTTCATGCTGAAGTTCGAGAATCCCTACATACTGCTGTCTCCAGTTCAGATCCATATAGAAATGAAGTCTGTAAGAAAGTTTATCTTTCCATTCATCTTTCATGCACATATACTTTGGAAGCATAACACGTACATCGTATTTGTTCTTGTCAAAATATTTTGGAAGTGATCCCACTACATCGGCTAATCCCCCGGTTTTGATAAACGGAACTGATTCAGATGCCACAAATAATACTTTTTTCATTTAACACCCTCCTTACTCTCGCGGCTTATTTATAATTATACCGCAATTTCGTTCGTTTGAAAAGAATTATCTGCGCTTTGATTTCAGTCTGATCGTGTCTGCGACCAGAGCAATAAATTCAGAATTGGTCGGTTTTCCTTTCCCGTTACTTACTGTGTAACCGAAAAGAGCTTCTAAGGTATCCAGTTTTCCCCTGCTCCATGCAACCTCGATCGCATGGCGGATTGCCCGTTCAACACGGCTCGATGTAGTCTGGTTCTTTTTCGCGACTGTCGGATACAGAATCTTTGTGATCGCATTTAAAACTTCCATATCGTCAATCGCCATCAGAATGGAATCCCTCAGGTAATGATATCCTTTGATATGTGCCGGGATTCCGATTTCATGAAGCAGTTCTGTCACCTGTGTTTCCAGGTCCTCCTCAGAAGGTTCCGCATATACGGTATAATCTGTGTAAGGTGCTACATTCTTTTCCGCATGTCCGGAGCTTTTGATCCGCTGAAGGATCGTTTCATTGCGAAATGGTTTCAGGATGTAGAAAGCTGCTCCTTTTTCAAAGGCATCTTCCGTGATCCTCTCCTGTCCAATCGCAGTTACAATAATAAAATTCGGCTGTTTCTTTACTGTTTTATCTGCGCCTATCATTTCCATCACACTGATTCCATCTATTTTCGGCATGATCAGGTCAAGAAGTACAACATCAGGCTCTTTATCTCTTATAATGTGATAAATGTCTTCTCCGTCCATGGCTTTTCCCACCAGTTTCAGGTCTTTATCACTTTCTACAATTTCTCCTAGTAAATTCAACATTCTTTCGTTATCGTCAGCAATCGCTACATTCAGTTTTTCCATAAAACCTTTCTCCTCCTTAAAGTGACAATTTGCACTGGAATGGAACCTATTATAGCCTTCTTCGTTCTGCAAATACAAGCAAATGGTGTCGCAGCAATCTGACATGATTCGCACATCTCAATCTTTTTTCAGATTTTCCAGCATGTTTTCGATAAATATTCCGTATCCCTTTGTCGCATCCTGTACGAAAACATGTGTTACTGCTCCTATAATCTTTCCATTCTGCATGATGGGGCTTCCACTCATTCCCTGCACAATCCCACCGGTCAGTTTAAGTAACCGTTTGTCAGTAACCTGAATTTCAATCCCCTTGTTCACCTCCCTGGCATCCAGGTCAACTTTTGTGATTCTGACTGTATAATCTTCTGGCTTTCCGCTTACCGCACAGCGGATACACGCCTCTCCGACCTGAATTTCTTCCTTTGCCGCAGCCGGATAAGCTTCTTTGCTGTCAAATATTCTCTCAATCCTGTCTAATTTCCCATAAATCCCTGTCTCTGTGTTTGTGGTAATCGAACCTAAAATGTTGTAATGATTGTAGACAATGATCCCTTCCATCCCTCCGGGATTTCCGTTCTCACCTTTTTTGATATTCTGAATGCTGGTATCATATAATCTTCCCGTTGACATTTCGATCAGCTTACCGGTATCTACATCATGTATTCCATGTCCCAACGCACCGTATTCACTATCCGCATTCAGAAAAGTGATTGTGCCGAGTCCCTGCGCGTTATCACGCACCCAGATTCCAAGTTTATATGCCCCGACTTCATTCTTTGTCGGATGAAGTTGTACATCAATATACACTTTTTTTCGACGAACATGTAAAATTACTGACTTATTCGATAAGTTTCTAACCCGTTCGATAAGTTCGCTTTTATTGTCGATCCTTTCAGAATCCACCCCCACAATATAATCGCCCTCCTTAACCAGATGCTTCGCCGGATTCACAACAATCCCGTCTGCTCCCCTGATCTCCTGCGTCCCCAGAACCATCACGCCATCCGTTTCCATATAAATCCCCACCGGCATCCCTCCCGGAATCAGAAGATCCCCAGAAAGCTCACTGACCGAAGCCTCCCTCTCCGCTTTCCCAGCCCGCCATTCCCTGTAGCAATAGCTGCCTCCTATAACCACAATTACCGCTAATAACACACTTAACATTTTCCGATAACTTCTAACCGACATCGCACACCCCTTTTTCCTCCCTGAAATTTCGCAAAAAATAAGGCAGGATTTTTTCTCCTGCCTCTAGTATGTGCTCAATCTTATTTTTTCAAACCGGATGCCAGAATTTTCATCTCCCGTGCGTTTTCCAGCACCGCATCCGTAATCTTTGCGCCTCCAAGGATCCTTCCCAGCTCCTGCACAGATTCTTCCCCGTCAAGCTGCCGGATCCTGGTCTTTGTCATCTGATCTTCCACCCGTTTTTCAATCAGGTAATGGGTATCTGCCATTGCAGCGATCTGTGCCAGATGCGTAATGCAGATCACCTGATGTTTCCTGCCGATCAGGCACATCTTCTCGGAAACCTTCTGTGCGGTACGGCCGCTGATTCCTACATCGATCTCATCAAAGATCAGTGTCTCGATCTCATCTTTATCCGCCATGACTGCCTTGATCGCAAGCATGATCCGGGAAAGTTCACCGCCGGATGCCACAGCTGCAAGCGGTCTTGTCGGTTCGCCCGGATTCATGGAGATCATAAATTCCACCTCATCCGTCCCTTCTGCTGTGTACCCGGAAGTTTTTGAAAACCGGATTTCAAAACAGACATCCAGAAAATTCAGATCCTGGAGTCCTTCTGCGATCTTTGCCTGCAAAAGCTTTGCCTCTTTTTTACGGACCTTCGACAGACTCTCGCATTCTTTTCGCAGACGTTCCTCTGCTTTTTTCAGTTTTCCCTTTAATTCATTTAAATATTCATCATAATTTTTTAAAATCAGGAGGCGCTCCTCGTCATCTGCCTTATGCTGCAGGATCGCCTCTGCCGAATCTCCGTATTTGACCTTCAGATGATTGATCTGGTTCAGCCGGCTCTCCGTCTCATAGAACTGTTCCGGTTCAAAAGAAAGGCTGTCCAGATAACCGCGAAGCTCGCGCCCGGAATCCCCGATCAGATTCTCCACTTCGACCAGCTGTTCATACAGCTCTCCCGATTTGTCATCATGTTCTGCCGCCACAGCTGCCGCGCGTACTGCCCGTCCGATCGCTTCTGACGCACTTATACCGCCTTCTCCTGCTGTATACAGATACGCCTCTTCCAGATTCTCCGCGATTCTTTTCCCCTGCATCATCCGCCGGTAATCTTCTTCTACCGACTGGCATTCTGCCGCAGTGATTCCAGCATTTTCAATTTCATCGATCTCAAATTCAAGAAAAGAAATCTCTTTGGCTCTCTCAGCCTCGTCTTTATCGGCTTCCTTAAGTTCTTTTTCCAGCCGGCGGTATTCCCTGTATGAATCCGCCACTTTTTTCTTCCATTCTCCGGCTTCTTTTGCAAATGCATCCAGAATTGCCAGATGATTCTTTTTATATAACAGTGACTGATGCTCATGCTGTCCGTGAATATCGATCAGAATCTGGGCTGCTTCCTTTAGTCGTCCCAGCGTCACAGTCTCTCCGTTGATCCGGCTCACACTTCGGTTTCCGTTAAACCGTCTGGTGATAATGATCTGCCCTCCGTCCGGCGAAAGATCCATCTCTTCCAGCTTCCGTACCGTTTCCGGATTATCCACATAAAAGGTCAGTTCTACAAGTCCCTTATCGGCTCCCTTACGAAGCATATCTGCGGAATATCTTCCGCCCAGGGCAAGACTGACACTCCCCAGGATAATTGATTTTCCGGCACCGGTTTCCCCGGTCAGGATATTGAGTCCACCAGAGAAATCCACTTCCGCCTCATCGATCAGCGCCAGATTTTTTACATGCAAATTTTGTAACATTCTTTCTCCTGTCTATTGTTCCAGTAGTTTCTTGATCTTTTCCATCAGAAGGATCGTATCATCCACAGTCCGCACAGCGCACATGATCGTATCATCCCCGGCAATACAGCCAACGATCTCATTCCAGTTCATCGCATCCAGTGCCGCAGCCACCGCCATCGCCATACCAGATACCGTTTTCAGTACCAGAATGTTCTGAGCCATATCCATAGAGCTGAATCCATCCCGCAAAATGCGCACATATTTTTCAGTCATTCCGTTCTGTGCACCCTGGAGTACCGCATATTTCTGCCTTCCGTTTTCTGCCGGAACCTTGGTGAGCTTTAAGTCGCGGATATCTCTGGATACCGTTGCCTGCGTCACTTTAAATCCCGCTTCATTCAGATACTCGGCAAGCTCATCCTGTGTCTCAATCTGATATTTGTTGATCAATTCTACAATTTTGGCATGTCGGTTTACTTTCATCTTCTAGTTTCCTTTCATCTTTTCACGTAATGTTTCCAGAAAGCTCACTTTGCTGAGTTTTACGATTTTCGCTGTCTCCCACGCCTTTTTGATCCGGATCCGGTCGCCGGTATGAAGCGGGACTTCATCCGCACCATCATATGCGATCACTGCTTCCTCGATCTGATTCTCCCGTTTTGCACCGATCTCGATCACGATCTCATCTTTGTCTGAGAAAACGATACTGCGGGAATTGAGTGCATGCGAGCAGATCGGTGTCACAACGATCAGAGACGCTGTCGGCTCCACGATCGGTCCTCCTGCAGACAGATTGTACGCAGTAGAACCCGTCGGTGTGGACACGATCAGCCCGTCGGCATCATAGGAGTTCAAAAACTCTCCGTTAACATAGAGATTAAAATGAACGATCTTCATGCTGCCGGATCTCGTCATAACAATATCATTGAGTGCCACATCTCTTACATTGCGGTATGCAGCGGATCCATACAGCATCATCCGCTCTTCAATCGTATATTTGCCCTCTACGAGCTGTTTTACAGCCTCTTCTACATTCTGCACCTCTACCTCAGTCAGATAGCCAAGGGTGCCCATATTGATTCCAAGCATCGGAAGATCCCGCCCGAACAGACGTCTGGATGCCTGGATAAAGGTTCCATCTCCGCCTACCGTCAACACACAATCAATATCCTTCGGAATCTTGATCTTTGAAAAATTTCCTTCTTCCGGCTGCTCTTCCAGGTAACATTTCTTCCCGTAGGATTCAATGCATTTTTTTATTTTCACGGTGATCTTCCGGTTTGCATCCTTCATATCATTCGTGATAATGTAAAACTTTTCCATATCTTTTTATTTCTTCTCCTCAGCCGGATCCTTTTTCGCAAGTGTGTCAAAAGCAGCATCGACAGTCCCCCGAATGTCTACGCTCTCCACAATCTTTGCCTCTTCCTCCGGGCATTTTTTCAGATGTACCAGATACTCGATATTCCCTTCCGGTCCTTTGATCGGTGAAAATTCAAGTGCTGCTACTTCAAAGCCGATCGATACAGCATAATCGGTTACTTTTTCAATGACCTCGATATGGGTACTCTTTTCCCTTACCACACCTTTTTTCCCAACCTTCTCACGTCCGGCTTCAAACTGTGGCTTGATCAGTGCAACGATCTCTCCGTTCTCTTTCAGGTAATTACGGATTGGGAGAAGTACCTTCGTCAGCGAAATAAAAGAAACATCGATCGATGAAAAATCAATCGGTTCTCCCAGATCTTCCGGCTGTACATAACGGATGTTGGTCTTTTCCATGCAGACCACTCTTTCATCCTGACGTAATTTCCAGTCCAGCTGACCATGTCCCACATCAATGGCAAACACCTTGACTGCTCCATTTTGCAGCATGCAGTCTGTAAAGCCTCCTGTCGAAGATCCCACATCGGTACATACCTTTCCTTCCATGGATACATCAAAATTCTTCATCGCCTTTTCCAGCTTGAGTCCTCCGCGGCTGACATACGGAAGTGCATGTCCACGGACTTCGATCTGAACCTCTTCCGGAAAGGAAGTTCCCGCTTTATCCTCTCTCTGTCCGTCCACAAATACATTGCCGGACATAATGATCGCTTTTGCCTTTTCTCTGGAGGATGCCAGATTTCTCTTTACAAGTAATACATCCAACCGTTCTTTCATTCTCTATCAATCCCTCCTGCTCTCTTCTGCTATATATGCAGTGATAATCCTGGCCACGCAGGATTCCACATCCAGCATCACCTCACTGCGAAGTAGGTCTACACTTCCGTGTTCGATATAGTCATCCGGCAGTGCCAGATTCAGAACCTCTGCGTCTGTCTCAAGACCTGCCAGATAAGCAGTCACAGATTCTCCGAATCCGCCTCTGCGGATATTCTCTTCCAGTGTCACGATCAGCCGGTGTTCCACCGTCAGTTTCCGGAGCATCTCCTCATCCATCGGCTTTACAAACCGGGCATTAATCAGGGTACAGTTATATCCAATCTCTTTCAAACGCTTCCGAACCTGAACTGCCTGCTCAAACATATGTCCGACACTGATGATCGCAATATCCTCTTCTTCATAGACCGGCTCACTCTTTCCATACTCGATCGGTGCTCTGTATTCACGGAATCCGTCAAATGCGCTGCCTCTTGGATAGCGCACTGCTGCCGGTACTCCAAGTCTCACCGCAAACCGCACCATGTCCGCCAACTCCCATTTATTTTTCGGAGAAAGGACGGTCATATTCGGGATCATTGACAGGTAAGAAAGATCAAAGATCCCCTGGTGGGTCTCCCCGTCGCTTCCCACAAGTCCTGCCCTGTCCACTGCAAATACGACCGGAAGCTTCTGCAGACAGACATCATGAATCATCTGGTCAAACCCTCTCTGTAAAAACGAAGAATATACAGCAAATACCGGATGCAATCCTGCCGCGGCAAGTCCTGCCGCAAAGGTCACGCCATGCCCCTCTGCGATCCCCACATCAAAAAAGCGGTCCGGATAGTATCTGTGAAATGCTGCCAGACCGGTTCCGTCTTCCATTGCCGCCGTGATCGCTACCAGTCTGTCATCTTTTTTTGCCAGATCCAGCATAACCTTGGAAAACACATCTGTACAGGAATCCGTTCCACCTTTGGAAATCGGCTCTCCTGTCTGGATATCAAACGGACCGGTTCCATGGAAACGGGAAGGGTTTTCTTCTGCCGGAAGATAGCCTTTCCCCTTTTTTGTCAGTACATGGACAAGCACCGGTCCTTTTACCCTTTTTGCCTCGGTAAATGCACGGCGCAGTGCCTTCAGGTCATGCCCGTCCACCGGTCCTAAATACTTGATTCCCATATCTTCAAAGAACATTCCCGGAACCAAAAGCTGCTTGATGCTGCTCTTGGTGCGCTTAATATGCCGCACCATCTTTTCACCGCCAAACGGAATACTGCCAAGTACATTTTCCACCGTATCCTTCAGGTCGGTATAGGCCTGGGCAGTGCGCAGTTCTCCGAGATAACTGGACATTCCGCCGACATTTTTGGAAATAGACATATGGTTATCGTTGAGTACGATGATGAAATTCGTCTTCATCTCCGCAGCATTATTCAGTGCTTCATATGCCATTCCTCCGGTCAGGGATCCGTCCCCGATAACAGAGATCACATAATAATCCTGCCCCAGGATATCCCTTCCTCTGGCATAGCCAAGTCCGGCCGAAATCGAAGTGGAGCTATGACCGGTATCAAAGGCATCACAGTCACTTTCTTTCCTCTTCGGGAAACCGCTCATCCCGCCATATTTTCTCAGATCATCAAATCCTTCTTTCCTTCCGGTCAGAATCTTATGCGTATAAGACTGATGCCCTACATCCCAGATCATTTTATCTTCTGGAAGCTGAAAGCTGAGATGCATCGCCATGGTAAGCTCTACGACTCCAAGGTTGGAGGCAAGATGACCACCGGTCTTGCTGATCTTCTCAACAAGAAACGTGCGGATTTCTTCTGCCAGTCCTGTCAGTTCCCGTTCATTTAATTTTTTGATATCATTTGCTTCGTGAATCTGCTCCAGATACACTTCATCCACCCCGCTTATTTTTTCCTGTGTATCAGTTCCTGTATCAGTTGTGTCAGATACGGATTTTCTCTGTCCAGTCCGGCAAGCAGATCCAACGCCTCCTGTGAAATAGCTTCCACATCTGCTGTCGCCTTTTCCAGACCTTTTAATGTGACATAGGTTGTCTTTTCATTCTTTTCATCACTGTGCACCGGCTTGCCAAGTTCTTCTGTGGTGCTTGTCACATCCAGAATATCGTCCTGGATCTGGAACGCGATTCCTACATCCGATGCGATCTTCTGTACCTTCTCAAGTTCTGCTGTATCTGCACCCGCAAGAAGTGCTCCAATCATCATGGAACTTTCGATCAGTGCTCCCGTCTTCAGCTCATAGATAAAATTCAGCATGCCTTCATCCAGTCCCACGCCACAGGATGCCACGTCTACGACCTGACCGCCTACCATTCCGTAAATACCGGCTTTATCCGCAAGGATCTTCAGGGCTTTCCCGATCAGAAGACTCTTCTCCGGCGCGACCTCAAACGCCCTCACTGCCGTTTCAAATGCATAGTTCAGAAGGGCATCTCCTGCAAGGATTCCCATTGCCTCCCCATAGACGATGTGAGTAGTCTTTCTTCCCCTGCGGTATTCATCATTGTCCATCGCCGGAAGATCATCATGTACCAGGGAATAGGTGTGGATCATCTCAATTGCCGCCATAAACGGCTCGATTTCTTTTCCTTCCCCTCCAAACAGGCGGTATGTCTCCTGCATCAGCATCGGACGGAGTCTCTTTCCGCCTGCCATCACACTGTACTCCATCGCTTCCATGATCTGGCTCTGATAGCCTTCTGCTTTCGGCAGATATTTTACAAGAAGCTTTTCAATCGCTTCTGTTCTTTCTTTCATTTCTTCTTTAAAAGTCATGTATTTCTCCATTTTCTTCCAGCACCTGCACTTTTTTCTCTACGGTATCGATCTTCTCATTGCAAAGCTTCAGCATTTCCATGCCCTTCTGATACAGTCCGAAGGACTCTTCCAGCGAAGTATCTCCTGATTCCAGCTCCTTTGCCACCTGATCCAGCTTTGCAAAAAGCTCCTCCAGAGATTCTTCCGGCATTTCATCTGCAAGCTCTTTTTTCTTATCTGCCATATTCTTACTCCTTCTTCGTCTCTGTCACCTGTGCCTCGATCTGCCCGTCTGTCACATAAATCCGGATCCGGTCTCCCGTTTCTACATCGGAAATCTTTTTTACCGTACCTTTCTCTCCCTGTACATAGGAGAAGCCCTGATTCAGCTTGGCGAGTGGGGAAAGTCCCTTCATCCGTTCGATCCGGATTGCAAGCTGCTGACGGCTTTCCCGCAGATTCCGCTCCATCAGAAGTGGCAGCATCTCCTGCACTTTGCGGGTTCTCTCCCGTTCCTGTTCCAACCGCTGATGCATGGCTTTTGGGATCTGCTCCTCATAATCTGCAAGCTGCTGACGCATGGACTTAAGTTTCCCCGACGGACTTAAGTAACGGAATTTTTCTGCATACCGCGCTGTATGAAGCGATGCGACTTCCAGCTTTCTCATCATACTCCGGTGCATCCTTTCCCGTTCTGTCCGGATCGTTTCCAGAAGTTCCCGGTAATCACAGATTGCAAGCTCTGCCGCAGCAGAAGGCGTCGGTGCACGAAGATCCGCCACATAATCTATGATCGTCGTGTCTGTCTCATGTCCTACTGCCGAAATAACCGGTACACTACATTCAAAAACTGCACGCGCAACATTTTCCTCGTTAAATGCCCACAGATCTTCAATAGAGCCTCCGCCTCTGCCAACGATCATCACATCGACCTTTGCTTCCTCCAGTGCACGGATCCCCCGCACCACACTTTCAGACGCGCCATCCCCCTGTACCAGTGCCGGATACAGAAGAATCTGCACATACGGATTTCTCCGCCTGGTAATGTTGATAATATCGCGCACTGCCGCTCCGGTTGGTGCCGTTACAACACCGACTGTCCGCACATATTTCGGAATCGGCTTTTTATATTCCGGCGCAAACATTCCCATTTCTTCCAGCTCTTTTTTGAGCTTTATAAATTTTTCATAGAGAAGTCCCGCACCATCCAGTACGATCTCCTTTGCATAAACCTGATATCTGCCATCTCTTTCATAGACGCTGACGCTTCCAAGCACGATTACCTGCTGTCCTTCCTGCATACGAAAAGAAAGCCCGCTGCGCTGCCCGGCAAACATAACACAGGCAATCGTTCCGGACTCATCTTTCAGTGAAAAGTACAGATGTCCTGAAGTATGGTACTTACAGTTTGACACTTCCCCTTTGATATAAATTCGATTCAACATAAAGTCTTGCGTAAACATATTCTTAATGTACGCATTGACCTGTTTTACAGTATATACATTTCGCATGATCTCTGATTCTTATGCAAGCTTTCCGAGTACACCGTTGACAAATGCCGGTCCCTCATCTCCTGAAAAGTTCTTTGCCAGCTCAACTGCTTCATTGATCGCTACTTTGACCGGCACTTCGTCATCCCACTTCATCTCGTATACAGCAAGACGAAGGATGGAAAGGTCAACTTTGTTCATACGTCCGGTTTTCCAGCCGGTTGTATGTTCATTGATCATCGCATCGATTTCTTCTTCATGTGCTGCGATATCTTTGACCTTTTTGCGCATGTATCCGCGCTCTTCCTCACTCGCTTCTTCTACCTGCTCCAGATACAGTTCGATCTGTTCGTCTGCATCAGCCGCATCAAATCCGATGCTGAAGAGCATTTTAAATATATGTTCTCTGACTTTACTTCTTCGCATGTTCCCTCTCCAATTATTCTTCTTCCGGCATGTCCACACCTGCAACACGGATGTTTACGTCTGCAACGGTAAGACCTGTCATATTCTCGATTGCTGCCTTTACTTTTTCCTGTACCTTTAAAGTAGTATCTTTGATACTGCTGCCATATTTGAGGTTCAGGGCGAGGGATACGGTAACGATACCTTCCAGCACGTCTACCTTTACACCTTTGGAAAGGCTCTTCATTCCAAGCTTTGCGATCAGTTCTCTGGTTGCATTTCCTGCCATGGAAGATACCCCTTCTACCTCCATTGCTGCAAGTCCTGCAATAATTGCAACTACTTCATCAGCAATCTGTACTTCTCCGAGGTTCTCATCTGATTCTATCTTATAGGTATTTCTCTCTTCTTTACTCATTATAAGTCCTCCTGTCTGCGGTTTTTCCGCTCCTCGCGCTCATCTCGGAACCTCCGGTCCCTCGATGTTCGTTGCACTCACATAGGTCTGGGCTGAAAGTGATTCGTCTGCTAGCAGCCGATCACTTTCTTCCCTTCCCTGCGCTCGTCGCTATGCGTTCATTGTAACATAAAAGATCTCTATTGGAAAGTTTTTTAGGAACGTCCGAATTCGGAAAGTTTCAGTCCTTCGTTTCGTTCCAGTACCATACGGATGCTCCAGCTGTTGACGAACAGAAGCAGTGGTCTGTCTTTCAGGTCCTTGATCTTCTTCATATCGGATGTGCCGACCAGCTTGTCCATCTCGATCTCTTCATTCTCGATCCAGCGGATGTGTTCGTATGGAAGCGGCTCCAGACGGATCTCCACGTTATATTCATTTTCCAGACGGTATTTTAATACGTCAAACTGCAGGACACCGACTACACCGACGATGATTTCTTCCATACCGGTGTTGAATTCCTGGAAGATCTGGATCGCGCCTTCCTGCGCGATCTCGTTGATTCCCTTGATGAACTGCTTTCTCTTCATCGTATCCACCTGGCGTACTCTGGCAAAATGTTCCGGTGCGAAAGTCGGAATTCCTTCGTATGCAAACTTTTCCGGTGAATTGGTCAGTGTATCCCCGATGGAGAAGATACCCGGATCGAATACACCGATGATATCCCCGCCATATGCGGTATCGATCATGTGCCGTTCACTTGCCATCATCTGCTGTGGCTGGGACAGACGGACTTTTTTGCCTCCCTGGATATGGAATACATCCATGCCCGCCTTGAACTCACCGGAACAGATACGCATAAATGCGATTCTGTCCCGGTGTGCCTTATTCATATTTGCCTGGATCTTAAACACAAATGCGGAGAAATCTTCCTCCTTCATCGGATCGATCAGTCCTTTGTCGGACATTCTCGGAAGCGGTGAAGTCGTCATCTTAAGGAAATGCTGAAGGAAGGTCTCCACACCGAAGTTGGTCAGAGCTGATCCGAAAAATACCGGAGAGAGTTCTCCTTTGCTGACCATCTCCTGGTCAAATTCTGCACTCGCTCCATCCAGAAGCTCAATCTCTTCTTCCAGCTGTGCAAACTGTGCTTCACTTACGATGCTCTTTGCTTCCTCACTGTCGATGGAAACCTTCTCAACTTCCCCGATCGAGGTTCCTTTCTTGGTATCTGAGAAAATCTCCAGCTCTCTGCTGTTCCGGTCAAATACGCCGCGGAATTCTTTTCCGGAACCGATCGGCCAGTTGATCGGACAGGTAGCGATTCCCAGTTCCTTTTCAATATCATCCAGTAATTCAAAGGTATCCATCGCTTCACGGTCCATTTTATTGATAAATGTAAAAATCGGAATATGACGCATGACGCAGACTTTGAACAGCTTTCTTGTCTGTGCCTCCACACCTTTTGATCCATCGATCACCATAACCGCCGAATCGGCCGCCATAAGAGTACGATAAGTATCTTCCGAGAAATCCTGATGTCCCGGTGTATCCAGAATATTGATGCAATAACCGTCATACTGGAACTGCAGGACAGAAGATGTTACCGAAATACCTCTTTCTTTTTCAATCTCCATCCAGTCTGAAACCGCATGTTTCGCTGTTGCCTTTCCTTTTACAGAACCTGCCTGATTGATCGCCCCGCCATATAACAGAAACTTCTCTGTCAGGGTAGTCTTACCTGCATCCGGATGGGAAATGATCGCAAATGTTCTTCTTTTCTTTATCTCATTCGTAAAATCTGCCATGTTATTCTACTCCTACTATTTTCTCAATGTCACTCAAATTCTTATTATATGGTATTTTTGCTATAATATCAATCCCCTGATTCACTCGTATTTGTACTTTCATGGATCGGTGTGATCACCACATTTGCAGCATTTACCTCTGCTTTGCGTGTGACAATATCCTCGATCTGTGCCCGTTTTGCATCCGACAGATCCGCCACATCAACGACCACATCTGCGGAATCTTCGGTAAGACTTACCACCGCATCCTGAAAGCCTTTGCTGGCAAGCAGAGTCTCAATTGCGACCTCCTGTTCGGCGCGCTGTGTCATCTCCACCATCTGCGCAACTGCATCTGCTTTCTGGTCTTCTGCAATATCTGCATTATCAATGATCGCCTGCAGGGTTTCTTTGTTTTTTGCCCGCACCTGCTCCCGGTTCACTTTTGCCTGTGCCACAAGCGCACTGGCCGATCCGTTTGTCAGCACCGCCTCTCCCGGATTCCCGTCCACCTGGTCGTCATTCGCTGTCTGGAGGGAACTGTCACTTTCTGTATCTTGATCCGAAATATCCAGAAGCTCCTTATTTGCCATCTCGCTTCCCGTCTCTGCTGTTTTGTTTTTCGAGCCAAAAATTTTTCCGGAATAGTTCAGATATCCTGCCGCTGCGATCATCACCGCAAGAACCGCAATCACAATCTGATTTTTCTTAAATACTTTTTTCACTAGCCTTCCTCCTATAAGATTCTTTTTTAGTTATGTTTCATTACTTTTATCTTATGCGTGTCTACTCCGAATAATGCCTGCACAGCCTCTGTGATATTTTCAATCACGACGGCATTATCTCCGCCTTCTGCAATTACGAGAACCCCTTCTATCCGGGGACTTAATTCCTGTTTCACATATGGCGTTTCTTCTCCATTTCTGTTTGCATAAACTGCCGTCTCTGAAGAACTGGTATTTTTCCCTCCGCTCTCCCCTTCCTGCACCTCACTTGTCATCTCCTGGTCCTTTTCCACTACCTTTTCCGAGGAAGATGCCAGGGTGATCATCACCTTGACATTTCCAACTCCTTCTACTTTTGCCAGTGCATTTTCCAGCCGTGTTTCCAGTGCATCTGTATAAGTATCCTCCGATGCATTTTCCACCTTCTGCATCTGCTGTTCATCCTGTGTCTGATCTGATTTTATATCGGAGACAGGCATCGCGATCACAACCAGAAGCAGTCCGACAAGCAATATGATCAGCCACTTGTCTTTTTTTATTTTCCGGATTTCAAACATCTTCACTCACCGCCCTTTTCGAGCAAATCCGCCGCATGCTCCATCTCTTTTACCATCTGCTCATACTCCGCCGTCCGGTACAGCTCCGTCACCTGTCCGGCTGCCCCCATAAGGTTCAGAACCGGCTGGGCAAGCAGAACCGTCAGAAGAAGTCCACAGAAAAAACGGACATATTTCCGGTAGCTGTTCTCTGGAAGTGCCTGCAAGAATGCGGTTACAAGAATCATATAAACGGCGAGATTCTGCATCCACCTGTAAACCAGCTGTATCATTTTATCCCTCCTACGAAGCTGCCGATGCCGCAACTGCAAGTGTCACCAGAAACAGGACCGCCGTCGCAAGCACCGTCTTTAGCAGCATATGATAACCTTCCCCGGTAAAACTGATGGCCTCCACGATCCGTTTATCAGACACCGGCTGGATAAGTGCCGCCGTTCCTTTGTAAAGAATCGTCAGGATTCCCATATTGATGACCGGGATCATCACAACTCCCGTTACAAGCAGTGCCCCTGCAATTCCAACTCCATTTTTTTAAAGAACCGCACTTCCAAGCACGACTTCGCTTGTCCCGCTGACTATATCACCGATTCCCGGAATCATTCCCACGCCTTTTGTCCAGGCACTCCTTTTCACCTGATCTGCCGCCGGACTGATGATCCGCTCGATAAACCCGATCCCCGTCACCAGGGCAAGCAGACTTTTCAGACTCCATCCGATTATAAGTCGCAAAAGTTCCGCTGCCTTAGAAAGAAATTCCTCCTCTGTCAGATTGTTCAGGATTTCCATCAGAAGTGCGATCTGGATCAGTGGAACGATCCATTTCAAAATCACAAGTTCCACAAGAAAAATCAGGAAAAGCGCCAGATTGTAAAATGCGATCGCAGAAATACTTCCCACTGCGACCGCCATACAGACAAAGTAGACCGGACAGAGCACTCGCATAAAGAGGATCAGATTTTCGAGTCCCTGCTGTACCTCCCCGGCTGCCACCTGAAAATTCCGTATGCCGACTGTAATCACAGACAGGTATACCAGAAAAAAGGCGGTCTGTGATATCTGACGGTTCTGGAACACTTCCGAAAAACTGGAAAAAACCGCTGCGATCAGCACCAGAAAAATGATAGATGCAAGCACCGGTTTATTGACCTTCAGCACATAGAAAAACTGATCCGTCACAAAGTTTCTGATCTGCCCGGCAGACAGGTTCTCATCCTGCCGGATCACAGACTCAACAAGATCCTGAAAATGCAGTTTTTCTTCCGGGAACAGTTTCCGGATTGCCGTATCCAGATCCTTTACTTCTGTCAGATCCCAGATTTTCTGCTCCGTTTCCTCCTGTGTTTTTTCCAGATCCGTTTCTGTCATATTATCTTCTGTCCGGCTGTTTGCCGAAGAGGAATCTTCCCCTGCCGCAAATACCTGTACCGGCAGTATCAGTACGAAGATTACAAGTCCGATCATGCATGCTATGCCATATTTCTGAAAATAATGTTTCATTTTTCTTCCCTTTTACTGTCCAAGTTCGCGGATTGCAAGAAGCAGTGCTTTTAATATCGGCATTCCGATTGCAAGTATACTGAGCCTTGCAAAGACCTCGATCTGTCCGGCGATCGTCTGATAACCGGCATCCTTGCAGATTGTTGCCGCAAATTCCGCCAGATAGGTCACACCCAGAATTTTCAGCATTGCCGTCAGATATACCGCATCAATCTTTACAAAGCTGCCAACCAGCTCCAGCGTCTCCCGGATCACCGACAGATTCTGGCTCATTCCGAGAAAAAGGAAAATGCTGACCGCAATCCCCAGATAGATCCCATATTCTTTTCTGGAATTTTGAAATTGCAATGCCAGGAAAGTCCCTGCGATCCCGATGCAGACTGCCTTAAGGATACTCATCTTTTCCCTCCTTTACAGAGCAAAGAGCCGTCTGATATCGTCAAACAGATCTGAAATATAAGGAAGGATCCAGAACAAAACCAGGAGCAGTCCTGCAAGACTGGTGAGAAATGCCTGCTCTTCTCTTCCACTGTGTTTCAGCACCTGTCCCAGGACAGAAACCAGAATCCCGACTGCCGCAATTTTAAATATCAGATTTACACTCATGTTCCGCTCCTATTTACAGAATCAAAATTGTCAGGAAAAGTCCTGCTGTAACACCCAGGAGATTACAGAGCCTCCGCTTTTCCTGAATTTCTTTTAAAAGACTGCCTCTTTTTTCTTCCAGAAATTCTGCATACTGCAAGAAAATCTGTGTTTCCTGCTTTTTATCCAGGCTGCCAAGCTGCATCCCAAGCTCCTGCAGACGTACCCTTTCCTCCCTGCCAAGGAGCAGACATTCAAGATCGCTTTCACAGCACCTCTCCCAGATTATTGCAAGACTTCTTGACGGCATCTCCAATTCTTTTGCCAGATGTTCCAGCCAGATCCTGTAGTTCTGACCGCATCTTCGTGAAACAGAAGCGCATACCTGGGCGAGTGGTGCATAAGTATACTCCATTTCTCCCGCAAGCTGCCTGATCACTCTTTGCAGTTCTCCGGTATCCGTGATCTGCCTCTGATATTCCATTCCCCTGCTGTATCCATAGCCGGATGTCGCCGCCACAATTCCCAGGCATCCGACCATTTTCAGATACACAGTTTTTCTCCCCGTTCGTTATAAATCCCTTCAATTTCTCCTACATGTTTCCCGGATTTCATCACAACATATCTGGCAAAAGACCTTTCCTTTACCAGATTGCTGACCAGCGGCTTTTCGCGGATCTCATCCATACCGGAACCATGCACCGTCGTCAGCATGGTTGCCCCGCAGTGCATGGCGTACTCGATCGCCTCTACATCCTTCGCTGTCCCGATCTCATCCGCCGCAATCACCTCCGGCGCCATGGACCGCACCAGCATCATCATTCCTTCTGCTTTCGGGCAGTTGTCCAGAATATCCGTCCGCATCCCAAGCTGGTTCTGTGGCACGCCACGGTAGCATCCTCCAATCTCTGAACGTTCATCCACCACGCCCACATTTCTTCCTTCCACCCAGCGGTTTCCATCCGAAATCTGCCGCACCAGATCCCGCAAAAGCGTAGTCTTTCCCCCACCTGGCGGGGAAATGATCATGGTATGGCAAAGTCTTCCCTTTTCAAGGATCACAGGAAACAGCTTATTCGCACAGCCTGTGATCTCATGGCAGATTCGGATATTGATCGATGTAATATACTGAAAATTCCGGATCTGTCCCTTTTCCGGAATAATTTTCCCGGAAATTCCCACCCGATGCCCTCCTTCAATCGTCAGAAACCCCTGGCGCAGTTCATTTTCATATGCATACAGGGAATAATTGGATACATATTCCATCGTTTCACGCAGTTCTTCTTTTGTCACCCGATGGGTGAAAAGTTCTTCCTTTCCTTCCTTTTTCACTGCAAGCGGCTGTTCTTCCCGAAGCCGGATCTCCTGGATCTTCTCAAAATCCAGTCCATGATTCAGCAGGATCCCACGGATTTTCTCCGGAAGCACCGCCAGAATCTGATCTTTCTTTTCTCTTCTCATCTTGTCCACCTCTCTTTAAAGAATGTATATGGAAAGCGGGAGAAAAATAGAACTAAAAAAGGACTCTACCGATACTGGTAAAGTCCTTCTGATTTTATAAAACTCTATTCTGCAACATCTTTGATGCTGAAGCTCAAACGTCCCATCTTGTCTTTTCCAAGGCAAACCACTTTGACGTGATCTCCGATAGAAAGAACATCTTCTACATGATCGATTCTCTGCTTAGCGATCTTGGAAATGTGTACCATTCCTTCTTTGCCCGGTGCAAATTCGATGAATGCGCCGAATTCTTTGATGCTTACAACATCACCTTCAAGAACCATTCCTGCCTCGAAGTCTGTTACGATGGTAGCGATCATCTTTCTTGCCTGTTCCATGCTGTCTGCATCTACGCCACAGATAGATACACTTCCTTCGTCTGTGATATCAATCTTAACGCCTGTCTTTTCGATGATTGCGTTGATGGTCTTTCCTCTCTGACCTACAACTTCACCGATCTTAGCCGGATCAATGTTCATCTGGATGATCTTCGGTGCATACTTGCCAACCTGTGCTCTTGGCTCAGCGATTGTCTTAGCCATAACTTCATCCAGGATGTAAAGTCTTGCTTTTCTTGTACGCGCAATTGCTTCTTCGATGATCGGTCTTGTCAGTCCATGGATCTTGATATCCATCTGGATCGCTGTGATACCTTTGTGTGTACCTGCTACCTTAAAGTCCATATCTCCGAAGAAATCTTCCAGTCCCTGGATATCTGTAAGTACCAGATAATCATCATCAGTAGCACCTGTTACCAGACCACATGAGATACCTGCAACTGCAGATTTGATCGGTACACCGGCTGCCATAAGTGACATAGAAGATGCACACACACTTGCCTGAGATGTAGAACCGTTGGATTCAAATGTCTCAGATACAGTACGGATCGCATACGGGAATTCTTCCTCTGACGGAAGTACCGGTACGAGTGCTCTCTCTGCAAGTGCTCCGTGTCCGATCTCACGACGTCCCGGTCCTCTTGAAGGTCTTGTCTCACCTACAGAGTATGACGGGAAGTTGTAGTGGTGCATATATCTCTTGGATGTTTCTGCTTCATCAAGTCCATCTACTTTCTGTGCTTCAGAAAGTGGTGCCAGAGTTGTAATCGTACAGATCTGTGTCTGTCCACGAGTGAACATTGCAGAACCATGTACTCTCGGGATCAGGTCAACTTCTGCAGCCAGCGGACGGATCTGTTCGATCTCACGACCATCCGGACGTTTATGATCTTTCAGGATCATCTTGCGGACAACTTTCTTCTGATACTGATATACAGCTTCACCAAGTTTGGCAAGCCATTCTTCATTGTCGGCAAAAGCTTCTTCCAGCTTTTCTGTGATCTTGCGGATGTTCTCTTCTCTTGTCTGCTTGTCATCTGTAAATACAGCAACTTCCATCTCTTCCGGAGTTACAACCTCCTGGATTGCTGCGAAAAGTTCTTCCGGTACAGCAAAGCTTACATAGTCATGTTTTGGTTTTCCGCATTCTGCAACGATCTGGTCGATGAATGCGATGACTTTCTGGTTCACTTCATGTGCTGCAAAAATAGCTTCGATCATCTTATCTTCCGGTACTTCATTTGCTCCTGCTTCGATCATGATAACCTTTTCTTTTGTAGAAGCAACTGTAAGTGCAAGATCTGATTTTTCTTTCTGCTCTGCGGTTGGGTTGAATACCAGTTCTCCGTCAACAAGTCCTACCTGGGTAGAAGCTGTCGGTCCGTCAAACGGGATATCCGAAATAGCGGTTGCGATTGCTGATCCAAGCATAGCAGTAAGCTCCGGTGAGCAGTCCTGTTCAACAGAAAGAACCAGGTTCTCCAAAGTTACATCATTTCTGTAATCTTTCGGGAAAAGCGGTCTCATCGGACGGTCGATCACACGGCAGGTAAGAACAGCATTTTCAGATGCTTTTCCTTCCCTCTTGTTGAATCCTCCCGGGATCTTTCCTACTGCGTAAAGCTTTTCATTGTATTCAACACTGAGTGGGAAGAAATCAATTCCTTCTCTTGGTTTGTCGGATGCAGTTGCTGTCGAAAGTACAACTGTATCACCATAATGCATAAGTACTGCGCCGTTCGCCTGTTTGGCAACTCTTCCAACATCTACGCGGAGTGTACGGCCTGCAAGTTCCATTTCAAACTTTTTGTACATAAATGTTCTCCTTTTTAATCTGTTTATCTGACGGGTAAAATCTCCGAAACTACTGAAAAATACACTTCTCAAAATATACTTTTCAGTGGTCTCGGACACAATCTCTACCCACAATCTTTTATATTATATCATATCCTTACATCTCTTGCAAGATTCTATATAACTAACTTTAGAATGGGGCAAAACGCGGGTTACTGGTCACTCCCGTGTTAATCACTATGCTGATTGGCATGGAGGATGCACGTTGTACCGGTTCGGCTCATTGTTTGCGAAAACAAACAGGGAGCGAAGACATCCATCCGATGCCTTTCGCTCCCTGTAAAAATATGTCTTACTTTCTTAAACCTAATCTTTCGATCAGTGAACGATATCTTTCAATGTCATTCTTCTTAAGGTATGCAAGAAGTCCTCTTCTCTGTCCAACCATCTTAAGAAGTCCTCTTCTTGAGTGATGATCCTTCGGATTAGCTTTGAAGTGATCTGTAAGATCATTGATTCTAGCTGTCAGAAGAGCTACCTGTACTTCCGGAGATCCTGTATCTCCTTCTGTTCTTCCATATTCTTTGATAATCTGTTCTTTCATTTCTTTTGTGATCATTTGTCACTACCTCCTAAATATACTGTTAATTGCCTGATATTAAGCAGTGGTTGGAGAATCCATCTGCCGAACATCGGTTTTTCATACTTGCCTAGTGTACCATATGCCCCGGATCCTGTCAAGCAGGTTTTTCTGCATCTGGCAGGTTTTTCTGCATCTGGCAGGTTTTCATAGTTACTGTTCACAGTATCTGTGACCAGCAACGCAGGCCGCCTGTAAATGACCGCATTTCCTGAGCTTTTTCACCGGCTCTGTTATTTCTTATGATGATAACGGAAAAATTCTTTTGCGTAAGCAATATCCTGATCAATCTGCGCCTTCATTGTTTCTACCGATTCAAACTTCTGCTCCGGTCTTTTAAAATGATAAAGCTGAATTTCTACGTCTTTTTCGTATGCATTACCGCTATAATCAAAAAGATTGCTCTCGATCAGCATACGTTTATCACTTGATACCGTCGGTTTGAATCCAACATTTCCGATACCATTATACCAAATTCCGTCAATCTTCACGCTGTCCAGATAAACTCCGTTCGGTGGAAGGAGCTTATCTTTAGCCGGATGCACATTAAGAGTCGGAAATCCCAGTTTTCTGCCAAGCTGCTGTCCATACTCTACTTTCCCCCGTACAGTATATGCATATCCAAGCATATCATTCACCGCTTCCATGTTACCTTTGCGAAGTTCTTCACGAACATAGCTGCTGCTGATTTCCCTGTCTCCATACATCTCTTTTTCAATCACAAAAAGTTCATATCCATACACACCCGCATATTCTGCAAGCATTTTTGCATCGCCACGCTTGTCATGCCCAAAGTGGAAATCCGTTCCGATCACAATATACCGGGCATGAATTTTTTCAATCAGGATCTTCCTGATGAAATCCTCTGCCGACATACTTGTGACATCTTCGGAAAACGGACATTCCAGCAATACATCTACTTTCCCGTCCAGAAGACATCTGCGCTCCTCATTGGACATGATCCCTTCTCTTGATTTTCCAAGCTTTTCATAAAGCGGATTCATATCAAATGCAAACACAACAGAACGAACGCCTTTTTTTGCCTTCAGCTGACATACTTTTTTGATCAGCTTCTGATGTCCTCTGTGAACTCCATCAAATTTACCGAGTGTGATTGCTGCCTCTCTGGAATCCTGATAGGCTTCCAGACCTCTGATATAGTCCATGTTCTTTCCTCTTTAATTACTTTTTTCATTTCCATCAAAAAACATTTTAACAATCTTGAAGAGATCGTCTTTCCTGCAGTAACAGTAAATCGCAATAAACTGATGGGATTCATCGTACACACGGACTCTCTCTTCGTTCTCATACTCCTTTAATGCTGTTTCCTGTGAAATCTCTCTTCTTCTGAAACTATTCCCGTTCCGTACTGCCGCAGCCGTTTTCGGTGGCAGTACGACCTTTGCATACGCCGGAAACATTTCATCTATCGCGATGATCTTCTCCTCCAGAATCCCTTCTTTCTGAAGCTGTTCGATTTCACCGAGCCGGATACTGTCTTGAAGTTCAAACCGCTCTACACGTGTTCTCAAAAGCTCTTTCATGCATCCGCCACAGCCAAGCTTCTGACCGATATCATGACACAGCGTACGGATATACGTTCCCTTTGAACAGGTCACTTCCAGTTTTACCTCCGGAAGACTGATCTCCAGGATCCGGATCTCATGAATCGTGATTCTCCGTGCTTTCCGCTCTACTTCTTTGCCCTCTCTGGCAAGCTCATAAAGCTTTTTCCCGTTAACTTTGAGTGCCGAATACATCGGCGGAATCTGATCGTATTCCCCCTCAAAGCTGCGGATCACATTTTCCACTTTTTCATTGGTCAGATCTTCTGTACTGTGCTTTTCCAGAACCTGACCGGAAGTATCCTGTGTATCCGTCACCTGACCAAGAAGAAGAACCGCCTGATAGGTTTTATCTTTATCTGTCAGCAGGTCACAAAGCTTTGTTGCTTTTCCAAAGCAGACCGGAAGTACTCCTTCGGCATCCGGATCAAGGGTTCCGGTATGCCCGATCTTTTTCTGCTTTACGATCCCGCGCAGCTTTGCAACCACATCATGGGACGTATAACCTTTTTCTTTATATACATTCAGTACGCCATGTATCATTCCGCTTCGCTCCCACTGTTAAACTGAAGTTCCAGTCTTCTTGCCAGATTGTTGATGATATCATGCGGTGTGGCAGTCATGGAGAATCCGGCTGCCCTTGCGTGTCCGCCGCCGCCAAAATAGCTTGCAACTACACTTACATCTATCTTTTCACTGGATCGCAGACTTACCTTAAAGGTTCCATGTTCAAGCTCATACATAAAAATTGCAACATCGATATCTTTTGTGAGTTTCAGCTGGCTTACGATTCCATCCAGATGTTTCGCTTTTACCTGGTAGAAATCCATCTCTTCTTTTGTGACGTAAGATACAATACATCTTCCGTCCATAAAAAGAAAGCTTTCCAGCAATGCTCGCCCCAGAACCTGGTTCTGTGCATAGGTCTTTTCATCAAAAGTCTCTGTAATGATCTTTGTAAAATCAATCCCTTTTTCCATCAGTGATGCTGCCGCGCGCATGGTCGACGGATGGGTACAGGAATAACGGAACACACCGGTATCATGCACCATTCCCGTGTAAAGGCACTCGGCAGTCTCCACAGACATCTTCCCATAATCCAGCAGATCGTAGATCAGCTCACTTGTCGAGCTTGCATCCGGCATGATATAGTTCTGGTCTGCAAAACTCTGGTTGCTCACATGATGATCTACGCAGAATCTTACTGCCGCTTTTTTGAAAAGAACTGCTGAAAATCCAAGTCTTCCTATATCCCCGCAATCCAGTGCGATAAACAGATCATAGGTTTTTTCTTCCGTCACTTCATGCCGGATCTTATCTGTATTTTTCATGAACTTCAGTGTATTCGGAAGCTCTTCCAGATAAACATCAATCTCTTTTTCAGGAAAATTCTCTCTGACATAGTTATACAATCCCATGCAGGAACCTGCGCAGTCCCCGTCCGGGCGGACATGTCCGCCCAGTGCGATCGTCCCGGCTTTTGAAATTGCATCTAATAACATACTAATCATCCTCTTCCCGTAAATCTCTGGTTACATCATCAATTTTCTTTGACATCCGGACACCATATTCAATGGACTGATCCAGTACGAACTTGATCTCCGGTGTGTTACGCATATTCAGTGTATGAGCAAGTTCGCGGCGGATATAGCCTTCTGCGCTCTGTAATCCCTTCAGGGTATCAGCCTGGGCTTTTTCATCGCCCAGGACACTGATATATGCTTTGCAGGTTTTAAGATCCGGAGCAACCTCTACCGCTACAACCGAAGTCATCGGTGCAACACGCGGATCCTTGATTCCTCCGCGCAGAATAGTACTCAGTTCACGCTGTACCTCTGCGTTTACTCTTGTATTCTTAATGCTGTTTTTTCTCATTTTCTACCCTTCTTTATCTAGGAACTTCCACCATCTTGAATGCTTCTACCTGGTCTCCTTCTTTGACATCGTTGAAACGTTCAAATACGAAACCACATTCATATCCGGCTTTAACTTCCTTCACATCATCTTTGAAACGCTTTAATGAAGCAAGCTTACCATCGTAGATCACAACGCCGTCACGGACGATTCTTGCCTGGCAGTCACGTTCAAATGTACCGTCAAGGACATAAGATCCTGCAATTGTTCCGACTCCGGAAGCCTTGAATGTCTGACGTACTTCGGCATGACCAAGTACCTTTTCTTCAAATACAGGCTCAAGCATACCCTTCATGGCTGCTTCAACATCTTCGATCGCATTGTAGATGACACGGTACAGTCTCACGTCAACGCCTTCACGTTCTGCTGTTTCTTTTGCAGTTGCATCCGGACGTACATTGAATCCGATAATGATCGCATTGGATGCTGCAGCAAGTGTAACGTCAGATTCGTTGATCGCACCAACACCACCATGGATGATCTTGACAACGACTTCTTCATTGGAAAGTTTGACAAGGCTCTGCTTGATTGCTTCTACAGATCCCTGTACGTCTGCTTTTACAACGATTCCAAGTTCTTTTAAGTTACCTTCCTGGATCTGGTTGAACAGATCATCCAGGGACATCTTGGACTTGGTTTCTTCCAGTTTCTTGATCTTGTTCTGGCTGATGAATGTCTCTGCAAAGCTTCTTGCATCTTTATCATTCTTGCAGCCAACAAATACTTCACCTGCATTCGGCACATCATTAAGACCGAGGATCTCAACCGGCATAGAAGGACCTGCTTCTTTTACGCGGCGTCCCTGGTCATCCATCATGGCACGTACTTTACCATATGCAGAACCTGCTGCGATCGGATCTCCGACACGGAGTGTACCCTTCTGTACCAGAACGGTTGCAACCGGTCCTTTTCCTTTGTCAAGCTCAGCCTCAATCACAAGACCTCTTGCACGGCGGTTCGGATTTGCTTTCAGTTCCATCACTTCTGCGGTAAGAAGAACCATTTCCAGAAGCTCTTTGATACCTTCCCCTGTATGAGCAGATACCGGTACACAGATGGTGCTTCCGCCCCAGTCTTCCGGAATCAGTTCATATTCGGTAAGTTCCTGTTTTACACGGTCGATATTGGCACTTGGCTTGTCGATCTTGTTGATCGCAACTACGATCTCGATTCCTGCTGCCTTCGCATGGTTGATCGCTTCTACTGTCTGCGGCATAACACCGTCATCTGCTGCAACAACCAGGATTGCAATATCGGTAGAATTTGCACCACGCATACGCATTGCGGTAAATGCTTCATGTCCCGGTGTATCGAGGAAGGTGATTTTCTCACCGTTGATTTCTACAACCGAAGCACCGATATGCTGTGTGATTCCACCTGCTTCTCCTGCGATGACGTGTGTGTCACGGATTTTGTCAAGAAGAGAAGTTTTACCGTGGTCAACGTGTCCCATAACGCAGACTACTGGCGGACGTTTCTTCATTTTCTTTTCGTCTTCTTCGTCTTCTTTCAGAAGTTCTTCGATCACATCGACTACTTCTTCTTTTTCACAAAGCACGTCGAATTCCAGAGCGATTTCTTCAGCCATCTCATAATCAATTTCCTGGTTGACGGTTACAATCTTGCCCTGCATGAAGAGTTTCTTTACGATTACGGATGGCTGGATCTTCATAGCATCTGCCAGTTCCTGGATTGTAAGTACTTCCGGAATTGTGATCTGCTTGATCTGCTCTTCCACAACTTCTTTCTTCGGCTGCGGTTTTACCATTTTCGGCTGAGCGTTATTGTTTTTGCCCTTTTTGCCTTTCTGCAGTCTGTCTTCGTTCTCTTCATTTCTGTTGTATTCTTTTTTCTTGTGCGCATCTTTTGGTTTGTTGCGGCTTGGTTTCTGTTCTGCGATTGCAGGTGCCGGAATAGACGGGCTGGATTTTCTTCTGTCGTCACGGCGTCCGCCATCACGCATCTCTCTTCCGTCTCTGTTATCACGGTTATCTCTTCTGTCTCCGCGGTTCTGGAATCCGCCATCTCTTCTTCCATCACCCGGGCGTCCCTGTCTCTGATCCTGACCGTTTCTTGGTCCGTTTGGATTTCTGCGCTGTCTGTTGTCGCGGTTTTCTCCCTGCGGACGATCCTGTCTGTTTCCGTTCTGCGGGCGTCCCTGGCCATTTCCATTACCCTGCGGGCGTTCCTGTCTGTTTCCGTTCTGCGGACGTCCCTGGCCATTTCCATTACCCTGCGGGCGTCCCTGGCTGTTACCATTCTGTGGACGTTCCTGTCTGTTTCCATTACCCTGTGAGCGTCCCTGGCCATTTCCATTGCCCTGCGGGCGCTGTCCGTTTCGACTGCCCTGCGGGCGTCCCTGGCCATTACGGCCTCTTCCGCCGCCCTGTGAGTTCTGCGGTCTGAAAACCTGCACAATATTTTTCTTCTTCGGTGTATCTTCAGAAGCTTTTTCACCTTTTACTGCATCAATCTGTTCATCTGAAAGTGTACTCATATGACTTGCCACCTCAATTCCTTTGTCTTTTAATATAGAGAGTATTTCTTTGTTTGTCTTATTCATCTGTTCTGCCAGTTCATATACTCTTAATTTTGCCATAAATTTACCTCCTGTATACAGTTCCTGCTATCCTTCTTCCGTATCCAGATGTTTTCTGATTCCTTTTGCAAACCCTGCATCTGTTACTGCAAGCGAAGCGCGGAACTCTTTTCCCATCGCATGGCCCAGGGTATCTTTATCTTCAAAAAAGTATATTGGCACTTTATAAAAATCACACATGTTCTGAAATTTCTTTTTTGTATTGTCCGATGCGTCGTCTGCCACGATCACCAGATGCGCGCGTCCTTCCTTGACTTCTTTTTCTGTCATGAATTCCCCGCTCTTTGTCTTGCCGGCTTTGGTCGCCAGACTGATCATCGATAATGCTCTATTCATGTCCAAGCTGCTCCAGCTCCTTTTCCAGATTTTCGTATACCTCTTTTGGTATCGCCTGTTTGAAAGAACGTTCCAGTCCTTTATTCTTTATTGCTTCCTGCAAACATTTTCTGGAAAAGCACAGATATGCCCCACGCCCGTTCTTACGTCCGGTTGCGTCCAGAATGAATTCGCCTTCTGCTGTTTTCAGAACACGCAGCATTTCTTTTTTGTTCTTCATTTCCTGACATCCCACGCATTTACGCATCGGGACCTTTTTGGTCGTACTCAAATAATCACCTCTGTCTATTCTTCATACAGATCAAGATCATCTGCTACTTCTTCCTCTGATTCTTCATCAGCAGAATATTCTTCGTCCGAATACTCTTCCTCCTGATAATCATCTTCATAATTCTCAGCCATATTCATATAATCTGCCGGAAGTTCGCCAGACTCGATCGCCTGTGTTTCATTCTTGATATCGATCTTATATCCGGTCAGTCTTGCTGCAAGACGTGCATTCTGACCTTCTTTACCGATTGCAAGTGAAAGCTGGTAATCCGGTACGATTACACTTGCTGTTCTCTCATCCGGATCAGCCATTACAGAAATAACCTTTGCCGGGCTGAGTGCATTCTCGATCAGGATTGCCGGGTTATCACTCCAGTTGATGATATCAATCTTTTCACCGCGGAGTTCATTTACAACGGCTCCGACTCTGGCACCGTTCATACCAACGCATGCTCCAACCGGATCTACATCCGGGTCGTTAGACCATACTGCGATCTTGGTACGGGAACCTGCTTCTCTTGCAATGCTCTTGATCTCTACAATACCATCACGCACCTCGGTTACTTCCGCCTCAAAAAGCCGCTTAACCAGTTCCGGATGTGTTCTTGATACAAGGATCTTTGGTCCTTTTGTCGTGTTCTTCACCTCTACAACGTAAAGTTTGATACGCTCTGTCGGCTCGAATTTCTCACCTTTTACCTGTTCATTCTCAGTAAGGATCGCATCTGCTTTTCCAAGGTTTACACTGACATTCTTGCCAATATATCTCTGAACCACACCTGTCACGATATCTTTTTCTTTTTCAAAGTACTGATCATATACAACTTTTCTTTCTTCTTCACGGATCTTCTGAAGAATCAGGTTCTTTGCATTCTGTGTTGCGATACGTCCGAAAGATTTGGACTCAACCGGGATCTGTACGATGTCACCGATCTCATAAGAAGGATCGATCATCTTCGCATCTGCAAGACTGATCTGTTCTACTTTGTCCTCTACTTCTTCTACAACGGTCTTCTCCTGGATCAGAGTGTAATCACATGTCTCCTTATCCATAATTACTTTGATATTGTCTGCTTTTCCGAAATGATTCTTACAGGCATTGATCAGTGAATTCTCAATGGCATCCATCAGAGTATCTCTGCTGATATCTTTTTCCTCTTCAAGAATTGTAAGTGCTTCTAATAATTCGGTATTCATTTCCTTCTTCCTCCTGTCACTAGAAATCGAACGCCAGACGGATCAGTGCGATATCTGCTTTGTCAAATGTCATCGTCTCACCGTCTTCATATTCAATGGTAACTGTATCTTTATCATAATCTTTTAAGATTCCAATAAACTCTTTCTGTCTGTCGATTGCCCGGTAAGTACGAACTTCTACTTCTTCTCCCAGGCTTCTTGCAAAGTCTTTTTCTTTCTTAAGCGGTCTGCCAAGTCCCGGCGAGCTCACTTCCAGAATATACGCTTCATCGATGAAATCCTTCTCATCCAGAATGTCTGAAAGTTCCCGGCTTACCACCTCACAGTCATCAACCATGATTCCGCCCGGCTTATCGATATAAGCACGCAGGTACCAGTTTCCACCCTCTTTTACATATTCCACATCCCAGAGATCAAATCCATGCTTTTCCACGATTGGGATCAGAATCTCTTCTGTTTTCTGTTCATATACTTCTTTTTTTGACAATCTGCAACTTCCTTTCTTTATCAGGTTCCAGAAATCTGTTGGATTCTGGTTATATGACTGGCAAAAAGAAGAGTGAACTTTCGTCCACTCTTCTGCCAGATTTCTTATGTAACTGCATACAGTATAGCACTACTTTTCCTGAAATGCAAGGATTTTTAAAATATATGCCTGATTCTCTTTGTAAAGACGCTTTCCATCGTTCTCTTTCAGCCATTTTACAACCTGGATATCTGCTGCCCAGTCATCTGCCCAGACTTCATCACCTTCGCCACGCGCCGCCGCTTTTTCTGCGATGTATCCCGCCGGGTCTTCCGTAAGATCTTTTAGTACTTCATATGCTTTTTCGTTCTTATCATCCAGATCCTGTATCAAAACAACGGTTTCTGTATCCGGTGTCTTTCCATCGAGCGCCTGCAGCTGTTCATTATATTTTTCCAGGTTCTCCAGGCTGTCCTTCGCATCCCCCAGACATTCTGTCAGGATTTCAATCTCCGTTTTTCCAGTACCACCCTTTGCAACCGGGCGGATGGATATTTCCGAATCAGCAGTCGTCTTTTTCAGTTCTTCCCGTATCCTCTCCTCATCGTGATCCATTCTTCCGATATCATATCCAAAATAAAAACCGCCAATTCCAACCACAACAAGAAGAACGATTGCAAAAATTCTTTTTCCGGATTTTTTCTTTTTCATCTTCCGTCCTCCTTACCCTAATATCGTACCTGCTATAATTCCAAGGATCATTCCTCCGATCCCGGTTCCGATAAGTGCCGCAAGATATAACAGTATCTTTACCGCTTTGGACTTTTCTTTCTTCGCTTTCGGAAGATCTGGTCCGGACCCAGTTCCCGGATTCCTTGTCTCCGGGCGTGGCTGCTCCACATCTTCCTGTCGTGGAATCCGTTCCGTTTCTTCCGCTGTCGGATATTTGAACGGAATTACTCCTGCTTCGAGAGCTGAAAAAAGCTTTCCGTCTATCCACTGGAAATACTGCCAGATTGCCGCATCGAACATCCGGTGGGTATCCAGAAAATGATACCAGGATTCCACAAAAGTCTTCGTCCTGAAATATTCTCTATACGCCGGTTCCTCCAGGATATCCTTCCAGTGGTACAGCTTATTCCGTTCCTTTTCATTCAGATACAGACTGATGCACTGTTCCATGATCTTCCGGATCTCACGGTCATCTGCGCCCTGTCGCTCAGAAGCATCCGCCATATTCTGGAACTGGCGGTCCCAGTCACTGTCCCATGTCCGGGAATCTTCCTCTAACTGTACAGGTGGCTCTCCTGCCTCTTCTTCCCGGAAACTTTCCTCAGAATCTTCGTCAGAATGCACAGGAAGTTCTTCATACTGCGCAGAAGATTCTTCTGACTGTGCATCTTCTTTCTGAGGATTTTCCATGTAAGCCTCTTCTGGGTTTCTCTCCGGCTCTGCATAATTCCATGTTTCAGATTCCGCTGCTTTTTCCTGCTCCGCTGCTCCCATCTCCATCTGCCGCGGTTCTTCCGGCATCTGTGTCTCTGCTTCGTTTTCAGCATTCCGCTCTGCCCACGCAAGCGCCTCTTCGTAAGCATCGTGGATCCTCTGAAATTCCTCCGGGTGTTCTTCCGGGTGGAACTCCCTGGACTTTGCCGCATATGCTCTCTTTATCTTTTTCTTTTCCGTTGTTGGTTCAATCCCAAGTACCGTAAAACAGTTCATCACTGCTGCCTCCTCCACTCGTCATACAGATAAGCTTCTATTTTGACCGGCACCGATCTCTTCGGTGTGTTCTCCACAATATCCAGAAGCTCACTCGTCCTTGTATACGCCTTCTCGATCGTCCGCAGATCCTGTGAATTTAATGCAACTGAAAAATCTGCCAGGATCTTGTCCAGATATTTCCGGATCTCTCCGGTATTTTCTTCGTAAAGACGGTCTCCTCTCTCCATCAGAAGGCGATTCTTTTCCTGCTCTCTTGGGTGGATCTTTATTTTCTGCAGCTCTTTTCTTCTTTCCTCGATCTGCTCCGGTGTCAGCTGGATATCTTTATTGACGATCACCTTACTGAAGTGCTCTTTTGTGCTGACAACTGTCACATCCACTTCCAGGATCCCGTTGATATCATAGGTAAATCTTACATCCACCGCTTCCCTCTGGTCCGCTCTTTTTGCCAGCGGAACCGGCACACGGATCCGCCCGAGCTCCAGATTCTGATCCGCAAAGCGGTGCTCACCCTGCAGGATCGTGATATCACAGTATTCCTGGAACTGATGCACTGTCCAGTACCGCTCTATCCGGCTGATCGGAAGTACCGAATTCCGCTCAATGATCGGAGACATGATCGCCGGTCCCCTGGTATCTCCGTGAATGATCTCGGTTCCAAGTGTAAACGGACAGATGTCTGTAAGAAGTACATCCCTCACTGCCTGCTTCCGCTCCTTGATTCCGGCATACATTCCGGCGCCGACTGCAACCGCAACATCCGGATCGATCTCACACCGCGGTCTTTTACCACTCAGAAACTGCAGATAATTCTGCACGATCTTCATCTTACCGGATCCACCGATCATAATGATCTCGTCAATATCCTCCCAGCCATAACCGCTGTCATCCATCGCCCGCTTGAGCGGAATTCCGATTCCTTCAAGCAGCTTTGAGGACACTTCAAGAAGTCCTTTCGCATCCAGCTTCATCTGGTAAACCTGTCCGCCGATCACAACTTCCATCTCGCCCTCCGGCTCACTTGTCAGCTTCCGCTTCAGCTTTTCACTCTCACGGATCAGGCTGGCTCTCTCTTCATTGGTAATCCTACCCTCATCGATCTGGTTGACACTCAGGAATTTCTCTGCAATTGCACGGTTCACGTCATCTCCGCCGAGATGATTGTCCCCGGCAACTGCCACGATCTCGATCACACTGTCAAATGCATCTACGATCGAGATATCCAGAGTTCCTCCGCCAAAATCAAACACCAGAAAGGTCTGATCCTCCTCAGTCTTTCCAAAGCGATAGGCAAGTGCTGCCGCCGACGGCTCATTGACCAGACGTTCCACTGTAAGTCCGGCAAGCTCTCCTGCCATCTTCGTCGCATTTCTCTGAAAATCATTAAAATACGCCGGAACACTGATGACTGCCTCTTCAACCGGCTCACCCAGGTATTTTTCCGCATCTTCTTTCAGCTGCCGCAGGACCATGGACGACAGATCTGCCGCTGTAAACCGCCTGTTTCCAAGTATAAATGTCTTCTCTGTCCCCATAAAACGCTTGAAGCTTGCCACTGTACTTTCCGGATGGGAGATCAGCCGCTCTTTTGCGGTTTTTCCCACCAGCATTTCACCGTTTTCATCAATTCCTACTACCGACGGTGTTAAATATTCTCCCAGATTATTTGGAATCAACGTGCATTTATCATCCTGCCACACGCTTACCAGACTGTTTGTTGTTCCAAGATCAATTCCTACCGTTGCCATATAACCGACCTACTTTCTCATTCGTGTTCCTGTTCCATCTCTTTTCGCCCGTTTCAAACGGTTCAGTGTCACTTCTTTTTCATGGAAGATCACCTTGCTCTCCGTTCCTTCTTCAAACAGATATACCTCTTCCACACTGTCATTTTTCTGTAATTTCATACCGCGCACACCAACTGCACCCTTTTTCTTCTCCGAAACTTCTTCCGCCGGGAAACGGAGCACAAATCCATTCTCCGTCATCAGAACTACATCCTGCACATCCCGGATTGGCTGGATGCTTACCAGTGCATCTTCGTCCTGCAGTTTCGTTGCCGCGATTGTCCGCTTAGTTACCTGGAATTCACTTCCTGCCACCTTTTTGATCATTCCCTGCTTCGTGGCAAACAGGAATTTGGAGAAAAAGAGTTCTCTGTCATCACACAGATATACGATTCCTTCTTTTGTACTGTCAAAATTACTTACATTGTCGATTGGAAATCCTTTGTCCCTGAACTTTCCGTAAGGGAGATCCATCACTTTGATCTGATGCATCTTGCCATCCGATGTAAATAGACACAGCTTGCCGGTATTCATACAGCGCAGAATATACTTATTCTCCTTATCTGCCGCCTCCCGGTTACGTTCATAGACGGATCCATCCACCGTCTTTGCATAACCAAAGCGGTCCATCAGAAGGACAACCTCCTGCTCCTGTACTTTATTTTCCTCAAACACAGCTTCTTCTGCATTCTCGATCTTTGTTTTACGCTTCACGGCATATTCTTTTTTCAGCGCATCCAGATCATCAATGATCACCTGCGCCATAGAATCATAATTATTCAGAATATCCTCATATTTTGCAATGTTTGCAAGCGTTGTCTCATGCTCCTTCATCAGTGCCTCGATTTCCAGACCGATCAGCTTGTACAGACGCATCTCCAGAATCGCCTGTGCCTGCCGGTCGGTAAACCGGAGCATGGATGCCATTTTTTCGGATCTTTTCGACTTAAACTTGATCTTCTCTGTCGCACCTGTTGTCAGACATTCTTTTGCATCCCTGATGGACGAGCTTCCACGCAGGATCTCAATGATCAGGTCGATCACATCACACGCCTTGATCAGACCCTCCTGGATTTCTTTTTTATCCTGCTCTTTTTTCAGCAGCGTTTTGTATTTTCTGGTTGCAAGTTCAAACTGGAAATCTACATGATGTTCGATGATACGTTTGAGTCCCAGTACTTCCGGTCTGCCATCGGCTACCGCAAGCATATTGACACCAAAAGTATCCTCCAGTCTGGTCTTTTTATAAAGCATGTTGATCAGGTTGTCCACATCTGCATCACGCTTCACTTCAATTACAATACGGATTCCTTCCTTGGAAGACTGATTGGAAATGTCTACGATGTCACTGGTCTTCTTTGTCTCCACCAGATTGCAGACATCGTTCAGAAATTTACCGATTCCGGCTCCGATCATGGTGTACGGGATTTCGGAAATGACGATCTTCTTCCGTCCACCTTTTATCTCTTCCACATCTACTTTTCCACGAATCTTGATCTTTCCGGTTCCGGTCTCATAAATCTCTGCCAGATCATCTTTATTGACGACGATCCCGCCTGTCGGGAAATCCGGTCCCTTGATGTACTTCATCAACTGTTTTGTAGTGATGTCATTGTTCTTCATGTATGCCTTAACCGCATCCACAATCTCACCCAGGTTATGTGTCGGAATACTGGTTGCCATACCAACTGCGATTCCTTCCGCACCGTTCAGCAGAAGGTTCGGAATCCTTACCGGAAGAACTGCCGGTTCTTTTTCTGTCTCATCAAAATTCGGTACAAAATCAATGATATCTTTGTCCAGATCGGCAAGATATGCCTCCTGTGTGATTTTCGCCAGTCTTGCTTCGGTATAACGCATGGCTGCCGCCCCGTCTCCTTCAATGGAGCCGAAGTTTCCATGACCATCTACCAGGATCATTCCTTTTTTGAACTCCTGTGCCATAACAACCAGTGCTTCATAGATCGAGCTGTCTCCATGGGGATGATATTTACCCATGGTATCCCCGACAATACGCGCACATTTACGGTACGGCTTGTCGTAACGGATTCCCAGCTCATACATGTCATAGAGTGTTCTTCTCTGTACCGGTTTCAGACCATCCCTGACATCCGGGAGGGCTCTGGAAATGATAACACTCATGGCATAGTCAATATATGATTTTTTCATCAGCTCCGAATATTCCGTCCGGATGATCTGTGACTCTTCCATTTTCTCTTACCTCTTCTAGTTTATGTTTTCTGATGCACAGACTTTCTCCTTTTGAAAATCCATGCCTTTCCGATCTGTTTTTAAATATCCAGTTCTGCCTCTGTCGCATTTTCATAAATAAATGCGCGGCGCGGCGGAACTTCTGTTCCCATCAGCATCTCTGTTACACCGGATGCCATACGTGCATCCTCGATCTCGATCCGTTTCATCATTCGGGTTTCCGGGTTGAGGGTTGTCTCCCAGAGCTGCTCTGCATCCATTTCACCCAGACCTTTGTATCGCTGCAGGGTAAAGTCAGAATGGGTCTTTCTGTATCTCTCCAGTGCCTTATCATCGTAAAGGTACTCTTCTTCTCCCTTTTTCGGCATCGCCTTATAAAGCGGCGGCATTGCCACGTAGACATGCCCCTCGTAGATCAGTTCCGGCATAAACCGGTAGAATAAAGTCAGGAGCAGCGTGGAAATATGTGCTCCATCCACGTCCGCATCCGCCATGATGATAATCTTGTCATACCGCAGCTTTGTGATATCAAAGTCATTACCGTATCCCTCTGAAAATCCACATCCGAATGCATTGATCATGGTCTTGATCTCGGCATTTGCCAGAACCTTATCGATGCTTGCTTTTTCCACATTCAGGATCTTTCCACGGATCGGCAGGATTGCCTGATACATTCTGTCGCGGGCAGTCTTTGCGCTTCCTCCCGCAGAATCTCCCTCGACGATGAAGATTTCACATTTGGATGCATCCCGGCTCTCACAGTTTGCAAGCTTTCCGTTGCTGTCAAAGGAATATTTCTGCCTGGTCAGAAGATTTGTCTTTGCCTTTTCCTCACTTTTACGGATCTTCGCTGCCTTTTCCGCACAGGAAAGAACCTTTTTCAGTGTCTCCAGATTCCGGTCAAAGAAACGCGGGATCTCATCACTGGTCACCTTTCCGGTCGCTTTTGCCGCATCCTGGTTGTCCAGCTTTGTCTTGGTCTGTCCCTCAAATCTCGGATCCGGGTGCTTGATCGATACGATCGCCGTCATTCCGTTCCGCACATCTGCACCGGTAAAGTTGGCATCCTTATCCTTTAACACACCAATTTCACGGGCATACTGGTTCATGATCGTCGTAAATGTCGTCTTGAACCCGGTCAGGTGGGTTCCCCCTTCCGCATTATAAATATTGTTGCAGAAGCCTAGTACATTTTCATGGAATTCATTCACATACTGGAATGCAACTTCCACTTCGATGCCTTCTGCCTCTCCTTTATAGTAAACCGGATCGTGGATCACTTCTTTTTTGGAATTCAGATCCTTGATAAACCCAATGATCCCATCCGGTTCATGATACTCAATCCTCTCTTCCTGTGTCTTTCTTTTATCTGTAAATATAATCGTCAGTTCCGGATTCAGGTAGGCTGTCTCATGCAGTCGGCTCTTGATCTCTTCCTCTTTAAATCTCGTCTTCTCGAAAATTGTCGGATCCGGAAGAAAATTGACACAGGTCCCGGTCTTTTTGGTCTTTCCGATCACCGGAAGAAGCCCATCCTCCAGTTCTACCACCGGAATTCCTCTCTCATAACGGTCGTGGTGGACCGCACCGTCACGGCTGATCTTTACATCCATATAAGTAGACAGTGCATTAACAACCGAAGAACCTACTCCGTGCAGACCGCCACTTGTCTTGTATGCCGAATCATCGAACTTACCTCCTGCATGAAGGGTGGTATATACGATTCTGGCTGCCGATACTCCTTTTGCATGCATGCCTACCGGCACACCTCGTCCATTATCTGTTACCGTTGCAGAACCGTCCTTTTCCAGTGTCACCTCGATCTGTGAACAAAATCCTGCCAGATGCTCATCTACCGCATTATCTACAATTTCGTACACCAGGTGGTTAAGCCCCTTGGTACTGACGCTTCCAATATACATTCCCGGTCTTTTCCGGACAGCTTCCAGTCCTTCCAGAATGGTAATACTCTCCGCATCATATGTAGTCTTTTTTGCCATTGTCTTCCTCTCCTCTTATGATCCATTCTAAAATATCCAGGTAAAATCCTGCGGCAGCAGCCTCCTTACAATCCCCCGGATTCCCTGATCTGTTTCTTCAATTCAGTAAGAAAAATTCTATCTCAATTTCAATCCTCTTGTCAAGCCAAATTGACCTCTCCTGCCATTATAACATATTTTATATCGGTAAATTTCTATAGTTTCCATTTTGTCATAAGACTCCTTCTATTGTCCGGTCAGCACACTATTTAAAAGATCTGCCAGCACCTCCATGGCATTTCGCATTTCCTCTACCGTGTTAGTCTGCGCGCCCGCCTCAATAAGAAGCATCCGCGGCATCAGATCCATATTGTATTTATAGCCGCGAAGATAGTTTCTCCTTGCAAATCCCGGATATTTTGTTTCTGCCGCAATCTTCATCTGCAGGGAAAATGCAAGATTATCCTGCAAATATGGATTGGCCATTCCGGCAAGATCTCCGTTTACCCGTGTCCGGCTCAGTCCATTAAAAAACATGATCTGTGCCGTCGGTTTTCCATTTATCTCCGTCACCAGATGCGTAGTATCCGCCACGCCGTCTCTATGCAGATCGATCACCACTTCGATACTCGGATTTTCCGCAAGGATCTGTTCCACCTCAGGTTTGGCAAATTCATAAGCTTCGCTCCGGTCCAGTTTACCATCGATCAGATCATATACTCCCTCATGATGCATGGTCGGAATCTTGTATTTGTCATTTAAAATCTCCGTCAGATAACGCCCGATCCCTACAATTGAGGTGGACGGATCATTGTCTGAATCTGCAAATGTCTCCTGGGAATGGGTGTGATAGATCAGGATTTTCGAACCGCCCGTACCCAGATCAATCCTCAGATCCTTTCCAAGCAGCTCCGAAGCGTTCAACTCCGAAGGATTGATATACGTCACGCTGTCCACCGTATAAAAATTGCTCACAAGATATTCAAAATCATTTAGCCGGTCCATCGAAAGATCCATCGTCGGTACGGACGCCTGCCTTGTCTCTTCGCTTTTATCTTCCCCGATAAGCTGTCCGTTTTCATCCACCGAATTTTCTTCTTCCGCCTGCTTTTTTGCAAGAAGCGCATAGGTGGCCTCATCTTCTGTCAGAAGCTCTGCCGCCTCCCGCTCAGTCACATAATTACCAAGAGGAATCAGGGCAGATGCCATGTGGACGACAGCCTCCGTCATCCGGATTTTCCCTTGTTTTTTCTCCGTATATGTAACTCCCGGCATATAAAGCCGCTCCGCATTTTCCTGAACACTCTGGATCATCCTGATCTTCCAGGATCTCGGGATCAGTGAACCGCTGCTTTTTGCTTCCAGTCCCCAGATTCCCAAAATCATAATGGCGAGAAGCACACAAATTCTCTGTTCTTTTTTCATCTGCGCGCCTCCCTGCCTGTTTCTGAAGATTACCGTAGCAAAACCCTATCTTTCCAGACTGGATCCTGCCCCGGATCTTTTGTGTCATATTGACATAATATATGCAACTCACCGCCTGATTATGTCGCTGAAGCTGCAAAAAGCATATTCAGCGCCTCAGAAATCGTATAACTGATTCGCCTGACGGTCTCATCAATATCTTTTGGTGTGACAAACATTCCATTTAAATGTGGTGCGATCAGTTCCTTGATCAGCTCATATTTTTCTGCCGGACTGTATCCTTTGATCACACTTGCCATGCCTTTTAAAGATTCAGATACTTCCACTGCACTGAGCAGATTATCCATCGTATCACCTACAATGGTTGCCGCATCCACTACAGTCGGCACACCGATTGCAATCACCGGGATCCCGACTGTCTTTTCCGTGATTGCATTCCGGTGATTTCCCACCCCGGATCCCGGATTAATTCCCGTATCCGCGATCTGGATCGTCCGGTTCAGCCTTTTTGAATTTCTCGCTGCCAGCGCATCGATCACCAGAAGGATATCCGGTTTTGTCTCTGCCACCACCCCCCGGATCACCTCTACAGTCTCCATTCCGGTCTGCCCCATAACCCCCGGTACGATCGCGCTGACCGACCAGACCTCATCTTCCCCTGTCGCATACTTTCCGTACTCCTCAATGATATGCCTTGTGATATGCAGGTTGTCTACCACATAAGGGCCAAGTGCGTCCGGTGTCACCTGACGGTTGCCAAGACCGACCACCAGGATCTTTTCCATCTTTCTTTTGGGAAGCAGTTCTCCAATGAATTTCCGAAGCTGCTGTGAAACCTCCTCATGATATCCTTCATCGGGAACTGCCATTTCCGGTGCCTCGATCGTAATATAGCTGCCAACCGGTTTTCCCATCACTTTTGCTCCGTTTTCGGTCTTAATCTGCACTGTTGTGATGCGGATCTCATTTTCCTCATCATACTCTTCCGTCAGGATCACACCCTGGACCTCAACATGGTCAGCTTCAAATCGTTCCTTCTCTTCCAGAGCCAGATCCGTCCTGATATTATACTTTTCAACCATAGTCCTCTCCCATTTCTGTATTTTCTGTTTTATTCACTTAGTTTTTCGCAAAAAAATTGGAATTATGTATTGACAAGCAATCTTTCTTCGCCTAAAATAAATAAGTGTGTTCGACGGATGTTCCGTGTCACTTTTCGTCGAATTCAATATTATGATTATATAATTTATGAAATGATAATTTGGAGGTGTCGGAAATGGCTAATATTAAATCCGCAAAAAAGAGAATTTTAGTAACTGAGACAAAGACAGCTAGAAATAAAGCAATCAAATCTAAAGTGAAAACTTATGTAAAGAAAGTTGAAACTGCTGTTGAAAAGAAAGATGTTGAAGCTGCAAAGGCTGCATTAAAAGAAGCAATCTCTGTAATCAACAAAGCAGGAAGCAAGGGTGTTTACCACAAAAATACTTGCGCAAGAAAAATCTCTCGTTTAACAAAAGCTGTTAACGAAATTGCTTAATTCCGGTTTCGAGATAAATAATGAATGATAAAAAGGCAGCCATCCCGTCAGTGGCTGTCTTTATTGTTTTCATAAATCTTTAAAAAAGAGTCTGTACTGAATGCTGCTTGCATCCGGTACAGACTTTTTTGTCTTCTGATTTTCTCTTATAATTTAGAATAGCCGTAGCTGTTCACGATAGCTTCGATCCGCTGTCCTTCTCTGCACTTCGGGCAATCCTCCGGAGAATACGCTCTGTAATGTGGAAGGTCACTGCTTGTGAAGATCGTATTGACTTCCATTCCTGCAATCTTGTTGACTGAACTGAAAATTGCGCTGATTCCGCAGACTCTTCCTCCGTAGTACAGAATGGACTCGATTGCCTGTTTGACAGATTTACCGGTTGTGATGGACGCTGCAAGGATCAGGACCTGTTTGTTCTCGACCATTCTCTGTTTGTTGTCACGGAACAGGATCTGTCCGTCCTGATACATCTCCGGGGTAATAATGGAAATGTTGTTTCCTTTGCTGAGTGAGTACTGGTTCTCATCGGCAAGCTGCTCGGCAAGGAAAGTTCCGATCACTTCTGTCTCCTCCATGCAAACGATGGTATCTACCGTTGTGTTAGAAAGGTAAGCTGCTGCAAGAACTTTTGCAGTCTCACGGGCGTTGTTGTGACGGGATTTGACCGTCGACATGTCGATGTAGGTGTTGATGTGGGAATGACTTGTTGCAAAGTGTCCTTTTAAAATTTTAATTCGCGCCTTTGGGTTTTTGGTGGAGCGAAGGTCTTCCAGTCTTTCATCCATTTCTAGTTCCTCCTTTAAGTTGTTTTGGTGGTTTTGACTGGTTTTAGTATAGCACAGAGGGGTGGGTTGTGCAATATGTATATTTGGTGGTGGGTGGAAGTTGGGTGGTTTGATGGTTTGGTGGTTTGACAGGACTTTTGTTTTGGGGGGACGCCAA
>NZ_BAAHSG010000003.1:0-104292 GCF_054660775.1 Allocoprococcus similis
GTTCCTATTTGAGTTCTTTTCATTTTTTCTAAAAAATCTTTTTTCTTTTTTACTTTTCTTCTTTCTTTATCCCAGCCTTCTCCAGAATCCCGTTCCATATCTGCTCCCGCTTTTTCTCCCGTTCTGCCTTTCCGTCATTCCACTTCTGTATAAATGCCATCTGTTCCAGATCATCTCGTTCTTCCATAAACAGCCTCTCTTTCTTACATTTATTCAGATCAATTATTTCCTGTACCTGACTATTATATGCATGTCCACAATAATTCTTTCCAAATTTATACCTGATTTCAAGTCTGTCACATCAAACGCATGCCTGCCAATAACACTGACTATGATATTCATTTCTCATAATGTAAAATAGAATGTGCTTCAGAATTTCCTATGGAACAAAAAGGAGCCACCCCAAAAGGGCAGCCCCATGAAAAAAGTTTTCTCGTATTTAATTATGCTTTCTTTCTGTTTTTCAGCATATCCATTGTTACAGCAAAGATGATCAGGACACCACTTGTAATTTCAAGTACGTGTGTATTTAATCCGAACTGTACACCGGCGTTGTTGATAAGTACCATCAGAATTGTACCAAGCACTGTACCTGTAACGGTTCCTTTACCACCTGCTAATGATGCACCACCGATTACTGCTGCTGCGATTGCGTTCATATCGTATCCTTCACCACCGGTTGGAAGAGCACTCTGGACACGGGCTGCAAGCATGATACCTGCGATACCATAGAGGAGACCAGCTCCTGCGTATGTAGCGTAGAACATTTTTCTTACTTTGATACCACTTAATTTTGCAACTTCGACACCACTACCAAGTACATAGAGGCTGCGTCCGAAGATTGCATATTTCAGGATGAACCAGATAATAATTGCTACGATTGCCCAGATAATTGCCAGAACCGGAAGTACTCCGAATACGTTTGTATTTCCCATGCTCAGGATTCTCTGATCGATACCTGTAACTGTAAGTGCGTTACTGATGATTTTTACAAAACCACGAACGATTGTCTGCATACCAAGTGTTGCGATCATTGGCGGAACCTGTAAATCATAAATGATAATTCCGTTCAGGAAACCAACTGCAATTGCAATAATAACTGCAATAAGTAATGTAATCCACATGTTCATGTGTGTATCTCTCTGCAGTAATGCGAGAACCATACAAGAAAGTCCTGTGATAGCACCACCACTGATATCGATTCCGCCTGTGATAATGATCATAGTCTGTGCAGCAGCCATAACACCGATGATTGCGCACTGTTTCATTAAGTTTGTTACATTATAGAGTGTACAGAAGTTATCTGTAAAAAATGATGCACCAACAAAAAGAATGACAATGATCAGACCTAATGTAAATTCTGTTTGCTGGAATATACTTGTCTTTTTGATTTTATTTTCCTTAGCCATAATAATCCTCCTTAGCCCTCAACAGATGCTTTCTTCAAGACATCTTCTTCCTTCAGTACTTTTATTTCATCGTAATTGAATTCTCCTGTAATTCTTCCCTGTGCCATTACGAACAGACGATCTGATAATCCCATAACTTCAGGCAGATAAGAAGAAATTAAAATGATACCTTTGCCCTGTGCAGTGAGCTCTTCCATAATCTTGTAGATCTCTTCCTTTGCTCCTACATCGACACCAACTGTCGGCTCATCAAAAATCAGAATATCTGGATTTCTGCAAAGCAGTTTTGCGATAACGACTTTCTGCTGGTTACCACCTGACAGGTTACCTGAAAGCTGCATAACACTCGGTGTTTTTACGCGGACATCTTTTGAATATTTTTCCGCTCTTTCTGTTTCTTTCTTCAGAGAAATGATTCCGCCTTTGCTGATCATTTCATAAGAGTTCATATTGATATTAGTCTTGATTGGAAGGGCAAGGGCAAGTCCGTCTGCACGTCTGTCCTCTGTCAGGAATCCAATACCATTTTTTAACGCTCCTGCCGGATCCTTGATCTCAACTTTTTTACCTTTTACATAGACATCTCCGCTTAATCTCTTTTCTACACCACAGAGGGCTCTCATGATCTCGCTTCGTCCTGCACCTACAAGTCCTGCAAAACCAATAATTTCGCCTGCATGCAGATTAAAATTGATATTTCTGAAATGCTTACTGTCTGAAAAATTCTCAACTCTGAGGATTTCTTTTCCCGGTTTCTGACGTTTGATATTGTAAATATCAGAAAGTTCACGTCCTACCATCATCTTGATCAGGGAGTCTTTTGTAACTTCCTCGATCGGTTTTGTTTCAATATAAGTTCCATCTTTCAGGATTGTAACACTGTCGCAGATATCCAGGACTTCTTCCAGACGATGTGAAATATAAATAATACTTACACCTTTAGATTTCAGTTCATCAATGAACTTATACAGCGTTTCAACCTTTTCGTTCTCCAGAAGAGCTGTCGGCTCATCGAAGATTACTATTCTCAAATCATCGCTTACAGAAATTTTACTGATTGTTACCATTGCCTGCATAGCAATCGGCAGACTCGAAATTTTCTGGCGAGGATCAACATTCATCCCAAATTTATCGATAATTTTCTGACTGTCATCATACATCTTTTTCCAGTCAACCATGCCTAATTTTGTTCTTGGCTGTCTGCCAAGGAAATAGTTCTCAGCAATGCTGAGGTCCGGCGCAATGTTTACATGCTGATAGTTCGCATATACTCCATGACTCTGCGCTTCAAGTGCGCTGGTATTTTCAATCCAGTCGCCATTGTAATTCATTAAAACTTTTCCTTCGTCCGGTCTTTCAACACCCATGATGCATTTTATCAACGTAGACTTTCCGGCACCGTTTTCACCGCAGAGTGCTCTCGCTTCACCGGCTTTGATCTCGAAACTTACGTTATTAAGTGCTGTTACACCAGGATAGAATTTACTGATATTTTGAATTTTTAAAATCGTGTCCTGCATAACCCATACCTCTTCTATAAGTAAGGGGCGATGTAAACCGCCCCTTACATCAATCCTTTATTCTTATTATTAAAGTGTAACTACTGTTCTCTAAAGACTATTTCTGAAGTCTTGTAGGATCAAGCAGATCCTGCATATCGCTGTCGTCCATGTTGTCTTTTGTGATAACAACTGGTGGGCAGTTAACCTGTTTCTTAGATTCAGGGTTCTTTCCATCGATCAGTGTACGAAGTGCATTTTCCATACATTTGTATCCCTGAGCGTATGCATCCTGAACGATGATTGCATCTAAGACACCATTTTTCAGAGCCTGGATTTCGATATCATCTGAGTCAACTGCTACGTTGATGAATTTGTCGCCTACATTAGAATCTGCAACTGCGTTGCACACACCATCACCTGTGATGTTGTTTCCTGAATACATACCGATCAGCTTGTCGCCGTATGTAGAAATAATGTTTTCTGCATTCTTCTGAGCTGTTTCAACATCGTTACCATTGTAATATGTATCTGTCAGTTCAAGATCTGGTGCGATTTCTGCGATTTTCTTTCTAAATCCATCGATTCTGTGGTTAAGAGCTTCATTTTCAACGTTTGTGTTCATACCAAGGACACCGCTTGTAACACCTTTGGCATCCATAGCGTCCTTGAATGCTTCTGCTGCCATTTCACCGATTGTATCATTTGAGCAGTAGTAGAATTCATTGTAGTAATCTTCATTTGCACCGTCATCGCCAGTTCCGATACCGCAGTTTACGAAGTTCAGAACGATTCCTGCATTTGTAGCTTCCTGAGCCTTCGGTACAGTTGCATCAATTGCAAGTGTAGCTGTAACGATTGCATCTGGCTGTTTTCCGATACACTGTTCAAATGTTGTTACATAGTCTTCTGTCTGGCTTTCTTCAGCTGGTCCGACAACTTCGTAATCAACTGTGATTCCTTCGCTCTCTTCGATATCTTTCATAGCGTTCTCAATACCGATTCCAACATATGTCCAGAACTGGGATGCTGTAGAAGGTGTTAAATAAATTACGTGATAAGATTTCTTATCTGATCCCCCATTGCTTGATGATTTGTCATCAGAAGATCCTGATGATTTTCCGCCTGAGCAAGCTGCTAATGAAAGTGTCATTGCGCCGACCAGTAACATTGATACTACCTTTTTCATTTTCATAACTTTTTTCCTCCTTAATGTTTCTTATATAAGTTACACTTTAAAACGTTTCGTTCTCACGTGCTTTATTTACATAACCCCTTTTTGTAACATAAAGCATCCATATGGTCTTGTCTCGCTTGTACAAACTGTAAGAACAGCTTTTCCTGCTTTTTCATAGAATTTTGTACGTTCGATTGGTCCTGCACAGTTCTCATAACCATTTCTCTTTGCTGCTTCGATCGCTTCATCCCATGTATCGCACTGTTCCATCTCAACTCCTGAATCAGCATCCGGAACCATGTACTCTAATGGCGTTGCGCAGTATTCTGTATCCAACGGCATAAGTTTTAAGATTGCATCGATCATTTCCGGTGCTGTGTTGCCTTTTGCCTGAATGCTTACTGCATTTGGTGATTTTGAATACGGCGGATAAAAATGATCTGCGATAACAAGAATGTCACCGTGTCCCATGTCTGCCAGTGCTTTCAATAAATCTGATCCAATAATTTCTGGTATTCCTTTTAACATCTTTCTTCCTCCTTCTATTTATAAATTCCTTCTTATTCGTGTTCTGCAAGGAATTTATCAATCTCTTCTCTTGTCGGCATAGCCGGTGTTGTTCCAAGTCTCTGTACGGAGAGTGCTGCAAGTCCATTTGCAAATCTTACTGCTTCCCAGAGTTCTTTTCCTTCGGAAAGTGCTGCAAGAAGTCCTCCGTTAAATGCATCTCCTGCACCGGTTGTATCGATTGCATCTACTTTGTATGCCGGTACGATGATTTCTTTGCCTTTTGATGATACGAACACTCCTCTTGATCCAAGGGTGATAACTACATCTGTGACACCTTTTTCTCTGAAGTAAGCAGCTGCCTGTTTTGCAGAATCAAGGTCTTTCACTTCAACGCCTGTGATTTCTTCTGCTTCTACCTCATTCGGTGTTACCATATAGCATTCAGAAAGGAATTCGTCTGTCATCGGTGCATATGGTGCTGTGTTCATGATGACCTTGCATCCATATTTATTTGCCATGTCTACGATCTTCTCGTTAGCATCCTGATTAACTTCAAGCTGTAACAGAACGTATTCACATTCTTTGATTACATTTTCAACGCTTGCTACTTCTTCAGCAGTAATGGTGTTGCATGCACCAGGTACGATGATGATCTCATTCTGGCTTGAATTTTCATCTACCAGTATCAGTGCGATTCCTGTTTCGGTTTCTTTGGTGATGAAAATGTTATCCTTTGGCATATTCAGCTCTGTCATGGTATCGAGCATTACATTTGCAAATGTATCGGTTCCAACCTTTGTCATCATCACAACGTCTGCTCCTGCTTTGTGTGCTGCAACACACTGGTTAAATCCTTTTCCACCAGGCCCCATCTTGAACATAGAACCTTTTACTGTTTCTCCCGGAACCGGAAGGTGTGGTGATCTTGCCATCAGATCTACTACGAAGCTTCCGAATACTGCAACCTTTTTCATTTTATTTTTCCTCTTTCTTTTCTCAGTCTATTTTTTGCTTTCTCGTTTTGAAAGCGGTTTCTTTTATTTGTTCTCATTCTAAACCCATTCACCTTGTACTGTCAACGTTTTTCCTGTTTATATGCACGTTTTTGTTTATTTATCTAGTTTTATTAACTATTTTTAGTGCATTTTTGCCAATATTTTTATTCATTTATTCAAGAAACCGATTGCAAGTTGATGATTATTTATCAAAAAGTATTCCTCTCTGAGAACTCAGAAACAAGACGGATATCTTTCGTCCAGTTTATTTTCATTCAAAAAAGCAAAAAAACAGAGTACCGGAAAACCAATACCCTGTTTCATGTCTCTGTTCTTCTGTTATTTTTTCAGCTTCTCAGATCCTCTGCGGATCAATTTTGTTTCTACAAGACTTGTATGCTTCAGAACCTTATTCCTGCCTTCTTCCATCGACCGGACACTCATCTCGAATAATTCCAGCGCTGCACAGCCCATCTCATAGATTGGACGGTCAACCACTGTCAGTTCCAGCTCTGTATACGTCAGCTCATGGATCTCATCAAATCCTACCAGAGAAATATCTTTTCCGATACGGATCTTGTGCTCCTTCATATATTTCAGACATCCAAGTGTTGTCAGGTTGTTTGATGAAAAGATTGCCGTCGGCGGATCCGGAAGCTCCATCAGCTTCTGACAGACTTTATAGGACATATTTTCTTTGAAATGTCCGTTCACGATATAATCAGGTTTTTCCTCAATCCCCGCCTCTTTCAAGGCTTTTCTGTATCCTTTCAACCGCTCTCTTCCAGGTCTTGTATTCTCATCACCTGTGACAATTGCGATCTTTTTATGCCCCTCTTCAATCAGGCAGTCGACCGCTTCTTTCGCTCCCTGGCAGTCATCCGAATAGACGCCGTCAAAATTCTCTCCGCGGATATCACGGTCGAGCAGTACAACCGGAATCTGATTCTTTTCCAGCCCTTTCAGCAGCTCTATTGTTTTTTCATCATTATCCGTGACAGGAATCAGCACAACTCCTTTCACCATCTCCTTACGGATCCCTTCCAGCATCCGGTGTTCTACCTCCAGATCATCATTGGTTCCGTACATGAATACGTTATAATCATACTGGCTTGCCGTATCAGAAAGTCCATGCAAAATCTTGCTGAAGAATGAGTTCTCAATATCCGGTGCCAGAAATGCAATATTTCGGATATCGCCCACACTCAGGCTCCGTGCCAGTGAATTTGGCACATAGTTGCTCTCATCTATGATCTGCTGTACCTTTTTTCTCGTTTTTTCTCTCACACTCTGGTTTCCATTCAGCACACGCGATACGGTTGCCGGTGAAACATTTGCTTTTTTTGCAATATCGTATATGTTCATTTTCCCCATTTTCTCCTCATATTGGCACTTTAGCTTTGTAACCGGTTTCTTCGCATATACCATAGCATTTCAGGCATATTTTGTCAAATATTTTCAAGAAACTTTTTCGATTTATTTCATAGATTTTATCTAAAATCTAATTTCAAGCAAGTGTAAAAACCCGATCAACTTCTCCTGTTAAACACAAAACCACTGGCAAAACTGGATTCTCTCCTTATTGTGACGTAAAAAAAGAGCCATTTATAAAATTCACTTCTAAAAATGGCTCATTTTTATTATTGTCACTTATTTATCTGTCTATTCTACGATTCCTGCCGCGCTGCTTGTACCGATTCTTGTAGCACCAGCTTCGATCATAGCCTGAGCTTTTTCAAAATCACGTACTCCACCGGAAGCTTTAACACCCATATCCGGTCCAACAGTTTCTCTCATAAGACGGATATCTTCTACTTTTGCTCCACCTGTTGAGAATCCTGTAGATGTCTTAACAAAATCTGCTCCGGCTTCTTTTGCAGCCTGGCATGCTTTTACTTTTTCTTCATCGGTAAGGAGACATGTCTCGATAATTACTTTTACAAGAGCTTTTCCTGCTGCTGCTTTCACAACTGCTTGGATATCACTCTTTACATAATCCCATTCACCTGCTTTTGCACGTCCTACGTTGATTACCATATCAACTTCGTTTGCGCCTTTTTCAATACTGTCTGTTGTCTCTGCTGCCTTTGCTTCTGATGTGCATGCTCCAAGAGGGAATCCGATTACGCAGCATGTCTTTACTTCTGATCCTGCAAGTTCCTTTGAAACAAGCGGTACATATCCTGAGTTTACACAAACAGATGCGCATCCATATGTCTTAGCTTCTTCGCAGATCTTTACAATCTGTTCCGGTGTTGCATCTGCCTTTAAAAGAGTGTCATCTAAATATTTTGCGATTTCTTTTTTATCCATGATCATATCTCCTTTTCTTATGGTTACATTTGTTAATCGCTCAGTAACTTTTGTTCATGCCTTGATATTAGCACATGGATTCCACCCTGTCAATGGCTATTCTAATCTTTCAATGACTTTTCCTGCCGTATCTTCGTCTGTGATCAGAACGTTGATAATCTTCCCTCTGATCGCCCCACAAATACATTCTACTTTACTCTGTCCTGAAGCAACTCCAATCCTCCGTTTCTTCTTTTTCAGCTCTGCCAGTGGAACCGAAACCGTCCGTTCATCCAACGCTTCATCGCAAAGTTCTCCCTGGTCATTGATCAAATGATCGCAAATGTCCCCGACTGCGCCTTTCACGATCAGCTCCTGCATCTCTTCTTCTTTCAGATATCCTGCCCGGCATACTGCATTCTGCACGCCATAGGCTCCCATGGTGATCAGGAGTGTATTGGCTTCATCTCCATATTCCAGCACCTTCTTTACATTGGAATCACTGACGAAAACGTCCTTTATCTCTTTTCTGTCTACCAGAGCCGGACACATCATTGCATACGGCTTCGCATCCCACGCCTTTGCAAAATTTTTCGCAATTTCTGTTGAATAGATATTATTCTGTAAATTGCTGACTCCACCACACAACTGCACAACTGTCACATCTGATAGATCTTCTTTCTGGCTCAGGAAATTCGACACAGAATATACCGTATTCCCCCACGAATATCCAATTATATCTCCATTTTCCACAACCGATTCCAGATATTCTGCCGCCGCCTTTGCCACCGCTGTCAGCTTTGGAAGATTACTTTTTTTCGGCACAATGATAACCTTCTCAAGGCTACCCTTTTCCCGGAGTCTTCTCTCCATCTCCAGTTCATACCCCTTTGGAGGCACAACCTTGAACTGGACGATTCCCATCTCTTTTGCATCCGTCAGAAGTCTGGATACATACGGTCTGGAACAGGCAATTTCGCTCGCGATCTCCTCCTGGCTCATGCTGTCCTCGTAATACATTCTTGCGACTTTCACCAGCAACTCCGTCTTTTTATCTCCATAATCCTTTTTTTCCATATTACATTAACCGCCATTTCATCCTTTATTTCCACGGGCATCAAATCCAGTCTCCAGATTTACCTGGATCTTCTTTGTCTGCTGCAGGACCAATTCTCTGCCACTTGCAGATAAACCCCTGTTTTACAAAATCTACCCAAATCATACCACATTTTCAAAACTGCGGTATATATTTTCATAAAAAAAGAGACAGCCCGTCATTTCGACAAGCCATCCCTTTTCGTCATATTTTATAAATCCTAAGCTTCAGACTCTTTCTTAGCTCCAAAGTAAGCCTTCAGAGAATTGATCACAATAACAAGTCCGAGTGCCATCAGCAGGATTGCGATGATCAGCTGAAGTCCTTCTACAAGGAAAGTAGCGGAACCTGCTGCATATGCTTTTACAAGTCCGATGGTTCTCTCTACCAGTGCGGTTCCTGTTACACAAAGCATGATAATCAGCGGTGCAAACAGCATCTTGTTGTTTCTTCCTGTTACCTTCATGAATACACAAAGTGTTACAAGTACCAGTGCGGAAAGTAACTGGTTGGCTGATCCGAACAGTGGCCAGATATTTGCATATCCGATACGTGTCAGAACGTAAGCACATAACAGAGTCACGATTGTTGAGAAATATGTATTGCAAAGGAGTTTTCTCCATCCTTCTGCATGTTCCATATCATCTACGCTGAAGAGTTCCTGGAAACTCATACGTCCGATACGAGAAACGGCATCCAGACTGGTAAGTGCAAGTGCAGATACACACATGGTCATGAAGCACTGTGCAATATAAACCGGGATTCCGAACATCTCGAAAAATCCTGCGACACCGCTTGAGAATACCTGGAATGGTGTTCCGGCTGCCGGTGTTCCGTCTGCCGCTGCAGCTGCACCTGCTACGCAAAGTGCGATGATTGCAAGAAGACTTTCCAGAACCATTGCTCCGTATCCGACCTTCAGCATATCCTTTTCATTGGATACAGTCTTAGATGATGTACCTGATGAAACAAGGCTGTGGAAACCAGATACAGCACCACATGCTACGGTAACGAACAGGATCGGGAACATATCTCCCAGTGTATCGTTGTGGAAACCTGTAAATACCGGAAGGTTCATGGTTGGATGTGCAACCAGAAGTCCCAGTGCAGCTCCGGCGATCATACCGATGAACATATAAGTTGTCATGGTATCACGCGGCTGTTTTAAGATCCACATCGGAAGTACTGCTGTAAAGAAGATATATACAAATGTGATGTATGTCCATGTATCTTTTGTTGCTGTGATCGGTGCCAACATACCAAGACCAAGAGCAGCTACAGTAAAGATAAGACCGACAACTGTTTCTTTCCATCCGTGGAACCGGAACTTTTTCTGTACCAGACCGAAGATCATGGCAAATACGATAAACAGCAGGGAAATGGTTCCTGCAGCTCCGTTTGTCTTTGCTGCATCTGCAAGTTTTACGACACCGTCTACTTCTGTGTAAGCGTTAAATGTACCTGCAACCATATCTGCAAATGCTGCGATTACAAGAAGTGTAAACAGCCAGCAGAAAAGCAGGAATACTTTTCGTCCGAATTTACCGATATATTTTTCGATCAGAAGTCCCATAGACTTTCCTTCGTTCTTTACACTGGCATACAGTGCACCGAAGTCTGTAACAGCACCGAAGAAGATACCTCCAACGATGATCCACAGGAATACCGGAACCCATCCAAATACTGCCGCCTGAATTGCACCGGTAACAGGACCTGCACCTGCAATTGACGAAAACTGATGGCTGAATACGGTCCATCCGTCTGTCGGAACATAATCCTTTCCATCTTCAAATTTCTTTGCCGGAGTCTCTGCTTTTGGATCGATTCCCCACTTATTAGCGAGCCAGCGGCCGTAGAATACATATGCACAGCTAAGAAGTACTGCTGCGATCAATACGATAACTAATGTATTCATACTAATCCCTCTCTTTCTCTTCCAGTTAAAATAATTAAGTTTTAATAAGATAAATAAAAATTTTATTAAATTATTATAGTGGTGTTTTAACTCTTTAAAGTTCATTTGTCAATGGACTTTGTGCAATTTCGGCACGTTCACATGATTTTTTAGAGTATACTCTGTTTTTTTGTGCATTTTTCCATGCTCCGTGTTACAAAAACATATGACCGTTCTGTAAAAGCACTCCTGTAATATGCCCGGATATATTTTTATATTGATATTGACATTTTTCCTCAACCGAACTATACTGAACTTCGTAAATGAAACGGGGAGCTTGTTTGACAGGCTGAGAGGAAGTTCAGAACTTCGACCCATATACCTGATTTGGATAATGCCAACGTAGGAACGTATATTTTGATGATAACGGGAGATACATTGGTATCTCTCTTTTTTTGATATGCGGCGTCAAATACCATCAGCATACTCTGATGGTATTTGAGAAACAGGATTTCCTAAAATAATATGAAATTCTACATTCAACCAGGGTTTACACGAAAATGAATAAGGTAAAGTTGAGATTGGGCGAGAGTTCATGAAGGGGTACACCACCACGGGTGTAATTCTTTGTGGACTCTTTTTGCATTTTTAAGAACTTTTCCGTTTTGAAAGGAGGTTTTTCCATGATTACAGTTAATGGTAAAGAAGTTACTCTGACCGGGCCGCTTAGTGTTGCGGATTATCTGGAACAGAACAATTATCAGATTAAACGGATCGCCGTTGAAATGAATGGTGATATTTTACCAAAATACAGCTATTCTGACACCATGCTCAAAGACGGGGACCGTCTGGAAGTTGTAAGTTTCGTAGGAGGAGGCTAAAAAATCATGCATCATACACTTACAAAAGAAGAAATCTACACCGCCCTTGACGAGCGACATTCCCCGGAGACGCAGAAGCTTCTCTCGGCAGGAAATGTAGCGATTGCAGGGCTTGGCGGCCTTGGCTCTAATGTTGCTTATGCGCTTGCACGGATCGGTGTTGGTCATCTTCACCTGATTGATTTTGACGTAGTTGACATTACCAATCTGAACCGCCAGCAATATTTCATGGAGCATATCGGAATGTACAAGACCGATGCCCTGAAATCCCTGCTTCTGAAGATCAATCCGTATCTGGATATCCGCACAGACTGTGTAAAAGTTACGGACGATAATCTGCAGGAATTATTTGCAGATGCCACAATTGTCTGCGAAGCTTTTGATAATCCGGAAGCCAAAGCAATGCTGGTCAATGGAATTCTGGAACATTGCCCAGAGAAAAAGCTCGTATCCGCAACCGGAATGGCCGGCTATGGAAGCAGCAATACTATTATCACAAAACGGATCATGAAAAACTTTTATCTGTGTGGTGATGGCATGACAGCACCAACTTACGGTCATGGACTGATGGCACCGCGTGTTGCCATCTGTGCCGCACATGAAGCCAACATGATCACACGGCTGATCCTCGGTGAAGAAGAAATTTAAAAACATAAGAAAGAAGGAACTTTATTATGAGTACAAATGAAGATAAGTTTATCCTGGGAGGTCATGAATTCACTTCCCGTTTTATCCTCGGATCCGGTAAATTTTCTCTGGATCTTGTAAAAGCCTGTATCGAAAAAGCAGAAGCTCAGATCATCACACTTGCCCTGCGTCGTGCAAATGAAGGCGGTCTTGCAAATATCCTGGACTATATTCCGGACAATGTAACCCTGCTCCCAAATACATCCGGTGCACGTAATGCTGAGGAAGCAGTCCGTATCGCCAGACTTTCCCGTGAAGTCGGATGTGGTGACTTTGTAAAGATTGAAGTCGTTCATGATTCCAAATACCTGCTTCCGGACAACTACGAAACCATCAAAGCAACAGAAATCCTTGCAAAAGAAGGCTTTGTTGTCATGCCGTATATGTACCCGGATCTGAATGCTGCAAGAGCACTTGCCGATGCCGGAGCTGCCTGCATTATGCCGCTCGGCTCCCCAATCGGTTCCAATAAAGGACTCAGCACAAAGGATTTCATCCAGATCCTGATTGATGAGATCGATCTGCCGATTATCGTTGATGCCGGAATCGGTCGTCCTTCCCAGGCTTGTGAAGCCATGGAAATGGGAGCTTCCGCTGTTATGGCAAATACTGCTATCGCAACTGCAGGAGATGTTCCTGCCATGGCAGAAGCTTTCAAGAAAGCCATTGAAGCCGGACGCAGCGCTTATCTTTCCGGACTGGGACGCACCATTGAAAGAGGCGCAAGTGCATCCTCACCTCTGACAGGATTCTTAGAGGATTAGGAGGCAGTCAAAATGGAAAAATCACATATCAACGAAAGTATTTTAAGTGAGGAAATTCTGGAGGACCAGAAAAAGAACCGGATCGATCATATGACCTATCTTCCGGGTATGGAGGATATTGGTTCTGACGTAATGGATCAGGTAGTGGGCGCCATGAATGCTTATGATTATGACAAATATACGGAAGCAGATGTAAAGCGTGCTCTTGCACACGACATCCGTACACCGGAAGATTTTGCTGCTCTTCTTTCTCCTGCTGCTCTTCCGCTTCTGGAGGAGATTGCACAGGCTGCCCAGGAAGAGACGCGTAAGCATTTTGGCAACAGCGTTTATATGTTCACACCGATCTACATTGCCAACTACTGTGAAAACTACTGCATTTACTGTGGTTTCAACTGCCACAACAAGATCAACCGTGCCCAGTTAAATGACGAAGAGATTGAAAAAGAGATGGCTGCAATTGCCAAGACAGGACTTCAGGAAATCCTGATCCTGACCGGTGAAAGCCGTAATAAATCTACTGTCGAATATATTGGAAATGCCTGCAAGATCGCAAGAAAATATTTCAAAGTCATCGGTCTGGAAATTTATCCGGTTAACTCAGATGAGTATGCATATCTTCATGAATGTGGTGCAGACTATGTAACCGTTTTCCAGGAAACCTATAATTCCGATAAATACGAAACTCTGCATCTTGCCGGTCATAAGCGGATCTTCCCTTATCGTGTTAATGCACAGGAACGTGCACTGATGGGCGGAATGCGTGGTGTCGGCTTTGGCGCCCTACTTGGTCTGGACGATTTCAGAAAAGATGCTTTTGCAACCGGATACCATGCTTATCTTCTCCAGAGAAAATACCCGCATGCTGAAATCGCATTCTCCTGTCCTAGACTTCGCCCGATCATCAACAACGACCGGATCAATCCGATGGATGTCCATGAGCCACAGCTTCTCCAGGTAGTCTGTGCTTACCGTCTGTTCATGCCATTTGCAAGCATTACGGTATCTACCAGAGAATGTGCTCGTGTAAGAGACAATCTGACACAGATTGCTGCAACCAAGATTTCTGCCGGAGTCAGCACCGGAATCGGAAGCCATGTGGATGATATTGAGGATAAGGGAGATGACCAGTTCGAGATTTCTGACGGACGTTCCGTAGATGAGGTTTATCAGGCACTTCTTTCCAACAATATGCAGCCGGTTATGAGTGATTATATCTATGTATAGAGATCTTATTGCCGTAACAAACCGCCATCTCTGTTCCCGTCCTTTTACAGAACAGATTACCCGTGTCTGTCAGCTGCATCCGAAAGCTCTGATCCTGCGTGAAAAAGATCTGCCGGAAGAGGAATATTTTTCTCTTGCCCGGCAGGTGAAAGAAATCTGTGAACAGTTCGAAGTTCCGTTTATTCCGCATTTTTATCCAGCTGTTGCGAGAAAGCTCGGCTGTGACAGGCTGCATTTACCGCTTCCACTTTTGCTTGAAAATCCGAAAGTGGTTTCCAGCTTTCATACTATTGGGACTTCCATCCATTCTGTTTCTGAAGCAGTCGAAGCGGAAAAGCTGGGAGCTTCCTATCTCACAGCAGGACATATTTATGTTACCGACTGCAAGAAAGGGCTCCCGCCACGGGGACTTCCATTTCTGCAGAATGTATGCCAAGCTGTGCAGATTCCGGTTTATGGCATTGGCGGAATCAAAATTGATGAAGCACAACTGCACGAACTGAAAAATGCCGGTGCTGCAGGAGGTTGTGTGATGTCAGGGATGATGCACGTCTGACCGGTCATTCCTCAAAATAAAAAGGCACTATGCAGGGTAGCACATCAAACTGATATTGTCACCTTGCACAGTGTCTTTCTTTATTTCACCCGAAGCTGCACTTCTTTTCCAGCTTCTACTTTTATATCTCTGTCTGTCCGTACAATAATATGTTCATGGTTCATCGTTTCAATGTAATACTGCCTGTAAAATCCCAGAAATTCTTCCTGTCTTACAATTCCTTTCACAGAACCTTCTGCTACAAATTCCAGTTCCTCCGGTCTGCAGCATATCGTATTTCCCCGGATATCGGTAAACCGGTTCGATATTCCAAGAAAATCTCTTGCGAAATCATTCTGCGGATGCAGATATACCTCTTCCGGCTTTCCAATCTGAACCAGCTTTCCCTGATCCATAATAGCGATCTGATCTCCAAGAACCATTGCCTCTTCCTGGTCATGCGTTACAAAAACCATTGTGATCTCATATTTCTTCTGGATCTCCCGGATTTCTTCCCTCATTTTTACCCGGAGTTTCGCATCCAGATTACTAAGTGGTTCATCCAGAAGAAGTACCTTCGGCTTTGTGATCAGCGATCTGACCAGTGCAACTCTCTGCTGCTGTCCTCCGGAAATTTCCCCAATTGATGCCCCGGCATATTCTTCCATATCTACTATTTTCAGATATTCCATACCCATTTCTCTGGCTTCTTTTTTCCGGATACCGCGGAACTTCAGTCCGTATATCACATTTTCCAGGACACTCATATGTGGAAATAATGCATAGGACTGAAAAACAGTCGATACCGGGCGTTTTTCCGGGGCCAGTGTAGTGATATCCTGACCATCAACCAAAATCTGTCCTTTATCTGTTTTTAAAAATCCACTTATCATTTTGAGTGTTGTCGTTTTCCCACAACCGGATGCCCCTAACAGACACAACAGTTCTCCCTTTGGAAGGGAAAGTGATAAATCTTTTACTACTTCTTTTTCACCAAAACTTTTACTTATGTTTTTCAGTTCTAAATACACGTTTCTTTCGCCCTTTCCATGCAACAATTATCGAAAACAGCACATTTACTGAAATTGTGATCACAATAATAAATGTCGCAATCATAGATGCTTCTCCATACCGACCTGTGTTAATGCAATCAAATAATGTAAATACTGCAATCTTCTGTCCCGGTGTCACCAGGAAAATAACTGCTCCTGCCGTAACCATCGCACTTGTAAAATTATTGATAAATCCCGTTGCAAATGCCTGCTTTACATTCGGAAGAATGACATCTTTCATTACCAGAAATTTATTCGCTCCAAGATCCCGCGCTGCAGCATCAAGCTCTGTACTGATCTGCAAAAGAGAGGACGCCGAAGCCTTCGTTGTAATTGACATCTGTTTATAGATCATATTCAGAATGACGATGACCGCTGTTCCGGTAAGTTTTAGCGGCTCATGATTAAAAGCCAGAATATATCCGATTCCAAAACAACTTCCCGGAAGCATATACGGAAGTGTGATAATAAAATCCAGCACCCCGCCAAATTTTATTTTTCGTCTCTCGATATAATACGAAAGTAAAATACCGATCATACTTCCGACTATTGCTACGATAAGTGCATATTCCACACTCCGGATAAATGTATCCATATTTCGCTCCAGCAGGGCATCCAGATACATCGTTGTAAATGTAATTTTTCCGCGCAGGTTTCTGCTGAAGCTGTTCAGGAAGATAGATCCATATTCAAGAGTCATCATCACAAAAAAGATGCCCGCCCCCAGCCATACGACCATTGCAGACAGGCCACGAACCCGGAATGTATCTCCCGCTTCTACTGTCTTATTACTGTTTCCACTGATGACTTTTTCATTTTTCTGCATCAGATACCGATACAGGATAAAAACAAGAATCGTCGGGATCAGAAGCAGTACATTAAGCGCCGCACTCTTATCCAGTCTGGAATATCCGATTACCTGCATATAAATTTCGGTCGAAACTGTTTCAAAACGCCCACCTATCACAACAGGCGTTCCGAAATCAGCGATTGACCGGATAAACGAAAGCAAAAAGCAGCTGAGCAGTACCGGTTTCAATAATGGCACAACAATTCTCCATAATGTATAACCAGAGGAGGCTCCAAGGTCAAAGGAGGCCCGTACAAGCGACATATCCATCTTCCGAAGCATTCCGATAATCATCAGTGCATTTAACGAAGAAAAGAATAACGTCTGCATTACAACAACACCAAGCCATCCATACGGGTTCAGCGAAAGACCGAAAACTCCTTTTGTGATCAGACCGTTCCTTCCAAAAAGCTGGATATAAGCGAGCGAAGCAATAAACGGCGGCGAAACCATACTGATAAGTAAAATGGCTTCCAGAAATTTGCCCGGTTTCTTCCCTGCTGTCCATACGCAAATGGATACGAGCAGTCCCAGAATCGTTGAAAAGAATGCAGATAATACACCTACAAAAACACTGTTTTTTACAAGCAGCAGATTGTCACTGAAAATACTTTTGTAAACTTCTGTTGAAAATCCTTCTTCTCCCACAAAACTCTGTCTGATCATACAAAGAAGTGGATACAGAATAAAAATCAATACACCTGCTACCAGTACTGCCAATATGAAATAATCCAATATATTATAAAAATGGGCATCATAAAATGATGCCCGTTTTTCTCTAGGTTTTCTATTCTTCACCTTTATCTCCCATCAGAGTGCTCCACTTGTCAAGGATCTCTGTTCTCTTTGATCCGAACAGAGAAAGATCTTCTTTCATAAGCTGATCCTTGTCAAAGTTCAGTTCAAGTCCTTTCAAACTTGGTTTTACCAGAAGACACGTATTATTCTTGTCAATTTCAGCCATCATCTTCATGTTCTCATCATCAGAGAAGAACCATTCGATAAATGCTTTTGCAGCTTCTGTATTGTCTGCATTTGCAAATGCTGCAACGCCTTCCGGAACGTATGGCATTCCGTCTGAAGGATAGATTACATCAACATCTGCCTGTTCTTTCAGTTCATCCAGTGTACCATTGATATATGTGATACCAATACCAACTTCACCAGCTGCTGTCTTCGTACTTGGATCTGAACCACGTTTTGAATAGTAATCTACGTTCTTGTTAAGAGCTTCAAAATACTTCCATCCTTCTTCGTCTCCCTTTGTCTGAAGAAGAGCGTTTACTACTGCGTAGTTTGTTCCTGAGATAGCCGGGTTAGACATCAGGACTTCTCCCTGATATTCTTCTTTTGTAAGGTCATCCCATGACTTTGGAGCTTCGAGTCCTTTTTCTTTTAAAATATCATTGTTAACAATAAATCCTACAACAGTAACACCTTTTGAGAACCAGTAGTTATCACTGTCTTTGAATTCTGGTGCAAGTTCATCTGCTGCATCAAAATCTACTTTTTCAAGAAGGTTATTGTCTTTTGCATCCATAAATGCATCGATTCCGCCCCCGAACCACAGGTCAGCTGCAGGTGTTCCACCTTCTGCTTTAAGCTTTGATAAAACTTCTCCTGAAGACATGGAAATGAATTCGACCTTCGGTCCTACTTCTTCTGTAAACTTATCAAATAACGGCTGATAAGCATCCCCTGTTGTAACAACCTTCAGAGTTCCTTCCAGTTTCTTTGTCTCTTTGTCGTCTTTCTTGGTTTCTTCTTTTTTTGTAGTCTCTTCCTTTTTATCTGAGCTTCCACAGGCTACCATACCTGCTGCCATTGATACTGCAAGGAGAAGAGCTGCAAATTTTTTCATTTTTTTCATAGTGTTCCTCCCTTTAACATATCTCTGATATTATTCCGACATGCTTTTTACATTCTAGCACCAGATATTTTAATTTTCAAATTGTTTTTCTCTATAGGTAATCTATCCCATAGTTTTCATCTATATTTTTATTTTTATTTTCTATAAAAAGAAATGCATGTAGGATACTGCACTGTCTTTACCGGTTTATTCAGTAAAAGCATTTATATCCTACACGCACTTCTTTTTACTCTCTTTTATAATTATCCTGCCAGATGAAGCACTCCAATCAGCAGAATACCACACAGTCCATAGTAAGCTACAACCGCAACAAGGTCGTTGATGGTCGTAATAAGTGGTCCGGACGCTACCGCCGGGTCGATATTGATCTTCTTGAAGAACAGCGGAATCAGTGTACCCACCGCACCGGAAATTACCATTGCCACCATCAGAGACAGACCGATGCAGCCTGATACCGCATACGCGAACGCCCAGGTCTTTCCTTTGAAGAGTGCAATATAAAGTCCTAATACGAGGAATGACAAAATTCCAAGAATCGCACCATTTGAAAATGCGATCCGCATCTCTTTGAATACCAGTTCTACTTTCTGCTTTCCTGTCAGAGATTCATCCATCAGAACACGGATCGTTACCGCAAGTGACTGGGTACCGACGTTACCTGCCATGTCCAGGATCAGTGACTGGAAACACATAATGATCGTCAGCTGGCTTACTACCTGCTCAAATACACCTACAACAGAAGATACAACTGTTCCCAGTGCCAGCAAAACAAGCAGCCAAGGGAGACGTTTTTTCATACTCTCTTTGAGTGGCTCTTTCAAATCTTCTTCTGCAGTCAGACCAGCGAACATCGCATAATCTTCACCCATCTCATCATCGACCAGATCGACAATGCTCTGGGATGTGATAACACCGAGAAGTTTATTATCGTTATTCAGGATCGGAATAGAATTTTCCGAATAATCTTTCAATTTTTCGATACAGTCATCAATCAGCTCATGACCGTATACATATGGATATGATGTCACGATCAGATCCTCAAGACGTGTATCCTGTCTTGCCGTGATCAGATCCTTCAGATCCATCGCACCGTAGAAGGTGTGATCCGCTGTCACCATAAAAATTGTAGAAATATTGTCATTTTTTGCTGCCTGACTGACAAGTTCGGTCATCGCCTGCTTTACAGTAAGATTCTCTCTGATCTCAATGTAATTCGTGGTCATTCTGGAACCGATCTCTTCATCATCGAATGCAGCAATAACTGCCATATCCTTTCTGGCTTCATCATCCATCAGCTCTAATAAAAGAGCTCTCTTTTCTTTTGGAATCATCCGCAGTACATCTACAACCGCATCTGTTTCCATTCTGGAAAGAATTGCTGCTGCTTTCCGCACATCCATCTCATCCAGATATTCAGCCGCCTGCTTTTCATCGATATACTCGAAGATATCCGCAAGCATGTCCAGATTCAGAATCCGGCACAATTTCCGCCGCTCCGCAACGGAGAGATCCGGGAATACATCTGCAAGGTCATTCTCATGGTAGTCTTCCAGTTTGTTTCTCATAATTCCCGGAGAGGCATTGCTTCTTACAATGCCCAGGATCTCAGCTCTGTAGTCCTGGTAGTCCTGATAATCCTGTGTATTTTCCATCACTTTCGCCCTCCTTATCCTTTTTCCAGCACAAAAACATGCAGAATCAAAGTCTAAAATCCTCCACATTTCTGTCTTTCATCCAATATTCAATTATGAATGTCAATACGGGAAAACAGGATAAGAAATGCTATACGAACAAACAGAATGAACTGCTGCCATTTTCCCATCCTGCGTATATACTTCGCCCATGACTATCACAACTGTCCATTCTGTTCACCTGCCTTTTGTTTGAATTTGATTAAGAAGTTTTCAACTTCCTACGCTATTATAATACCTTAGTCTACAAAATTCAAACCTTTCTGTTTATAAAATTATTTTTTTATCAACTTTTTTCTTATTTTTAACACTTACATCATTTTATGATTTTTCTGCCGACTTCATTTCCCACTCGCATTTTATTTATGCATCCGATCTCGCATAAGAATTCTTCATCTGATTGCTCAGTTCGTACAAAACCTTGGACAATGTATCCGAAGTTTCCTTCTTCACCATCTTCGCAATCTCCCGGTTCGCTTCCCGTTTGATCTGCATACGCTTTGCTATATCACTTTCCTTCGTAAGATTGTCATCATACCGGTTTATGATCTGATGTGCCTTTGCCATCACATGTTCCTGGTAACGCTCAATATGGAAAACAGACTTTTTATAAGAAGCATCTGCCATCGCAGCGATCATTCTGCTTGACCAGTAGAAGTTCTCTGTTGAAACTTCCCCTGTCGTATTTGCAAAATATTCCGGTGTCTCATCAATATCTGCATAGAATGGAGCCATTACATTAAATGCATTGGATGCAAATGCCACCCATTCAATTGCGCGTGAATCTTCCGGCTGCTCCGGTCTCATCTGGATCAAAGACATAAAATCATTTCGATTGATACCAATGGAACGATATGCACCATTCATTGATTTGTCCCCGTAAGCTCCATACGGATCATAAGGTGTTCCCTGATAATGTGAAGACAGAACATATTTTACATCTTCTACTGTAACCTTCTTTTCCGGAACCATACACCACGGAATATCATCGGATACTGGTGTATAATCTGCATCCGGCCCGTCCCAGTTGTATGAATTTGGATTCAGGTAACGTTCCATAAACCAGGCTCTCGGTGTATTGTATACATGATCCGAATCATCATGGCTTCCAAAAGTATCTCTTGGATTTAAGGTTCCATCCATGGATGGGTTCAGATGATATTTCTCAATGAATTCCTTCATATCCGGAGAACACATATAATTTTTCTGCTCACCAAGTGCATCTTCCAGATCAAATTCATCCATTCCAAGCTGGTTCGGCATCACCACATAAACCTCATCCGGCACTTTTCTGGCAATCCAGTGATGTCCGCCGATTGTTTCCAGCCACCAGATCTCATTTACATCCGCGAATGCAATTCCATTCATCTCATAAGTACCATATTTCTCGAGAATACTTCCAAGTCTCTGCACGCCTTCTCTTGCGCTGTGGATATAAGGAAGCACGATATATACAATATCCTCTTCCCCGATTCCACCTGCAATTTCTTCCTGGTCGTCTGACTTCGGCTGATATGTAACCAGCGGATCCGCTCCAAGCACACGTGGATTGGATGTGATCGTTTCGGTTGCTGTCATTCCTACCTGCGCTTCATTTACCCCGCTTGCCGCCCAGATTCCTTCCCCCTTGACTGCGTTCGGCATGGCGGTATAACGCATCGGATTCTCCGGTAATTCTATTTTCACATGCGAAATCACCGATTCATATACCTTCGGCTGATCCTCCGGATGGATCACCACAAATTTTTTCGGCATATAAGCGCCTGACGGTGAATCATCATTCCTTGCGATCATCGTAGAGCCGTCATACGATGCCTTTTTTCCAACCAGTATTGTTGTACAAGCCATTTTATTTTCCTCCTGTTATCTCCTGACAAAATTTTTTTCGTCTAATTGAAATTATAGAATCATTCCTTCTTTTTGTAAACCACCGGACAATTTGTTTGTATGTTAAATTTTTCGTAGACGAATTCGCAAAAACAAGGTAAAGTAATTTTATAAACTTTACACTTTACTTGAGAGGAATTTCCTTATGAATAATGACAAGGATCATGCAACTTTATATGCTGAGCTGGAAGCCGAACGTTTTATGACAGATCAGATTTCCCTGCTTCATGAAGCAGAGGATCTGGCTGACAGTATCAATTTTATGCTCAAATCGATCGGAGAATTTACAGACGCCGACCGTGCTTATGTATTTGAAACCAGTGAAAATCATACTTCTACCAATACTTATGAGTGGTGCGCCGCAGGAGTCACCCCGCAGATCCGGAATCTGCGTGATATTCCTTTTGAAAGTATGCCAAAATGGATCGAGGTTTTTCTTCATGGTGAAAATATTCTGATCGAAGATCTGGAGGCTTACCGTGAATCTATGCCTCTGGAATATGAACTGTTAAAAGTTCAGAACGTTTCTACCCTGATCGCCTTTCCTATTTCTGTACACGAAAAGCTGATTGGTTTCGTTGGCGTAGATAATCCGGATATGGAGAAATCCAGCCTGATCCACCGCCTGCTGTCCCTTCTTGGAAAATATGTCGGAACCATGATCAAAGATCATAAGAATGAGCAGATGCGCCTGGAGGTTGTTGCCTCCAAATCCCGTTTGGATTATCAGCTGGAGATGGACGAAATTCTTCGTGGCGCACAAATCGGTATCTGGACGCTTGAGATGGATGGCGTTAAAGCTCCCAGGCTGCACCCAAATCCTACAATGTGTACTCTTCTTGGTGTGTCACAAGAGATGTCTCCTGAAGAAGTTTATCAGTTCTGGTATCACAGGATTCCTCCCAAATACGTAACCCCGGTGCTTGATTATGTGCAAAAAGTCATTCACGAAAGTTACTCAGAAATCACATACCCATGGAATCATCCGTTACTTGGACAGATCTGGATACGATGTGGCGGTATCCTCTATCCGGATTATAAGGGAAATGGCATATGCATCCGTGGATACCATCAGGATGTCACCCGTAATATCGAAAATGAACGTAAATATCAGAACCTGACCGCTGCAACCAGTCAGATTTATCATGCAATTTACCATATCGATCTAATTCAAGACCGGATTGAAAAGCTTGCCGGTGCCAACCAGAACTATACACCGACCGGAGTTGTCACTTCCGCCACTGCGCAGTTAAACGATATCCTTGAGAAACTGGTTGCACCGTCACATCACGAGATCATGCAGTATTTCTTTGATCTGACAACGGTAAATGACCGGCTGCACGGAAAGCTTTTTATAAGCCGGGAGTATCCATCTCCACAGGGGATCTGGCGCCGTGCCACCTTTATCGTCCAGAACCGCGACACTGATGACGATGTTACAGAAATTCTTTATGTAACCCAGATCATCGATGATTACAAGCAGAAAGAACTGGCTTACCAGCAGGAGCTGGTTAAGGCGGTCGAATCCGCAAATCAGGCAAATACAGCCAAGACCGACTTCCTCAGCCGGATGTCCCATGATATCCGCACCCCTCTTAACGGAATTCTTGGAATGCTTGATATTGCACAGAAAAATAAAACAAATCCCAAAACACTGCTGGAGTGTCATGAGAAAATGCGTACTGCTGCTTTTCACTTAAAAGCTCTTGTCAACGATGTCCTGGATATGCAGCGGATGGAAACAGACCGGTTCTTCCTTGAACAGATACCATTCGACATCCGTGATATCCTTGACAATTGCTGGAGTATGCTGGAAGCACAGGCTTCCCAGCTTGATATCACTCTGAAAAAAATAAAACCGGGCAGTTTAAAATATCCTTATCTGATCGGAAGTCCATTACATATCCGTCAGATTTTCATGAATCTTTTAAGCAATGCAATTAAATACAATAAGCCCGGTGGTTCGATCTCTGTACACGCAGAGATCATCAGGCAGGTCCACCAGAATGTTATTTACAAATTTATAATTTCTGATACCGGTATCGGTATGAGTCCGGAATTTCAGAAGCACATTTTTGAACCTTTTGCACAGGAAGATACCGGTGCCCGGACGATTTACAAAGGGACCGGGCTCGGCATGACGATCGTTCACAGACTGGTACAGGAAATGGGCGGTACGATCCAGCTGAAAAGTGAAAAAAATGTCGGCTCAACTTTTTCTCTGATCCTGCCATTTACCATTGACGAGCATCAACCTTCCGCCTCTGCGGAAACTGCCACTGATACTCCGGCAGATCTTACGGATCTTCATATTCTTGTTGTAGAGGATAATGAACTGAACCTTGAGATTGCTGTTTTCTCTCTGGAAGCCGCAGGACTTAATGTATCCACAGCCATCAACGGACTGGAAGCCGTCCGGCTTTTTGAAAAATCAAAGCCATATGAATACGACATCATTCTTATGGATATTATGATGCCGGTTATGAATGGTCTGGATGCCGCAAAGGCGATCCGCGGACTTTCCCGCCCTGATGCCACAACGGTTCCAATCATTGCCCTCAGTGCCAATGCTTTTGCGGAAGATATCCAGAAGTCGAAGAATGCCGGAATCAATGAGCATCTCGCAAAGCCACTGGAAATGGATAAGGTGTTGAAAGTGATTGCATCATATTGCAAGTAGCAGAAAGAAACAGATACTCGCTATGTATTGCATATTTTTTCAGAGTTTCTGTTTTATAAAAAATCGGATTATCAGGCGATCTGTCATTTCCCCGATAATCCGATTTTTATTTTACTTACATCTCAAATGCTTTCTTTATACTGTTATAATGCAGAAACTTTCCTTCTGCCGCAAATGCCTTAATCTCATCTAATGTTGCAAACATATAACCATCTGTCTCTGCCTCCTGAAGATGGAGATCTTTTTCATCAATATCCATCACGAAACGATACACATCTACAAAATAATTATCTCCTTCCCCCGGATTTTCTCTCTTGTAAGTGAAAAGATAGCCTCCATCAGCCTGACTTGCGTCCAGTCCTGTCTCTTCTCTGACTTCTCTTAACACCGCGTCATAAGATGCCTCTCCTGCCTGAGCTGCACCGCCGGATACCTCCCACCAGCCAGGTGCCCAGGCTTTCGTCATTACCCTTTTAGTGATCAGAAATTTTCCGTCTGTTCTTGCTACAACTCCAAGAACGGTAAGATGGTACTCCCCGTCCTTCAGACACCAGTCATTGCGCTTCATCGTTCTTCCTGTTGGTTTCTTATCTGCATCATAAATATCCCATAATTCCATCGTCTGCATCTCCTGTCCGTCTTGTCTGTAGTTTCTTATGCCATTATAATATGTCTTTTAAGACTTCACAATCCTTTGCAAACGAAAAAATCATTTTGCAAAATATTATTTGCAATATTCATCAACAGATTCTCGCCGCCATCCAGTTTCTTCTTGTCCCCCGCCTCTCTGTAAATCCTACAATATCTTTCAGCAGAATAATCAGTTCAAATCCACTCCGATACGGATAATCCCTTCCCCAGATGTGGACGATTCCCTGAAACGAGGCAAACTCTCTTCCCATCACCTTTAACCAGAAGATTGCTGCGTGCCCCGATTTTTTCATCTGTTCCATGTCCGGCACGTTCCCAGTCTCCAGATAACGTCTTCTTTTCTGACATCGTCTGACCTGCGCTTTTCTCAGCAGCACGCCATTTTGTTCACAGGTTTCATCCAGATACAGCAAAAGCCCGTCAAATCCTGTGAAATTGATCTGTGCATCCTCTCTTTTGGCATCCTTCCAGTACAGAATATTTCCGGAGGGCGTTTTCCCTGTCTCCCAATACATTCGGATGAAGAAAAGCTCTCCGATATGCCGGTTATCTTCCAGTGACCGGCTGTCTGTTTTTTCAGCAAATACTGCCTGCATGTTTTATCCCCCTCATTTGTCTATAAACCTCTTCTTTTTCTCTTCCTTTTTCTATGCACGATCACACCTGCCACAAACAGATTCAGTCCGATCACAGCATACCATCCCCGATAAGATTTCTCTCCTGTCCGGATCGGCTCCGCTTTCTCCGTCACCTCACAGCGTACGCCCCGCACCAGAAGCCGTTTTGTATTGATACCGTAAGGCGTACATGTCAGTAATGTGCAGTAATCCTTCTCCTTATCCAGCGCAAGCAGTTCTGTTTCTTCCGGTTCTACAATATCGATCCGATCGATTCGATAGAAAAGCGTCCGCCGGAGCACTGTTATTTTAAAATAGTCTCCCACCTTCAGCTTATCCAGATCTGAGAAAAGTTTCGCCCCCGGCAGTCCTCTGTGGGAAGAAAGCACCGCATGTGTTCCCTTTCCGCCTATCGGGAAACTGCTTCCTTCCACATGTCCTGCGCCATTGCAGATTGCGAAATCACCCGTTCCATGGTAAATCGGAAGTTTCAACCGGATTGCCGGAATTTCCAGATATCCCATCACACCGTCAGATGTCATATTCAAAAGTGCTCCATAACTATCAGCATTTTTGTCATTCGGCACTGGGTTATTCTGTTTCAGAAGCATCACATTATACGCTCTTGTCTGTGCGATCATTTCCTCTTCCTTCCTGGCATCCAGCTTCTCCACTGACCTTTCATATCCATCTACCACCCTGCTTTGCCGACCGGCATTCCAGATCTTTCCGACTTTTGGATAGAGCATGACCGCGATTCCCGCAAGAAGGATTCCTGTCCATATAAAAAAGAAAAGTCTTCCCCTTCGTTTCGGCTCATTCACTATCATACAATTCGTTTTCGTCTTTTTGTATTCAACAGGACAACTCCTGCAACAATTGCAATCAGTACTCCACTGACCGTAAAGATCATTTCACCTGTTCCACCTGTCCCCGGAAGAAGTTTTCCTGATTTATTTACAACAACTTTTACCTTTGCTGCAAAATTTTCATTTGTATAAGTTACCTTTGTCTCAGTCTCGCTTTCTGTAACATTTCCGTTTTCATCAAGATATGTGCTGGCGTCCGTCCTTGTCGCCCTGACCTTTTCGGCACTTACCAGAAATGACTCTGTCAGCTTGTTATATCCTTCTGGTGCTTTTGTTTCTGTAACCCTGTAATCACCCATCTTCAGGCCTTTGATCACCACAGTTCCATCACTTCCGGCTTTCACCTTTCCGGTTCCGGTCTGTCCGCCTTTTACAGTATACACACCGCTTTCTTCTTCTGCCTGAACCGGGAACGGCACTTCAAATTCCACTCCGGTAAGCGCCTCTCCTTTTTCATTGACCTTCTGGATCACAACCGCATAAGTATCTGTTGTTGTAGAATCCTCTATCGAGCTTTTTCCCGGTTCCTCTGTCGTATAATTCCATGAAAATCTGGCACTGTTCTTATTTCCTTCCCCGTCGATCACTGCTTTATCATTTAACACAGCCGTATAATCAATGGTAATTCTTGCCCCGGTATCATAAAGATTTTTCCAGCCACCCTCTCCTTCATCCGCTGCCCAAGGGATCGTAACCGGGAAAGTTGTATTTTCAAACTGTTCCAGCGGTTCTTCTTCAATCATCACAGATGTGATCTTCGCTGCATCAAATCCGTCCGGAAGAGTATCTTCAACGATGAATTCCTTGATCTGCTTGTCTGCAACATAATTCGAGGTGTTGATCTGTAAACGGAAATGAACCGTTTCACCGATACTGACATTGTTTTCCTTTACCTGTTTACCATCGTCAAGTACAATACTTTTCCCTCCGGCATTCCCGTCATTCTCCGGAGTCCACTGCGGCTCCTTACTGTTTTTGTCCACGATCTGCGCGTCTTTTGCAACACTCGTTACCATGATCATACCGCCATCTTTTAAAGTGCTGGTGACATAATAGTAGCCGTATGGAAGACCAGTAAATTTTAATATAGAACCATCTGATGTCACACTCGATATTTCTGTACCATTTTTCTTAATCCATTCAATTGCACCTTCGGATAATTGTTCTTTTGACTCTGGCCGATAAGCTTCCTCTTTTGTAAATACATTCCCTGCAGAATCTTTCTCAAAATACGGATTATCAACAAGATTCTTTCTGGTATACGCCACTGAAGTTCCATCAGCATTTACTTTCGCATCAAACACCTTGTAAACTGAATACACCACTCCTTTTGATGCATTCGCTATCGTCAGACTTCCAAGCCCTCCTACCCCTGAATCTTTTTCCTGTGCAAACGCCGTCGCCGACATCCCCACCATCGTTACCGCCATTACCAAAACGGATAACAGCCTTCTCAATTGTCTCATTCTTTTTCCTCTCTTTCTTTTTATTTTCGGATCCTTTCCCCATTCTACACATCTATACAATCGGTTCTCGTTTCTTTTCCGTCCAAAAACCGTTTCTTTTTCATCCTTTTTTCGTTTCTTTTACAAATTCTTTTGGACCATTCAATTTTTATTCCTTTTACAGCAGACATTCACAATCAAAAAACTGTACAAAGAATGTGTAGTCCAATAGAATCTCTTCAAAAAAATCGGGAGGCTGTCTGATAACAGTCTCCCGATTTTTGTTATATTCTCCATTATTCTTTTTGATTCAGCAACGTTCCCAAAGTGTTTTCCGCCCAGCTGTAATTCGTCATATACACTCCTTTAAACAGCTTTTTATGTTTTTCCTCGTCCTCCAGGTAGTCATACAGATCACACTCCACATGCTCTGTACGGATACGGCTCTCCTGATTTACCCGATGCAGGACCCTTTCGATTCCGTATGCATTTAACGTTCCCCGAAGCTCTTTTACCACTTTGCGGAATTTATCTTTTATTCTTTTTTCTGTACATTCATCCTCCCATAAATAACTGATCGCATCCCCCGTCGTCACAAATCCTCCTCTTCTGTCAACCAGAAGTGCCAACAGTTCTTTGGCTTTCTTACATGAAAAAGGAATCGTTTCCCCATCCACAAAAATATCAAAATAACCGAATGTGCGGATTACAATCCTTTTCCCTTCCATCTTTGTCAACTCACTGTACATTCTCTTTTCCCCCTTCATTTAATGAGAATCTTTATCATCATACACTATCCAAATGAGCAGACTCAACATTCCATGCTAAAACATTACTTTCGTAACTTTTCCACACTATTCGATATTTCACTTTAACACTCTCTTCTTCTGAAATCTTTCATCTTTTTTCCATCTAACGCTGCATATTCCAGAACATCATCTGTGTTATATACAAGCTTTAATGAGAAAAACGGCTGCTCATTTTCAAGGAGTTCAAAAAAGATCCGATCCCCTTCCCATAATTCCAGTTCTCCGATTTTAGACTTTTCTACCCATTCCAGTTCCCCTTCATCACACGCAATCGGTGTTCCTGTAAAACCGTCTGCCGTATAAAGTGACATATATTCTACTACATCTTCGCCATATACAAAGGTTACAATCCCACGATATCTCCAGGATGTCAGCGAGTATCCCGTCTCTTCCCATACCTCACGAAGAAGACATTCCTCCGGGCTTTCCCCTTTTTCAAAATGACCGCCTACTCCGATCCACTTGTCTTTATTGATATCATTTTCTTTGACAGTCCGGTGAAGCATCAGATATTTTCCATCCTGTTCAATATAACAAAGTGTGCTTAATTCTACCATTTTACGTTCCCTTTCATACACAAAATATTTTACAAAAATTATAATCTATCTTCTAGTATTTCTCAACTGCCATGACCTGGTTACTGTTCACTCCCGTGTCAATCACTACGCTGATTGGCACGGAGGATGCACGTTTTATCTTGAATGGCATCTCGCCCATCGCCAAAGGCGATTTAAAATGGCGAGATGCGTTGCTGGTCACAGATACTGTGAACAGTACCATGACCTGTCTTTTTCCACCATTCCTCCTTCTCTTTAATTGCAAATATTGTCAGCAAATAGTATAATGATGTTTAAGGATTGCGGAAATTGCGTAGCAATAGAGCAATCCGGTTACATCAGTAAGTGGCAAAATTTGCTTTTGACACTCACATCGTATAATATCTTCAAATAGACCAAAATTGTAGATAAGGAGTCTCTGTTTTGACAAAAGAAAACTATAAAATAAGCAAAATCCAGATCGGATTTTACTATCTTCTGATGTTCCTGATACTTATCTGGTTTCTGGTAATACAATTCACAGGAATTAACAATCACAATACCGGAATCCAATCCAGCGACATCACATATCATGGTACTTTTACCTGGATTCACTCCGATGGAAGCAAAGAACAGATTACCGTCCCCGGACATTACAATGTTCCTGCGAAAGAGACTATGGTCATTACCACAACACTTCCTGAAAATTATACACAAAGTTCGCTGGCTCTACGTTCCTCTCTGCAGGATATCCGTTTCTATATTGACGGAGTGCTTCGCACTGAATACTCAACCAAAGACCAGCGGCTGGCTGGGAAAAATTCTGCCAGCTGTTATGTTTTCTGTCCTACTTCAGCAGCAGATGCAGGAAAAGAACTCCGTATTGAGCTGACTACCAATACCTCTAACTATTCCGGTGTAGTCAATGAGATCTATTCCGGAGACAAGAGTGATATCTGGGAATATATTTTTGAATCTTACGGGCTTGAGACTATTATTGCTTTCTTCATCTTGTTCGCCGGTATCATTACCATCCTTTTCAGTATCGCACTCGGAATTGTCTATGACAGAAAATTTGATATGGAATATCTTGGATGGTGCATGACCATGGGTGCTGTATGGATGCTCGGCGAATCCAAACTCAGACAGCTTATTGTTCCGAATCCATCTGCACTGGGGACTTTATGCTTTGTGATGATCATGCTCGTTCCGATCCCGGTACTTTTTTATGCAGATCTCATTCAGCAGGGTCGTTATAAAAAGCCTTACTTTTACCTTGGCTGTGCGGCATTTGGTAACTTTTTGATCTGTCTGGTTCTTCATCTGACTGGCACTGCTGATTTTATCGAAACTCTGCCGGGCGCCCATGTGATTCTTGCAGTCACCTTCCTTCTGGTTTTCCTGACTTTCTGTCTGGATATGCGAAAGAAAGAATATCGAAAAAACAAACTGGTACTGATTAGCCTGATCATTGCAATGCTTGCCATCGCCATCGAATCCATTTCTACATATTTTGTAGTTTTGATTTCCGGTCTTTTTATTGGTGTCAGCATGTTGATCCTTCTTTTCATTAGCATTATCCGTACAATAAAGAATTTGCATACCATTGAAATGCATCGTCAAAAAGAGGAGCTTTTGAAACGTAAGCGGCAGATGGAAAAGATTTCCTTACAGATGATGCAGACTCTCTCTACAACCATCGAGGCAAAGGACGAATACACCAGAGGGCATTCCCATCGTGTTGCAGAATACTCTGCACTGATTGCGCAGGAAATGGGTTGGAATCGCTCTGAAATCGTCAATCTCCGACATGCAGCTCATCTGCATGATATCGGAAAAGTCGGCATCCCTGATATTATTTTAAACAAGCCATCCAGACTGACAAACGAAGAGTACGCTGTTATTAAGGAACATACGGTTATCGGCGCTGAGATTTTGAAAAATGTTTCGATCATCAATCATGTAACCGAAGTCGCCCGTTCTCATCATGAGCGTTATGATGGCCATGGTTATCCGGACGGTCTAAAAGGGGAAGAGATTCCGATCCATGCGCGGATCGTTGCTGTTGTCGACAGCTATGATGCAATGAATTCCCGCCGTATTTACCGTAATTCTCTTCCAAAAGAAACAATTTATGAAGAAATACGCAAAAACAGAGGAACTCAGTTCGATCCTGAAATCGCAGATATTTTTCTTAGACTGTTAGATGAGAATCGTCTGACGATCACAGATACTTATCTGGAAATTGATGACGAGCCAGTTCTTCCTGGCATGGAATTTGAAATCAGCAACTTCATTTCCAATGTTATGAATACGATGAAGAGCCAGGAAGAAGCAGAAAATTTTGATCTTCTTACCGGACTCCCTATGCGAAATACCGGTCAGAAAATGATTGCACAGCTGATGCAGGAGCACAATGGCTGTCTGATCTTTATGGATATGGATAATCTGAAAAAGATAAATGATATCTACGGTCATAAAGCCGGAGACCGTGCACTGAAAGCACTTGGAGCTCTCCTCTCCGAGCATATCGGAAATTTGGTTGGCTGCAGGCTTGGTGGCGATGAATTCCTTCTTTTTGTACCGGATGCCGGTAAAAATGAAATAACCGAGCTTATGGAAACTCTGTTTTCCCGCTTTGATTCCGAGAAGAAAAAAGATCTTGAGATCCGTGTTGCATCCATTTCTGCCGGACTTTGCATGTGTACCAAGGGAGATTCCTTTGACGAGTGTTCTTCCAAAGCAGATAAAGCACTCTATTATGTCAAGCAAAACGGAAAACACAACTTCTTTTTCTATCAGCAGATGGGCAATACCGTATTCCCGGTTTCCAGCGTGGCAAAAGATCTTTCCCTTGTGGCAAAAGTACTTCGTAACAGCGGAAACTATTCCGGAGCACTTAATCTTAATTACCGTGAATTTTCTAAGATTTATGAGTACATCAACCAGCTTGGAGAACGACATAAATACCATTGTTTCCTGGTCATGGTCACAATGGAAACCACTCCGGATTCTATGATGTATATTGAAAATATTGAACAGGCACTGGAATACATGGAGGAAGCGATCCGTCACAAGATCCGTAAGATTGACGTGTGTACACGGTATAGTGCCATGCAGTATCTGATCATTTTATTTGAACCAGATGAAAGTCAGATTCCAAAAGTTATGGACCGTATTTTTATTCAGTATTATAAACTGTACGATAAACACAATTTCATTCCGAAGTATGAATATCTTCCGGTGAATGAACACTCAGAGGAAACAAATCCTCAAAACACTTCAGATCACCTTAACCAAAATATCCATCCAGTATAGGAATTTTACTACCTGAGACTTTTATCTGCTGTGAAATGCAATTTTCCAAACTTATTAAAAAATGAGGAAAACAACCGGTTTTCACTTCGGTGTTTTCCTCATTTTTCTGTATTACTTGTTTATTCTTTTCTTCCTCTGACCTTTCCGGTCAGCAGTGCCACCACGATCACTGCGCCTGTAATGATTGTCTATAGAAATCCCAACGAAATTTTTCGACTGCTTTCGAGATTGCTGTTTCAACAGACTTATGCTACGATATCCATACGCAAACAAACTTCTTCTTGTTTGCAACCTTATCTATTCAACCCAATCTCATTTTCGGAGCCAGTTTCCGGCAACTTTTTCCGACAATGAACGACAACTGAAAATATCCGGATTGAGATCGCCTCTTTTACATATTTCCGTCATATGTTAATATAATCATATAGACTTTCTCCTTTCGGAACATTTTTATCTAATGAAAGGCGAAGAATGTCCAGATCTTGATCTGCAAGATGAAGCAACACGTATTTTTCTAAACTGCCATGGCACGCATCCTGAAATGGTATCACCGGAACTGATAGAGTTACTTCATTACATGGAAAAATCAACGAATGAGGTCGCGGGTTCGTGCACAAGCCAGAAGATTAAATTGCTCCATCAGAAAGTCTGTCAGATCAGGTCGAACAAGAAAATGGAGGCGAAATTCATGCGCGCATGGGAAGAAAGAGAAATAGAACGTCAAAAAGCCTTTGCTGAAGGTGCGGAAGCTGGAATCGAGACCGGAAAAACTCAAGGAAAAAATGACCTTTTAAAAAGTCAGGTCAAAAAGAAATTAGAAAAAAAATATTCCAAAGAACAAATCGCAGATATGCTGGAAGAAGATGTCGCAACCATTGAAGCAATTATTAACGAATTACAATAGCTAAATGCCGGTCAGAAAGAGAAAAACTATCACTGATATCTTTTCCTGCATACCAGATCACGACAGCAAGAGATCCCTGCACCATTTACGGCACAGGGATCTCTTTAATCTCTTTCCGTTCCATTCCAATTAGCTAGAAGCACTCCAGAAATATTTCCAGAATCTCCTCATGTGTCATCTTCTTATAACTTCCATCCACCAGATAACAAGAATCCGCAATCTCTTTCAGATCCTCTTTTTTCTCCACGCCTACTTCCCGAAGTGTTGTCGGAAGTCCGATCTCTCTGATAAAATCAGCCAATGCCTCTACGCCAGCTTCAGCCATCTCTTCATCGGTACGTCCATTTCTCGGAATCTTCCATACATTTTCCGCAAAGCGGGCAAATTTCTTTGCGCCTGCCTGACAGATATGCCGATAATAAACCGGATGCAGCACAGCAAGTCCACATCCATGACTGCAGTTGGTATAAGCACTGATCTGATGCTCCATCTGATGGCATTCAAAATCACATTTTTTGCCAAGCTTGATGATCCGGTTCTCTGCCATGGTAGACAGCCACATCAGATTACTTCTTGCTGTATAATTCTCCGGATTTACCAATGCCGCACGAAGGCTTGTTATCACGCCGCGCATCAGAGCTTCCGAAATATCATCCGATACGTTATCCTCGTCCGGCTCACTGAAATAAGTCTCCATAATGTGAGACAGAATATCAAAGCTTCCTGCCACCATCTGTTTTGTCGGCACTGTATAAGTGTAAGTCGGATCCATTAATGCAAATTCCGGATTGCATTTCGGGTAATCCCGGTCTGTCTTGATCATGACCTCTTCATTGGTAATGACTGCTCCCCCGTTGCACTCACTGCCTGTTCCTGACGCTGTTACGATCACGCCAAGTGGCATCGGTTCAAAATCCACAACACCCTTCTTCGCCCAGTACTCATCCCACACATCTTTCTCACTAACCGCTGCCATGGAAATTGCCTTGCTGCAGTCCATAACCGAGCCACCGCCGACTGCAAGGATCCAGTCCACCTGTTTTTCCTTTACCAGCTTTGTGCCTTCCAGCACCTTCTTATAAGTCGGATTTTCCATGATCCCCGGAAATTCGATGATTGTTTTTCCGGCTTTTTCAAGTGCCGCTGTAACTTCCTCATAAACTCCATTTTTCTTGATCGAGCCGCCGCCATAGGCAAGCAGAACCTTATCCCCATGCGCCGCAGCGATTTCCGGCAGATACTCGCCGACACATCCTTTCCCGAAATATACTTTCGTTTTATTTTCAAAAATAAAGTTATTCATCCTTTTTCTCCTTTATGTAATTTAAGCAAAATATGTTTCGGCAGATTTTCTTTTTTCAATGATCTATTCCGAAACATCCCTCTTTTGCTACAGATACTTATATTATAGTCCCTGAAAAAATTTATCGTCAATATCTTTCCGGTTTGTGCACATTCCAAAATGGAACCCGCAATTTTCCCAAATGACTTCTTTACATGGTTTTCCATGCTATCATGTAGTTTATACAGGTTTCTCGTTACTGTTCACAGTACCTGTGACCAGCAACGCATCTCGCCATTTTAAATCGCCTTTGGCGATGGGCGAGATGCCGTTCAAGATAAAACGTGCATCCTCCGTGCCAATCAGCGTAGTGATTGACACGGGAGTGAACAGTAACGTTTTCTCGCCAGCAGTTTTTAATCAATTGCAAAAAAACATGCAAAATAAACAGATATATGGTATTATAGAAAGCAAAAAACAGAAAGTACAGGAGGGTTAACATATGTATATTACATGTCTGGATGTCGAAGGAGTACTTGTACCGGAAATCTGGGTTGCATTTGCAGAAGCAAGCGGAATTCCGGAACTGAAAAGAACCACAAGAGATGAACCTGATTATAACAAACTGATGCGTTGGAGACTGGATACTTTAAAAGCTCATGGTCTCGGAATCAAAGAAATTCAAGAAACAATTTCCAAGATCGATCCGCTTCCGGGCGCAAAAGACTTCCTGGATGAGCTACGTTCCTTCACCCAGGTAATCCTTCTCAGTGATACCTTCACCGAATTTGCAATGCCACTCATGGAAAAGCTTGGTCATCCGACGCTTTTCTGCAACAGTCTGGAAATTGCGGAAAATGGCGAAATCACAGACTTCAAGATGCGTGTGGAAAATTCCAAACTAACAACCGTAAAGGCACTGCAGTCCATCGGATTTGAAACGATCGCAAGTGGCGATTCTTACAACGATCTGGGTATGATCCAGGCAAGTAAGGCAGGATTTTTATTCCGTTCAACCGACAAGATCAAAGCGGATTATCCGCAGATCCCGGCCTATGAAACCTATGAAGAGCTGCTTGGCGCAATTAAAGATGCAATGAAATAAAAGATAATTGCATATTGCATGGCGATATGCGTAAAAAACCTTACCGGTTTTCAGTTTTTACGTCTGAAAATTGGTAAGGTTTCTCTTTTTTATGCAATATAAAATAATGTCCGGTGATTACAAACACAGCCTCTACACACTGCACTTCTCATATGCAAACAATGCAGCTCCAAGCGCACCACAAAGCTGTGCCTCGTCGCAAATATACAATTTCGCATCCAGCTTTTCTTCCAGTGCTTTGATGATTCCAGGATTCTTTGCCACTCCGCCTGTCATCATATATTCTCCCGGATTCTTTTTCCCAAGACGTGCCGCCAGTGCTCCTACTTTCGAAGCAACCGACACATTCAGACCATGGATGATATCTGCCACATATTTTACAGAATCTTCGATCTTGTCATACGGTACATCTATAAAAAATCCCGGAAGCATATTTTTCTGCTTCAGATACGGTCTTCTTCTGTTTTTCTCAGAAATATCTGTTCACATCTTGTTCCCGCGAGAAAACAGGACATTGCTTCTACCGAATACGGAGTCAGACCTGCCGCCGTCAAAAGCTCTCCCGGAACAAAGATGCTGACCATCGCTGAATTTTCAGGCTTTGAAAGTGCCTGGATGATATTTTTCATAACAATTTCTGCTACATACTGCCCACTGCGTTACCAAATTTTTGTATAATGTCCATTATAGAAATCCTCTCTGTTTTGTCTTCACTTGCTGTTTGATATATTACAAATCTATTTTATCACAACTGTATCTCTCTTAATACCTCCTGTACTGCATCTGACTTTATCAATGCTTTTATTTTCTTCTCACCCTCCTTAACTTCGGGTTTTCCACATTTAATATTATCTGGATATTCAGATGAACAACAGTCTTTATACCAGCATTCTCCCATATAGATGCTCTTTATTGACCATTTCTCATTCTCCGTCAGCTCTCCTGCCAGAGACTTCATTACACGCTCTGTAGAAAATCTTTTAAATCCAGATATATACCTCAATGTCTTTTCATCTGTAATTTTTGACAAATTGATTCTATGGTCTTCAATAACAGCAAGTATATCCTCTCGCATCTTTATTTTATCCTTTTTCCCTGTACCAGTCCATTCTATCAACTTGTCAAATGCTAAAATCAAATATTCAAAACATATCATATCCAGAATTACAATCTGATTTTTCGATTTTTCTGCAAACTCTTTTAACATACGATACTTATTCCGAATATCCTGATTATCAACTACGCAATCAAATGCAATATAATATTTATCTCCTTCTTCAAGTTTTAGTTCTGCAACTGCATCTATAATTCCCTGATTGCTCCCCTTACTTTCAACAATAAGCTTATCGTCAAAGAAAAGCTGATTCACCAGTTTCCAAAAATGGAGTCTTGCTCCGGTATCTTCTGTCCACAGATATTTCATATTATACTTCCTCTTCTAAAGTTATCCTGTTATTCATCATTTTCAAAACTTTAAAGCTTTTATCGGAAACATTTAATCCATCACAATTCCTTAAAAATAACAGATATTGATTTGAAAATTCAAAATTAATAAATTTTCTGACTTCATCATTTATCAAAATATCCGCATTATCAATTACAATAAAACAGTTCCTGCATTTTTCTAACTCTTCTGTCATATGATCTGATTGATAATTAAATAATTTAATTGCATTATATTCTTCTGTCAAGCGCAAATCCGCAAGCATCTCATATAATACAGTTTTACCCGTACCACTGTCTCCGCCTACAAGTGTTATTCTGTCGTCAAAAAATAATTCATACGAAAATGGAGCTGCCTGAAATGTAATCTTCTTATAAATCATCCTGTTCTCTCCTTTCATATTCCTTACTCCACCATGCATGATACCCCTTATTTCCAATAACAATTTCTCCATTATTAAATCTCAATTTTGTATTATCTGGAATATTTACAAAGCTAGGTCTTGACATATATATTTTAATATTGTCCATCTGAAATATACACTTCGTAACATTTTCTCCACACTCGTCAATACATACCACTTTGTCTGGATGCTTTACAATATTAAGTAATGTCTTACATCCCGTAGACAGGTTGCGAATTGTGCCTAATCCATATGATGTTTGAATATGTTTATCTAAAGTTAAGACAGCATTATCAATTTGTTTCATGATTTCAGCATCCTTTTTTGTCATCTCTTCATTGCTCGTATTAAGATTAAAATAAAGGTCATTTTTTAATATCCAGTCTTTAGAATTTTTCTTTTCCGTATATATATCTATCATGCTATTCACTCCTTTCGGACTTCTTGCCAAATGTAATCTCCATCAGCTCACTTGCAATTTCTTTATTTTGAACTCTCATCATACTATCTTCAAATTTAATAGCTATAATGCATGATTATTCCGGGGCTCTCTGAGCCACCTGTCCGGACTTTGAGAGCCACCATTCCGGAGAATGAGAGCCATATATTCCGGTAATTCAGAGCCACCTTATTGGGCTCTATTACATATATTTCCTTTATACTGTAAATACACACCTTTGGTGTGAATACAGATAAAGGAGGTCGTAAGTTATGACCAAGTATCGTGAAATCCTACGCTTGAAAAGCTTGGGATTCAGTGAGAGGAACATCGCACAGAGTTGCGGTGTATCCAGAAACACAGTCGCTAAGGTTTTGAAAAAGGCAGCGGAAATCAATCTTTCATGGCCGCTGGATTTCAACATGACCGACAGCGCACTAGAGGAGCTGATGTTTCCTAAGGATAAGTCGGCAATGAATAAACGCATGCCAAACTTTGACTACATCCGCAAAGAACTCCTGCGGAACGGCGTAAACAAAAAGCTTCTCTGGGTAGAATACTGTGAGGAGTGCCGCATGAACAGCGAAGAGCCTCTAATGTATTCTCAGTTCTGCTATTACATCCAGAAGGATGAAGAAAAACGCAGGGCTACCATGCATATCCCCAGAAAACCAGGTGAACAGATTGAAGTTGACTGGGCCGGTGATCCTGCCCACATCATTGATCCGGACACCGGAGAAATCACAGATGCATGGATATTTGTAGGTGTATTAACTTACAGTCAGTATGCTTTTGTAAAAGCATATATGAATGAGAAAACCGACAACTGGATCAAAGCTCATGTCCAGATGTTTGATTTCTTTGGCGGTGTCACACCTATGCTCGTTTCTGATAACTGTACAACCGCAGTGAATCATAAGAAGAGTGACTGGTACAACACTACCTTAAACACAACTTATCATGAAATGGCAGAACATTACAATCTTGCCATCCTTCCGGCCAGAGTCCGGAAGCCCAAGGATAAACCGAATGTAGAGGGATCAGTAAGAAAGATATCCACATGGATAACAGCAGCCCTTCGCAATGAGCAGTTTTTTTCTCTTGCAGAATTGAATGCTTCAATCCGTGAAAAACTGGATGCCTACAACGCCCGTAAATTCCAGAAAAAGGAATGTAGCAGACTCAGTTTATTTCTTGGGGAAGAAATGCCATTACTGGCTCCGTTGCCTGCTACACCTTTTGAACTGGCTGAATGGAAACAAGCCACCGTCCAGTTTAACTATCACATCGCAGTAGACAGAATGTTCTACTCCGTGCCTTATCAGTATATCAAAAATAAGGTTGATGTGCGTATAACAGATACAACGGTTGAAATATTTTATAATCACAATCGTATTGCCTCTCACAGACGACTCTATGGAAGAAGCGGTCAGTATTCTACAGTGACAGAACATATGCCGCAGGAACACCAGAAATATCTGGAATGGAACGGTGACCGGTTCCGTAAGTGGGCTGATTCGATTGGAATTAACACAAGTAAGGTTGTCGATGCAATACTTACCTCCGGCAGGATTGAACAGCAATCCTACAGAAGCTGCATGGGATTATTGAAACTGGCAGAAAAACATTCGCCAGAAAAACTGGAACAGGTCTGCGCCACGGCGCTCACTTATTCCGGTAAACCCAGCTATAAAAGTATCAAAAATCTATTGGCTGCAACAAAAGATGCATCTGATACCGAATCAGAATCATCTCAGGCAGTAAAACCACACGGCATAACCAGAGGAGCCAGATACTATGGAGGTAAACAAGCATGACAAATCAAAGTACAATCGATAAACTTATTGAAATGCGTCTGACTGCTATGGCAGATGCATTCCACATCCAGATGGATGATCCTGCAATGAAGGAAGTTCCATTCGAAGATCGGTTCGGCATGCTTGTTGATGTCGAATACAGCAACCGTAAAAACAATCGTCTGAAAAGACTGATCCGTCAGGCTGAGTTTGAACAACCAGATGCCAGCATCGCAGCGATCGATTACCATTCTGGACGAAAGCTGAACAAAGCACTGATCAACCGTTTGGCAACCTGTGAATACATTACAGAATACCGGAACATCTTTATTACTGGAGCAACCGGAAGTGGTAAAACTTACATGGCCTGTGCCTTTGGAATGGAAGCATGCAAGCACTATTACTCAGTACGGTATGTACGACTTCCTGATCTATTATTGGACTTACAGGCTGCCAGGGACAATGGAACTTTCTCGACTGTCCTGAAGAAATACACCAAGCCAATAGTACTGATCCTTGATGAGTGGCTGCTTCTTAAACTGACAGAAGCTGAAGCCAGAAATCTTTTTGAACTGATACATAAAAGACGTAAAAAATCTTCAACAATCTTTTGTTCTCAGTTCCGTGAAAATGAGTGGTACCAGCAAATCTGTGATGGTGAAAGTACTCTTGCCGATGCCATCATGGATCGCATATCGTATGATTCCTATAAGATCGATATTGAAAGTGTTGACCCAGCTAAAGACCTCTCTATGAGAGAAGTATATGGACTGGATCCAGCAATGGCAAAGTAACATAATAAAAAAATGGGGTGGCTCCGTTAGTCCGGACAGATGGCTCTCGCCACACCGGACTGGCGGCTCTGCCGCACCGTAATATTCAATGCATGTGTTTTTACAATGTAAACATATCCTGTCACATCACCATTTCCCATGACTGCTACCGGATTTTGCTTTGTAGCATGCTCAATATAATCTTCACCATAATCATCAATAAATTCTTTTATTATTTCTTCGCTTCTTTCCTTAGCCTTCGCAAAAGAAGAAAAAAGTTCTAATGATAACATCTCAGGATCCTCATCTTCAGGAAACAATATCATATTTACAACACCGTATATTTCACGCATTTTATTCATCATCATTCACACTCCTCGTACTGTTCACATAAACTCAAAACATTTCTAATATTTTCCATATTATCATCCCAATATTTGTCTGCTACTCCTGGTGGCACACCATTAAGCAACTCTAATCGAAATTTGGCTAAATTATAGCCTTCTCTCATACCGTCATAGTATATTTCTTTAATAATGTTTCCAAGTTTGTCATCTCCGTAGCATCGCATCGTTTTACTAAATTTCTTACTGTCAATCTGTTTTCCAATCTCTTCTTTTCCCATTCTTCGCCCCCAGAATATACCATTGGTATATTTTATATTAACCATATACAAATGGTATTGTCAAGTTATTTATGATAAAATATAAATATCATTATTCCAACAATAACAGGAGTATTAGTAAACGTAATGGATATTTTAGATAAAGAACGATTAAAAGAATGTAGACTAAAACTGGGAATAACCAAACAAGAAGCTGCTAAAAGGGTACAAATTTCTCAGCCCGCATATCTGCGATATGAAGCAGGCTCACGTAATCCTTCTATACAAACTATTGCTAAAATGGCTGAAGTTTTTTCAACATCTACAGATTACCTCGTTGGGAAATCTGCTGATCCGACTCCAAATAGAATAGTAGTTGAGCAAAATGAATCCCCTTCTCTGTTTTTTCTCATCGAAACATGCAAAAACCTAAACGCATCTCAATTAACACGACTTACAGCTTATGCAAAAGCATTATCAAATGCTGCTCCAGATAGCGAAAAATAGGTTTATAAATATAATGCAAGAAGTATACAAACTGACTTATTTTACAAATAATAATTCAAAATAGGTCTTACGTAAAAAACCTTACCGATCTTCAGTTTTTTACTTCTGAATATCAGTAAGGTTTCTTTGCAACTATCTCGTATACATAGTTTCTTCTTCTTCGTCATCGCCACCAGGATTTATCGTGCCGAGCTGATTCCAGTCCAAAATAACAGAATCAGTAAACGCATTGATGACAAGACCTGTTAATGTATATTGTGATCTCTTTGCCATATCCATCACATCAGAAAAGCGTAACTCTCTTTGAGAAAATTTCTTTCCATATTCTTTCATTTCCGCTCTACTTGTAAACACTGGAAGATAATATCTTTCTCCATTTTTCAGAATATCCAGCTGATTTTTTTCACTAATGTATGGAACCCATACTTTGCTGTTCTTCAAAGTCTCTATCATATCATTTTCTGCAGACCAGCTTTTTTCTTTTTTATAAATGTTCAGTGTTTCCTCCAGACTTTTATGGCTGTCAGCTGATACAAAATCATTATTTTTTTCTGCCTGCTGCCAGGAGCTTCCATTATTAGCAGTTTCGGATGTGTGAATTTCTGTATATGTGTTGTTCTGTGTTGTTCTGCCTGTGGTATTCCCAGTATGGTTTAACTGATTACTTCCACCTGATACTTCCTGATATTGTTTCCATTTTTTATCAATCCGAATTGCACCGGCTAAAGCAAGCAATAAGGCTATAGCCCCAGTACCTATCGTCCCGCCTAATACAAGTACCAGAACTACATAGACCAATTCTGTTATAGCAAGAATATACGCCATTTTTGTTGTTTTCTTTTTTAGCAGAAGAATTCCCATAACAATATCAAAAATCATAAACAACGTATTAAGCTTTACTGCCCATAGCCGGCTCATATCATCATAGCTTCCACCAGCCCGAAATACGCTTTCCGCTGTCTTTCCTATCTCTGAACAAATCAATATCCCTGATGCAATAGATACCACACCGGCCCAGGTAAAAAAAGAACGTATCTTTTTAAAATTAGGCAAAGCTGTAAATTCTTCCTTTGTAAGTCCCTTCGGAAGTGTATTGAGATCAATTTTTTGATTTTCCGCCATTCTTATCTTCTCCTTATGTATCTGCTCTTTTTCCTATTATATTATTTTATGTTTGATTTTTATCACTACTCTGTCTTCAGGACATATCTGACTTCTACACGTCTTGATGCTGCAGCGTCTTCTTTTCCTTCTCCATCCAGAATCAGCTTATTTGCTCCATTACCGACAACCTCGATAGCATTCGTAAGTTCCGGATAACCTGCTTTGATATAATCTGCAACAGTCTTTGCTCTTTCCTCAGAGAGTTTTAAATTGTAAGCCTCGTCTCCTGCTGAATCGGTATAACCCTCCACTACGATTGTTGATACCTTTCCATCTTCTATCGCACTGGATATTACCGGTACATAGGCTGCAAGGAATTGATCCAGATAAGCTTTTCCCTCTTCTGACAAATCTGCCTTATCCCAGGCAAAAAGCACATTATTATCCATCTGTACTGTTCCCGTCGACTCGTCTATCTTCGTAGAATCAAGTCCCTGCTCTTTGAAGGCTCCCATGAGTCCGCTTGAGACTGCTGTCTGGTTTTCTTTTAACTCTCCCAGCTCATCTTCACTCATACTGCTCACATCAGCATCTGTCTCTAAATTATCACTTAATTCACCATTCCAATATGCAGTGGAATCATAAACATAAGGATACCATTTTCCATCAACACAGATGGACAAGCCTCCATCCATTCCTCCATTTGGTCGGTTAGTAATCAGGAAAATCCCCGTGATTTTTCCACCTTCGCCTTCCTCAGATTCTCCAAGATCATAATTGTAACGATAGGTGCTGTCCCAGGTAAGAGTAAACTGATTGCCATCAATCTGTGTTTTTACATTCTCACCTGTTCTTCCATCTGCCCACTCAATATAAGAATCATAACCGTCTTCCGTATTCAAAGACAAATGAACTATCCCATCATATCCGGAACTAGAATTTTGGGCATATCCCCATTCATAAAGTCCTTCATTCTTTTTTTCTGCGTAAAGTATATCCGCAGATTTAAGTCTTGTACTTTTTCCGTCCTTAGACAAAATTAAATCCAGTCCATCAAAGCCATAAGAGTATTCAACCCAATCCTTGCGATCCTGTACATGATATCCCAGATTAGTTTCATCCTCATCATCCATAATCAAAGCTTCCAATCCCATATAGAGTTTGTCTCCTACTACTTCGTAGGCAAATGTGAAGAGAGTATTTACCGAATAAGAATATTCTCCATCCTCACTATATTTTTTTCTTTCGACAAAAGAGGCACGAATGTGATCATATTGCCAATATTCATGCAATGCGCCAATCTGCTGGTCTGTCAGACCTTCCTCTTCTTTCAGTTCTTTGTCTGTTTTTCCAGACAGGTCATAAATCAGGAAATCAGTGTCTGCATATATCTGTATCGGAAGAATCTGCACCTCATATTTTTCCGAATCCTCAATCTGCAGAGTCATATAGTCATAATCATCCGCATGCTCATTCGCATAGGAACCATCTTCATCTTTATAATTTTCTTCATTCCGATAAGTCCCGTAAAGCATATAAGCCTGCGGATCTGATCCTAAATCCACCAGCTCTGCATTTTTAGTTTGCTTACTACCACTACTATTACTACTATTACTGTCACTATTATACTTAATGCCAGCTCCACATGCTGTAAACACCATTGTGGACATCAAAAAGCTAAACAATACACAAAACTTTTTCATACCTTTCTTTTTTCCCCTTCACCTTACTCCGTATATACACTAAAGAACTGATCCGCCTGATCTACTACATTCAGATCTACTCCAATTATATTGACAGCTAACATATACCGTGAATCCTGCTCATTCACCAAAAACACAGTCACACCATAATACGAAACATCATAGTTCTTAAATGTATATTGTGCCGCATAATGTTTCTCACCCAAAAATGTGATTTCTTCCACATTATTTTGAAATTCAGTAACCTGTGCATCTTCTCCCATCAATTCTTTAGCATCATCCTCAGTCATCACTGAATTTTCCGCTATATTCTTCTCTTCATCCCATGTAGCTGTTTTATCTAAAACCGCTGCATTTTGAATGTTCAGTTCAATATATGTATTCCCATCCTCTGCCGAAAAAACTACCGCACTTCCCAACGAAATTAAAGATTTTAAATAATCATAAGTGCCTTCTGAATTAGAAGATTCTACAATGTCCGCATCGTTTAGTACGACATTGTTTCTATTTTCCAATGTATAAGTATCCGGGAGATTAATTGCAAATCCAAAGGAAGGATTTTCATATCCCTGGGATACATACCGCCCAATCATATCATCACTTATTTTATCCTCTTCATCGGCAGAATCTGCTTCTGATTCATCACTTTTTTCTGCTTCTTTTTTTGCAGATCCCATCAATCCGCTATCTGATTTGGACGATGTATCGTCAGTTGTCATCTTAATTCCACCGCCGCATCCTGTTAATCCAGATAAACTCAGGCAACCTGCCAAAACAAGTGCAAAAATTTTAACTTTTCGATTCCTCATACTCTCTCTTCCTTTCTTTTCCTGTTTCTCTTATGATTGGACAACTTTCCAGCCACTTTAATTAAATATCTTCATTTACAAGAAGTAACAGCCCCGGTATAAGTCCGATCATAGTAGCCGCTATCTTTAATCCGTCACTGAGTGGCTCTCGCCTGTCTATTCTGTTTAGAATTTTCTTTCTGATAGGAATACACCATAACAAAGCAATTCCAAACGTACAGATTCCCATTATAACTGTGCAGATATTTAAAACCTTCTTTATTGTTTTAAGTTCCTTCTCATCCGGATAAGCTCCTTCTAAAACTACAGGTCCTTCTTCTATTTTCTCTTTATCTTCAGTGACATGTACAGAGCTCCACTCATCCTTATCATCTAAATTCTTTCCATTCTCCTTACCATCTTCTGCTGAAAGCCATCCTCCCGGCAGCCCGCCTTCATCATCCGGCAGTTTCGGTTTTCCGGGTGGTTCAGGCTTCGGCAGTTCTGGTATACTTCCACCTGATTGTAATACCTCCAACGCCTGGTACATTTCTCTGGCAGAAGAGAATCTGTCTTTTGGTGCATATGCACAAGCTTTCAAAACGATATTCTGTAAATCCCTGCTTCCATATTTAGGTCGTGGCAAGGGATCCCCTTTTTCTCTCCTTGCCTGTGCCAGTTCAATTTCATCATGAGTTGGTAAATGATCCGCATCGATAAACGGACGCTTACGGTTATTCAGCATCCAGTAAAGCACCAGTCCAAGACTGTAAATATCTACCTCTTTTCCGTATTCTTCTCTTTTAATCACTTCCGGTGCCATATAACGCTCTGATCCTACTGTCGTTGCCTGGGTTGTATGATCCATAGTTCTGGCAATTCCGAAATCACCTAATTTATAATCGCCAAATTCCGATACCATAATATTTTCCGGCTTAATATCTCTATGTACGATATTTTTAGAATCACAAAGCATCAGCGCCGAACAGATATCTTTTCCGACTTTTATAACCATTTCCTCAGGAATAATTCCTGCATACTGTTTGATCAATGTTGTCAATGGGGTCAGCAGTTCCATACGGATAAAAACATCCCATCCAATTCCGTCTTTATGCGGTTTTGCTTCAAAATCATCGCAGCTGACAATATTGGTCTGCCCTTTAAATGCCAGCATGATCTGATACTCATCTACGTATCTGTGAAGCATATTTTTATACTTATTTCTTACACTGACAAGATCATATCCATCTGTAAAATCAGCTTCAATGTCTTCTTCATTTTTTGGGAAAGAAATCACCTTTACAGCAGCATCTTCCATGACACCCGCCGAATTCCGCTGTGCCAGATACACACTGCCATAACCGCCTCGTCCCAGCCTTTTTACAATCTTCCATCCCTGCCAGGGCAGAGCTGGATATCTCTCCTCATCCATTTACATCTCCTGTAATTCTATCTGTTTATTTCCAAAACAATTGCTGTAATATTGTCCTTACCGCCTGCATCTAACGCTGCTGTGAGAATTGCATCGACACACTTCGCCGTACTTTGCGTTTGCTGCATCATGGTTTCCAGAAAATCTACCGGCACCATGTCACTCACGCCATCGCTACAGATAAGAAAACGATCTCCCCTTTTCGTCTGCAGGCAATCCATATAGGGAAGTACGCGCACTTCCTCCGGATTCATTCCCATATACTGGGTCAAATAAGGCTTTCGTCCCTGAATACCGTTTTCTTTCATATAGGCTTCGTCTGTCTGATCTTCGGAAATCTGCCGAAGCTTCCCATCTCGCAGGAGAAAACATCTGCTATCCCCCACATTTACAGTCCAAACCTGGTTTCCTGTAAAATAAAGTCCTGCCAAAGTAGATCCCATCATCTCCGCATCCAAACGAAGGGTTTCCTTAAATATCCTGTCATTTACATGCGTACACATTTTTTCCAGATAGCCTTTTTTACCTGCAATATCATCTGCTTCTTCTGCATTCAAGTATTCCTCTGTTGCCTTTGCACCCATATAGGAAGCAATCTCGCCATATTCTCCGCCTCCCATGCCATCAAAAACAGCAAAGAATCTGTCCTTTTTTAGCGGAAAATTTTTCTCTAAAATACTTCCGAGTCCATTGTTACAGCTTGCCATATAGCGTCCCGCAAAGAAAAAATTGTCCTCGTTATTTTTTCTTCGCTTTCCTATATGACAGCTACAGGCAGCGGAGATTCTCATTATGCTCCGATTACGTGCCAAATAAATGTCGCTGATCATACTATGAATCACTTTCTTTCTCAGCATCGTTTTCATCTGTTTCTTCTAATGCAGCTCGAAAAACCTGCATTTCTGCATCTACAAAACCTACGAAAGAAACGTTCTCGATATCCTCCTGCATAAAAAGAAACATGGTTTCCGAATCGATATACCCCTCCGGATAGGGAACTGCGATATAATCGTAGGTTTTTTCATCCCCTTCCATTTCAACCTCAACGCCTATTGTCATTAACTTTTTTGTCGCACCTTTTAAGGTTACAACACTTCCATTTGGTAGTAATTGCTTTGCCATTTTATTTTCCTTTCTCGTCCTAACCAACGGCCAGATCTGCTATAGTATTGCCAAGTTTTCCTGCTGACTTTATAGATTTAATCGTACCTGTGACGACGTCATATCCAAAATTAGCTACAGAGTTGGGGTCTATATTAAGTATAGTCTTAATAATTCCATCTTTGCTGAGATATTTAAGATCATTGTCGATCACGTCATCCATGTGAATTTCTCCCCATACCTTTGACGTTTCTGCGGTGCCGCTTGTTATAGTTTGAAGCTTACCAAAAGATTTTCCAAGTTTATCTACACCATTTAAGAAAGAAACAACGTCCAATCCTGTGTAGGCCCAACTGCCCATTTTTTCTCCCAGCTTCTCATCTCCAAAGAGGATTTCTCCTGTCTCTCCACCTTTTTTTACAAGAAAATCCTTTAATGCATTTGTATTACCAACCTTGTTATAGTCACCGGTATAGGTGTATGTTGCATCCATCATGCCATTATAAATATCATTGCAGGCACTTAAAGTAATACAAGCAGCTACAGGAAGTGCTGCACCACCGGAGCCTGCTACCAGAGCTACCGCACCGGCAATTTTGACAACACCTGCACCAACTTTTACAGCAGATTTTCCATATTGAAGTGCCTTATAAACAAATCCTTTTTCATCATAGGATTTTTTTATTTTTGCAACAGTCTTCTTTCCTTTTTTTACAATTGCTTTCGACACTCCTGCCATATCTGCTTTCAAAGAATCCAAAAAACCGTCTTTTTTCTTTTTACTTTTTGCTTTTACTTTTTTAGATTTCTTTTCCCAATTTCTGTAATCCTCTATGACATCAGTCATCCCCTGTACCTGTCCGGGACTAATTCCCTCACCAGCTTCTCCTCCGAACACCTTAAAAAGAGACTGGTCTACCGACTGCATGGTTGTAGCACTGTTTTTCGCTGCTGCCGCCCCACTGGAAAGAAGCTCTGTAATACTTGCAAAGCTTTGCTGGGCGCTGCTTATTTTCCCTGCAAAATTATGTGCTAACAGTTCACTCCAATTATTGTTGGTGTCATTCAGAGTACCCGTAACCTTCGAAAACAGGGATTCATATTCTGCTGTCAGGCTCTGCATTTCACCAGCCTGCGCCAACAGAGTTTCCGGATCTAATATAATTCTGGATGCCATTCTTCTCCTCCTGTCCCTACAACTTCATGCTTGCCAGATCGATCACAGAAGAAAGATTGATATCTCCTGCTCCGATTGATTTATTAATTGGCATTACACCCTCCGGGATATTGCTTGTCGTAGTCCCACTTCCGATCGGCTGGATCGTAAGCATGGATGCAATGATACTCTCTACACTGGTAAACATTTCTGATATATTTTTCTCATCTGTCGTAAAATTCTCTGCAACCACCTTCATGACATTTGCAAAATTTCCGGATTTTTCACTGATTTTCAAAATCTCCTGGGCATTCGAACGGGTATAGTCATTGATAGCATCCCTCTCTTTGCAATTCCAGTTATTATGTTCCGTGATGGATGTCAAAATTCTTGCTGCCTCTTCCACTTCTCCATAGGCATTTGCAATCGTCTGGGCAATTCCCGTAATTGTCTGTGGATTCACATCTATAATCATCTTCTCATCTCCTAGCATCCCCTGATAGAGTACGAACTTTCCTGATCTCTTGACACAAATTTTGTCCTGGCAGATTCCATATAGGATATAAATTCCTGTAAAAGCTCTTTCATCTGCCCTGCTTTTTGAATTCTCTCTGTCATGATATTAATATAAGCCGTGCTTGCCTCTCCCTCCCAGGAAGAAGCAATCTGTGTCATAAGCGTCTGTGTCCGTGCATTCAAAGAATCCAGTTCATTTATATAGGCTCGCATAGATGAAATATTGTTCTGCAATCCATCTGCGTCAATTCTAATATTAGCCATGTTGGATACCTCCACTCTAATTCATGTTTTGTGCTGCTGCCATAATCTCCTTGAGCATTTCATCCTTCGCCTTATAAACAGCAAGCACATGACGAATATAATTTGTCGTTTCCTCCAAATTACTATCAAGCCTTTGAATCTGGTTGATCAGTTCCTGGGATTTATCATAAATAGCCTGGGCTGTCTCACCTTTCGAATTTGCCCCTTCTGTCTGAGCTGCTCTCAGACTCTGCAACGCATTTTGCAGGATAGACTGTGCCCGCTCGATTTTCCTGATATCCTCTCCGGCTGCGACATCATCAATTGTTATTTTTCCATTTTCATCTTTGTATGCCATTTTCTCAGTCTCCCATCAGAATCTTTTTTGCCTGCTCACAAACGACATTTTTTTCAACCAGGTGAAGTATCGTTTCTTCTTTTTGTTCCAGATCCATCTCATAGAAAGAACCACCTTTTTCTGCATAGAAATAGAGACAGGTATCCTTTCCGATATGAGTACCTTTCAGAATGATGCTCCTTTCTGCCTGGTCAATCGCAATGTATGCTTCTCTTTCCTCTGTATGCACATCTTCCTCCAAAAGAGAATAAAGCATCTTTTCTATTCCTTCTTTGTCCTGCGCCCTGACACGGTACTCCTGTGCCCGGCACTCTACAGATGTAATCCGATTCTCCATATGATGAAATTTATAATGTACAGATGCTCCTGACTCTTCCCATAAAATCAGCTCAGATTCATACATCCCCTGATAAACCGGCTGAAGCATTTCTATACATGCCGGCTCTACTTCCAGATTGCCTAAGAAATCCTCCTCGGCATATCCCTTTCTTTCAAGACCATCCAGAATTTCCTGCGCTTTTATTTTCCCCCGTTTTCCAATATCCTGCATAGCGGCAATATAATCATAATCCAGATATTTTCCGCCATTTACCTTTCCGATATAATAAATTTCTTCCGGGGATAGTATTAGTTCTTTCATTCTTTTCATCACTCATTTCTGTCTCAGCACATCTTTGTGCGAGGACGCATCCCCGCACAAATTGCCTTTTCTTACTGTCCCATAGATGCAGCAAGTCCTCCGTCAGTTTCTTCCATAGTATTGGCAGCTGTATCCAGCTTCTGTGCAAAGCTTTCCAGAAGTTCTCCAAAAGATGTAAACTGGGCATTGTAGCTTTCGAAATTTGATACAAAAGCTGTTGCAGCCTCACCTTCGAATACGCCACTCATACTGTTTACGATTGTGCGCATGCTGCTGATACACTGTTCAAAATTAGCCTTTTCAGTGCGGATATTTGTTGCGTTACTTCTCATTTCCTCTGGAGTTACAATAATTTTCATTTGATTTCCACCTTTCCTTAATACATCATTTCTGACTTTTTTATCTTTAAAAACATACATCGTTTTTAAGATCGTTTTATTTCGTAATCTCTTTATTTTAGATACATTCTTCTATTTATACCCCTGTATTTCCAGGATATCTCCGTTCCATACACACTCTTCCAGCAAGGAATTCTCTGCGTTTAATCTTCTTCCATTCCTCTGATCCACAAGACTGACCTGTTCCGGGTCAAAACATGCCAAAGGATCCAGTCCTTCCAGAGAATCTGAAATATCCTGCATCAAGTCTTTGATCTTCTGATTTACAGGAAGTTCCAAATCATATTCTTTTTTTTGCTTTATTCTTATTGTGACTATGATTCGATTCATCTTCCCATCCTCCTAACTATCTATGCACTTGATCTTCTTGCTGCCATTGCCTGCAAAAAAGATTCCAAAGCCTTTTTCCAGCTCTGCATTTCTTTGGCTTTGCGTAAAATTATTTTTATAAAAGCCTTCATAATGCACTGCCGTATCTGACAAAGCCAGAGCAACACCGGAAGATTTGAGGTCCACACCAAGCTGATCCTGCGTATAAAAATTGAAAAGATCACCCTGACGGATTCCACAGAGGACCAGCACACCATAACCTTTTGTCTTTGTCATAATCCTGTGTAACTGCAGCTGTATATCATCCGGTAACTTGCTGCATTCTTTTATGTCATCGATAAGCAGGATCATCCAAGGCTCTTCCGTGATTTCGGTCGCAGCTTCTTTTCTTTTTCGCATGCGATCTGTCAGTTCTTTGAATATCTGGGAAAATAAATCCTGTACTTTCTCAGTTTCTGAAAGCTGCGCATAAGCAGTTCCCTTCTCCTGCAAGTCCGCCAGAGATTTTCTTTCTGAGTCCAGGCAATATAAAAGTGTATTTCCATTCACTTCCAGTACCATCTTTCCTATTCTGCGAAGCATTGCGCTCTTTCCACATCCAACTCTTCCGGTAACTGCCATTGCTGTCGTTTCTCCGGGCATTACATGAACCGCTTCTATGCTTTCTGCATCCAGTCCAACGGCAATTCCCTGCTCGTTGCTGCTGAGATCTGCCATACTTTTCACAGAAATGCTTTCCGGAAGAACCGGTATTCTCAAAGCAGGCTTTCCTTTCCATGTTCTCGTCATGCTCTCTGCTTCTGCTTTCAAAGCCAGTTCACGCTCTTTATCATTTTCCCCAGGTTCATACATTGCCTTCTGGAAATTGATCAGTTCCTGATTTACTTTGATCAGCGCATTACCTGCTCTGTCCGGTAATCTTGCTTCTCTCACCTGTCCTATTAAAGTGCTGTATTCACTTCGGTCAGACTGCATGAAAGAAATAGCCCCGGAAACATTTGCCGTCAGCTTATAAGGCACGCCTGTATTGTTCACACCTGTATAAACAAAATAGATTCCTTTTGATGGACCCTCGCTAAAGAGACGGACAAACACATCTTTATAATCCTGGTTCGATTCCAGAATACCACTGAAGCGATCAATCAAAACAAAAACAGCCGGCATCTCTTCACTAACCAGTTCCCGGTAAGCTTTCAGAGAATCCACTCTCTCCTGATTGAAGATTTTTCTTCTCTCGTTCAGGAAACTGATCAGCATATTTATAAGCTTACCCAGCTTCTCTTCCTGTCCGGATCCCACAACGCCTCCCACCTGCGGGAAGGCCTCCATACCTGCCATATCCGCAATGATATAAAGATGCATATCCCGCGGAGAATACATACGGCATAAAGATGTTGCAATCGTCCGGAGCAGTGATGTCTTTCCTGTCTGCGAGCTTCCAAAGACACCGAAATTACCTTCCTTCAGGAAATCCATATACTGTATTCCCTGCACCTGAAGCTCCGGTCTGTCAAAAATACCTATCGGCACTGATAACCAAGGAGCATCTGTCATTTCCCATTTTTCTCCGTCAAAGCCCCCCTCAACCGGCAGTTTCTTCCAGCTGAAGAGATCTGGAAGTTCTGTTTTCCACGGCGATGGCTGCTTCTCTATACCTGCTGCTTCTGCTGTTCTTGCTATATAAGCTATCACCGCCTCAATTTCTTTCTTATCCGAAACAAATCGGGTGTGGTTTTCTTCTACTGTTTTGATACGCGATCCATCTACTTCTACATAGCGCACTTCCAAAGCACCCTGCTCTTTATTTTCCTGATAAGGAGCTCCGGACCAGGCAGATTGAATCAACGCGAAAATTTCTGCCTTTTCGGAGGTTCCGACTCTTACATAAGCTCTTCCTGCCTGTGTGATCATCGCCGCATCCGGTTCATGGATCATCACCTTGCTGGCGGCAGCATTTTGCACCTTCATACAAATCTGATATTGGGTATTATTCCAGGTTCCCTCATCTACTGCGTCTGCCGGACTTTGGGTAGCCAGAATCAGATGTACGCCCAGGGAACTTCCTTTTGCAGCTATGGAGTCAACCATTTTTTTGACAACCGGTCTTTCCTTGATCAGCTCTTTAAATTCATCAAATACAATCAGAAGTCTTGGCACCGCTTCTTTAAACTCACCCTTGTGATATCCTTTTATGTACTCCTTGATATCCTTTGCACCTACCGAAGCAAAAATGGCTTCTCTTCGCCTCAGCTCATGCTCCAGCGATTGAAAACATCTGTCAATCCCACTGCCAACATCCGTGATAATTCCACAGACATGTGGAAGCTTTTCAAGCGATGTTGCCGTACTTCCGCCTTTATAATCAATCACTACAAAAGAAACATCCTCCGGATGATAATTACATGCAATAGATAAAAGCCATGAAATAAGCAGTTCACTCTTTCCTGATCCCGTCATACCTGCGACAAGACCATGAGAACAGTGTCTGTGAAGGGATAATGAAAACAGCTTGCCGCCTTCACCTTCCCCTAACGGCGCAGTGATATTCACAGCGCTATCATTCTTTTTCCATCTTTCCAACACGTTCAGGTCGCGTACCTTGTTTGTATCCATGCATTGCAGGAAGGTAAGCGAAACCGGGATCTGTCCCTTGACAGCATCTTCAACCTCGATAGCCGACATCTGTCTGCAAAATGCATCAAACTTTCTCTGTGGAATCGGCTGATCCATGGTAAACCACATTTTCTCATCCGCTCTGTATTTATAAAAAGCAGTGGCCGTTCTGTCATCATACGGATCATCCACATTTACAATATACTGGCAGAAATTCGGCAGATAATACTGTTCATCATATAAAAAGATTGTTGATATCCCCATAGCAGGATCATTTTCGGAGAGCATTGATAAAAAGCACTCCGTTTTTTTCCTGGAAGCGAAAAGAAAAATATAATGTGGAATCGGACTCGTCCCATTTTTCCACTTCGCCTGAAAATCCGGATCCTTTCGTTCCGCAATGATACTGTTTACTTTCTCACGGAATTTGGCATAAGAATCTACATCTCCTTTTTCACTATTCAGCGAAAGACTTGCAAGAGATTCTTCTGTAAGCGGATCAAAATTCAAATATCTGGTCTGCAATTCATCGTCCCAGATATGAGGAAGCCAGCGCAAAGATTTCCATTCTTCCTCTTCTTCCGGATCAAAAACGCCTACAATACGAACATCTCTGAAAAAGTGCAATGTAGAAAGCGAAACCAGTATATTCTTTAATAAGTCTGTCACCTTGCCCCTGTTTCCGATCACACCAACAGAACTATACTTTAAAAGATCCAGTCTGGCAGGGACATCATCTACCAAATGAGTCTCCTGTATAATACGGTCTGTCAGCTCCTCCAGTTCATCCCTTTCCATATGGAAATCGTTGACATCTGTAGGCGGCTTTACATCTACACAAAGAGGGGCATACCCGGCGCCCATTCTGACCTGCAGAAAATCAGAGTCTGTCGCTGTTCTCTCCCATAAAGAAGTCGACATCTTATTCAGAATTGTTTCGCATATTTCCGGCGAAGGATTCTCCTGGTTTATGATTTCCTTTTGTTTTTTTCCGATAGCATGAATATGCGCTTTTTCTCCTGCAATATAGTCTGCATATTTCTGGAAACGTTCTTCCTCTTCGACCATAAGCATCTTACGCGCTTTTTTATTGCTATTTCCAATCAGGCTTCCAACAGGGGAAATCATCATTGCTGCACGCATAGCAAGCATAGCAGGAGAAAAACTCGACATTGCAAGCGAAGCTCCCGCCATGGCACCACTACTTAAAAGTGGCAAAAAGTTGGCTTTCCTGATAGAAAATCTTTGTGGTTTATTAGGTAAATGCGACAATCTCACCTCATCCACAGGCAAGGATTCTCTGATTCTCGGCGAACGATGGTATACCGGATATCCTTTCTGCATAGAGACAATATTCGTCGCCATCCCAGGATGATTTATCTCTTTCTGATATTTGAGTTCCGGTGTTTCATGAAGATTATAAAAATATAACGTGTTCTCTTTGCAAATAATGCGCAAATCACAAATATCAATTTCATCACCGGATTTCAGCATTGCTTTTTTAAGGGGACTTCCATTCAGATAAGTACCATATTTACTCCCCAAATCCTCTATTCGTATTTTTCCTCTTTCAGATGTAATGAGCAGGTGATTTCTGCTCACATAAGAATCATTTAACACAATATCATTTTTTTTAGATCTTCCGATATGAATCTGACACTCATACGGAATAGGATATGATTCTGAATGTTCTCCGGTATCCCTGGTAAACCTTACTTCTATTTTTGGAAATTCACAAATATTAACTAACTTAGCTTCTTCTTTCATTTCCTTTACTGCCAAAGGGATTTTTTTTGCATTCAACTTCAGGATTTGTTTTTTTGCATGAAAACAGATCCCAAGTTGCCCGTCTACGCCAAGCTCTGACATCGGAAATGCATCTTTTTCACCAGATCCAATGGTATATTTTGTTCCTTCTTCAATATTCATCCGATATAAATGCTTTTCAGTGAAAATTGTAACTACATAACTCATACTGTTCCTCTGATTCCTTCCTCTAAACAAATGGCTTCCGACATCTTTTACATCAGATTCAACAGAACCTCCAGTCTCCTGTTTTTTTCAAACGCCGGTGTTCCGTCTTTTTTCATAATTTGCCAGACCATAGTATAGATACCTTCTATCGGTGGCGTTGCGAATTCCACTTTAACGGAGATTTTTTCTCCCGGCATAACATGCGCTTTAAGTGGTACGCATAATTCCTTTCTCACATACGAAAAGTTATCTCCATTGATACACTCCAAATAATACTCATTCCAAATAGTTGTTCCTGTATTTTGAATAATCCAGGTGTGAGAATACAAATTTCCTGCAATAATCGGTACAGGAAGTCGAGGTATTTCTTCTATCACATTATAATTTTCACCCCGGATTGCTTTATCCTCTTCAAAATCCATTACCATGAAATGCAATCCTATTCCCAATTTGTCCGGGAAAACAATCTTTCCTTTGCTATCCTTCATTTTCCAGTTCATGACATAAGTTCCCGGTTTGTCCGGTGCATAAAATGATACACTTGGAGACACTTTATCTCCCGGGTAAACAAATTTCGGAATCCGAAGAATTCTGTTTTTTTCATCTAATTCCATCATAGACTGATTACATTCATAATATCGATTCTCCCATAGAGTATCCCCTACATTTTTGATTACCCATGTATGATTTATTTTTTCTCCCGGCGATACAATGCTCATATCCGGTGGATATTCATATTGAAATAATGCAGCATCTTTTATCGCTGCACCATTACTGTCCTCTTCTTCCTTAAGATGCGCACTCTGTTCTTGATTATACAAATACTGTACGTAAATCTGATTAATTTCTTCCGGTAAAATAGCCAGTAGAACATAAAACATCAGTACGTTCCCCATTTTTGTTTTCAACTGATTTGTCTCGTCATCAAACAAATATGATCTAAGCTTCCTCGAAATCTCGATTCCTTCTTTCTCTACAATTTGTAAAAAGCTTTCATTCATAGCCTTTTCAGAAATCTGACCACTCAAAAGCTCATTCGCTTTTCCTTCTATCCTCGAAATAGTCCATGGTTGTTCGAATAAAAATGTGCGCAATGATGCAATATATCGGGTTTCTCCTTTACAATCCGAAAAAAATCTGCTTCTTCGCGCTTTATCATTCCAGATTTTACAATTGATCCATCGTATTTCCATCGGGAGAAGTTCTTCAAAAAAATCTTTTTTCGAACGGTATTTTGGGGGAACATTCCACACAGATGGATTTTCTTTACATTTGCCCGGATAAAAAATCTCGTAAACTTCTTTTAAATTCATTCCGGCTGTCCCTCCTTTATTCAAGCACCATTATTTTTCAACAAATTTGTTGAATATGCATATTTATTTTAACATTATAAGGTTGTATTTACATTGATTTTCAGGTTGTAATTTTTTCCAAAAAAATTCCTACAAACTGCTTAACTTCACAGTTCGTAGGAATTTCGTTTTTATCACTTTTTCATTGACTCTCAAGTGCGCTTCTATGATATGATGATACCATGGTCAAAAGGTCAGAAAACCGATGCAAGCTTGCTTGTGTCAAAAGTATAACAATTATTATTTCTTTACTTCCGGACTTCTTCCATACTTGCTTTACGGAAAAATTCCGCGAATATCAAATCATTACAAAGGAGATTTTTATCATGAGAGAAACTATTTTAGGCAATCATTTGCAAAAAATTCCTTCCATTGCAGTCGGATGCATGCGACTTTCTGAGAAATCGAAAGAGGAAATGAACCATTTCATTCACTCTGCGTTGGAACAGGGCGCATATTTCTTCGATCATGCGGATATCTACGGCGGCGGTATGAGCGAGACCGTGTTCGGCGAAGCCTTTGCCGGCGATCCATCCCTGAAACGGGAAGATATTTTCCTGCAGTCAAAATGCGGCATCCGTCAAGGTTATTATGACCTCTCAAAAGAGCACATTTTGAAATCTGTCGATGGTATTTTAAAACGGCTTCAGACAGATTATCTCGATCTTCTGCTGCTCCACCGTCCGGATGCACTCGTAGAACCGGAAGAGGTTGCTGCCGCATTTGATACTCTGTTTGAGAGCGGAAAGGTTCGCCATTTTGGTGTTTCAAACCACAAACCGATGCAGATTGCACTGCTACAGAAGTATGTCCGCCAACCGCTCGTTGTCAACCAGGTTCAATTCAGCATTCCGGTTTCCAATCTTGTTGCAAATGGCATGGAAGTCAATATGGAAACCCCTGGTTCAATTGACCACGACGGAAGTCTGCTCGACTACTGCCGCCTCCACGATATCACCCTCCAGGCCTGGTCACCATTTCAGATGCCGGCATGGAAAGGATGCTTTCTCGGAAGTGACCAATACCCGGAACTGAATCAAAAGCTTCATGTACTGGCTGAAAAATATAATGTCAGCGACACTACCATTGCGGCTGCGTGGATTTTACGCCACCCGGCAAATATGCAAATCATTACCGGAACCGCAAGCGAAAGTCGCCTGAAAGAAATTATTGCAGCATGCGAGATAACACTGACTCGCGAAGAATGGTATGAGCTGTACCTGGCTGCAGGTCATCCGCTTCCATAAGGATTTTCGGCATTATATTTCTGATTTTATATTCTTGCTAACTTATGCTATTACCCGCACCGTTGGTGCGGGTAATTCTATTTCCGGAATAAACAGACAGTTAACAAACTGAAGCTGCTTTATCAGTTGGCCACGATTTTCTAAGTGCCACATAGGAAATCACAAAATTGGCAAACCAGCCAGCCGGTACGGCAAGCCAGACAAATGCGATACCAAAACGAGGTGCAAAAATCAAAGCAACTGCCAGGCGGATCGCAAGGTTTACCATATTGGCGACGAGAAACGGGCGCATGACTCCCAGTCCACGGAGGACTCCATCTGTTGCCATTTTGATACCCATAAAGATGAAAAAGAAACCAAGCCATCTCATATAATCCCCGGACACCTGATATGCCAGAGCGGTTCCGTCTTTCCCCAGGAATAACGAGGAAATCTGCGTATGAAGCGTTTCAATGACTATAAAAGCAAGAATTGCAAAACATAAATCCAACACCAGTGCCGCATGATATCCTTTTTTGATACGTTCCAATTTCTTTGCGCCAAGATTCTGGGAAACATACGGTGAAACTGCATTTCCAATGGATACAAAGATCAGTGAAAAAACGTTCTCTACCCGCATCGTTGCCGAATAACCGGCAAGTGCCTGTGTACCGAACGGATTTACAACTGCCTGTACGATCATCATGCCAATCGACACTGTAGACTGCTGAAGAACAGATGGTACAGCGATCCGAAGCATGGAATGCAATTCCTTCCCATCAAACCAGTCAAAGCGACTTTTATATCGGCGCATCCGGCTAAAGAAAATGAAAAGTGAAAACACTGCTGAAATCCCCTGTGCAATGAGGGTTGCAAGGGCTGCACCAAATACCCCCAAACCAAGTCCGGCCACCATCCAGAGATCCATAATAATATTCAAAATAGAAGAAAATATCAACAGTCCCAACGGAATCTTTGACTCACCGATCGAGGTAAACATCGTTGAAAGGATGTTATACATAAACAAAAACGGAAATCCCACAAAATAAACACGAAGGTACAGTACTGCTTCCTCCAGTATATCAGCAGGTGTCTGCAATAAACTCATCATCGAATGGGAAAAACAAAAGCCAAATACACCCAGAAGTACGCTTAGAATCAGGAAGCTGATCAGTGATGTTGACACAATTGTTTTCATTTTACTATAATCTCTGGCTCCAAAATAACGGCTCACGAGCACTCCTGCACCGACACCGGCACCCAATGCTATACAAATGAAGACATTCGTAAGTGCAGCACAGGCACCGACTGCCGCCAGCGCAGACGAACCAACAAACTGACCCACAATAATAGAATCAGCCATATTATATACTTGTTGAAAAAAGCTGCCTAAAATCATAGGCATTGCAAAAACAGTCAACGCTTTAAGCGGCGCATCTGTAATTAAATATTCATCTTTTGACATCCTCCAGTTCCTCCTGCTGTTTATTTTTTTCGTACTTCCTCAATTCTTCCAATGCCTCTCCACCCATAGGATACAAAGTCACAATATTAAAAATCGTCATAAGTCCGATTCCCACATCACCAAGATCCCATACAATATGGTAAGCCGCAATTCCTCCGATAAAGAGCATCACAAGTGCGAGGATTTTATATGCTGTCTGCCAGCACCACTTATCCCCTAAAAGATATGCCACATTTCCTCTTGCATAAAACAGGATTCCAAGAAACGTTGAAAAGCTGAAAAGGAACAACGTAACCGCAATAAAGATCACGCCAAATTTACCGAGATGATAATTCATTGCTGTCTGCAAAAGCTCCATTCCTTCCAGTCCTGCTATCATCTTTTCCGGCACAAGAAGCATGATCATCGCCGTACAGCTGCAGATCACAATTGTATCTATAAATACACCAAGTGCCTGTATAAGTCCTGCTTTTACAGGCGTATCACATTCTGCAGCTGCAGCTGCGCACGGAGCAGATCCGGAACCTGCCTCATTTGAAAATAACCCTCTTTTTACACCATTCATAAGAACTGCGCCGAACCCACCGGCGGCTGCCTGACGGATCCCAAACGCTTCCTGGATAATCCGCTCAAATACCCCCGGCAGGCTTCGGATATTCAACAAGATAATGACTATCGTAATCACAAAATAGCAGACTGCCATGATTGGGACCAGAATATCCAGCACCTTTACTGTGGCATTTTTTCGCAGTACGATCACTGCCGCAACGGCTACCAGAATCACCGTCGTAAAAATTGGCGGAATCCCAAATGCATTTTCAAAAGAAGATGCAACCGAATTACTGATCACCTGACTGATCCCGGCCCAGCAGATGAGCCCTGAGATTGCAAAGAGCACCGCAATACAGACATGTTTCTTTGTCTTTCCTGTCCGTCTCTCTGCATAATGATGCATATAGTATGCCGGACCTCCGCGGTAGCCTCCGTAAAGCGGATCTTTCTCTTTATAAAGCTGTGCAAGCGTTGCCTCGATAAATGCGGTTGAAGAACCGATAATCGCTGTGATCCACATCCAAAAAACCGCACCGGCACCACCTGCGGAAACGGCAGCAACTACTCCAACCAGATTCCCCATTCCGACTCTTGTTGCAGTTGAGACGATCAATGTCTGAAAGGTTGACAAACTGTCATCCTCCTTCTTTTTCCCGGTAAGTGCGCGAACCATATCGCCAAAAAGACGAACCGGCAAAAATCTTGTTCTGATCGTGAAATAAATTCCTGTGGGGATCAGCAAAATAATAAGCAGTGATACACCAAAAGAGGAGTCTCCCGGAAGTGGTATCCTCAAAAGATCTCCCCATAAAAATTGGTATACTGCCTGAATCCATGTAGTTATCATTTCTCTCGTTTCCTTTTCTTTAAATTAATGTTCTCGTCTATTTTATCACAAAGCTATTCTTTAGAATACAAAAAACACGGAAAATTCCGTGTTTTTTGTACTTACATCCTCTTCTTGGATTATTCTCCCCAACGAAGTCCTTTTCCGGCTTCTACCGCTTTATCATAAATCACCTTCGCTGCTACCAGATCCTGTGCAGCAACTCCTACGGTTTCATATACGATAATTTCTTCGTCATTTTCACGTCCTTTGATCTTTCCATTGATCACATCTCCAAGGCTTCCAAGCACATCCTCTTCTGTAATGATTCCGTCTGCGATCGGAATCAGAAGGTCCCCCGTCTCTGAAAGTGCTGCCTCTTTTGAATCACAGATGATCTTAGATGCTCTCGGTAAAACCGCCGGATCCAGCTCATGCTTATGAGGTTCATAAGTACCTACGCAGCTGATAGTTGCACCGGCCTTTACCTTTGTTCCGTCAAATACCGGTTTTGCGGAAGGAGTAACAGTAATAATAAGATCTGCATCTTCGATACAGTCATCTGAATCCTTAGCCGGTATGATTTTCGCGCCATATTTTGCCAGTTCCTTCTGCATTTCTTCGGCAAATGCTTTGCATCTTTCTTCATTCAGGTCAAAGATCTTTACTTCTTCCAGCTTTCTTGCTGCGAGCATTGCCTCAAGCTGAGCTGCTGCCTGTCCCCCTGTACCGATCATTGCACCTTTTTTACATTCCTTTTTCCCAAGCAGATCAAATGCTGCACCGGAAGACGCCCCCGTACGAAGCTGTGTCACATAAGTTCCATCCAGCATCGCAATCACATATCCTGTCTTTCCGTCGATCAGCATAGTCTGCGCCGGTGATGTCATCAGATTGTTATCGATATTGTGTGGAAAAATGTTGATCACCTTCATGGCTGCTGCATCTAATTCCGGAGCATAGGCCGGCATAAACAGAAATGCACCGTCATACTTTCCGTTGATGACTGTACGAAGCGGTGTATCTACCGTACCATCGACAACCATTTTAAATGCCTGCTTGTCCGCTTCGATCATGTCTTTCATTGTAATTACACTTTTAATATCCTCTTTTGAAAGCAATAACATACCCGTTCTCTCCTTATCCTTATCAATACTTTTATTCGTGATGATATCCGTAATCTGCATCCAGTGCCCATGGCTGCATTGCACCGCCTTCTTCTGCCGGTCTGCAGTTCTGTGCGTAAATATTTAAAACACCCTTCTGCTGCTTAAGTGGCGGACGTACCCAGGATTTTCTTCTTTCTGCTAAAATCTCATCGGATACGAGAAGATTGACGGTTCCCCCTGCAATGTCCATCTCAATTTCATCACCATTTTCGATCAAAGCGATCACACCGCCGTCATAGGCTTCCGGAGAAACATGTCCGACGATTGCTCCGTAGTTGAATCCGGAGAAACGTGCGTCTGTGATAAGCCCGACCTTTTTATCAAGTCCAAGTCCGATCAGAGCATCGATACTAAGCATCAGCTCTTTCATACCCGGTGCTCCTTTACAGCCTTCATAGCGGATAACAAGAATGTCCCCCGCGACAATCTCGCCTGCCATAATGGCTTTATACGCATCCTGATCGCATTCATACACTTTTGCCGCACCTTTGATGTATTTTACTTCTTCATATACTGCTGTCGGACGTACAATCGCTCCTGCCGGTGAAATATTTCCCCGCATGATTTTAAGTCCCGGTTCTTTTGCTACAGGATCTTCCAGCGAATGAATGACTTTATTTGGCGCGCTTTTCACAGAATCGAGGAGTTCACCCCAAGTTGTATCCCCGTAAATCGTCGGCGCGTCAGTGTGGATTTTACCGGCAAGCTGCTTCATGACCTGCTTTACACCGCCGGCATAATGAAAATCTACAACTGTATACGGTCCGCTTGGAATCACTGCATTGATGCAGTAAATTTCCTTCGCATACTTTTCAAACTCTGCCAGTGTAAGCTTAATACCAAGTTCATATGCGTATGCCAGGATATGAAGTACCGCATTGGTAGATCCTGCAACTGCCATATCAAACATGATCGCATTTTCCAGAACATCTTTGGTGATCAGATCTTTTGGTGTCTTTCCGGACCTGGCAAGCTGTACCATGTATTTTCCTGCTGTTCTTGCAGCACGAAGTCTTGCATTATCTGATGCAGGAATCGTAGATGTTCCCGGCATAACAAGGTTCAATACCTCACCTAACATCTGCATCGTGTTCGCTGTTCCCATGGAAGGGCAGGCACCAAATGAAGGGCAGACACTTTCTTCCATTTCAAATAATTCTGCCTCAGAAGCATCTGAGAATCTTGCTGCATCCAGATCTGCCTCTACAACTGTCTTACCGCAGTAATTTCCGGCCTGCATTGATCCCCCGGTCACTACCAGGGCCGGAATATCCAGTCTGCATGCTGCCAGATAACATCCGGCAATAATCAGATCACAGGATGCCACACAGCAGATCGCATCGAAATTATGTATTCTGGATACAAATTCGATGGACATTGCCACGATATCTCTTCCTACCTGCTCATACTTCATCTCATCCGCACCATTTGCCACATTTCCGCAAGTAGCCGGGATTCCGAATTCTACCGGGATTCCTCCTGCTGCCCAGATTCCCTCTTTTACAGCCTCTGTCACCTGGCGAAGATGCGCAGTTCCGGGAGAACCTGCCATGTAAGAATTCGGTATTCCGATATGCGGTTTCTGGCGGATATCCTCATCCGAATATCCTGCCGCCTTCATCATAACACGGCGGTGTGCCGCTTCTGTTCCGTTCCAGTAATCGTATCCCATTATTCTTCTCCTTTAATTCATGATACATGTTAAAAGCCTTTGAATTTCATTCCCCTCCTCTATGCTATTCCAGTTTCCGGTCATTGAAAAGTCTGTAAAACTGATATCAGATTTCACTTTTTCTTAATACAATATTAACTCTTTGATTTGCGCTTATATTTTCACTTTTTCTTATGTTTGATTTTAAAAAAATTTATAATAAAATCCCGCGGATATTGATTATCTTCCTTATATTAAGTAAGATAGTAAAAGAGCATTGTTTATCAACACCACGGGAGGTTACATCATGTCTAAATACGATGTGATTCTTGATGTCTATGAGAATCAGAGCATCTCAAAAGCTGCTCAAAAACACAACTACACACAGTCAGCTGTCAGCCAGACCATTCGCAATTATGAAAAAGAGATTGGTCTCAAGCTGTTCAAGCGTTCAAAAAACGGAATGGAAGCACTTCCCGGGACAGAACCCATCTTTGAAGAACTTATGCATATCCGCTCCGCCAATACACGGATCGATCAGATTGTCTCAAATATCAACAATCTGGACAGTGGCTTTATCCGCATCGGAACGGTGCAAAGCATTGCCTATAACTGGCTCCCCGGAGTACTGAAAAATTTTTCCGCCGAATACCCGAATATCACCTTTCGGCTCTATGTTGACGGATTTCAGAACCTGACGGAAAAACTTCGAAAAAAAGAACTGGACTGTATTTTTGTTTCGCAATATGTTGCAAAGGATTTTCCAAATCTGCCTGTCGGCACCGATGAACTGGTTCTGGTTACTTCCCTGGACCATCCTCTTGCCGATCAGCTGACGGTATCTTTTGCCGATATTGACGGACAGGATTTTGTTCTCTCCGCCGATGATTTTGATTATGAAACCGGAAAATTATTCCGCTTAAACCATATCACCCCTAACGTAAGATTCCGGATCAATGAGGACTATACTGCGATTAAAATGGTGGAACAGGGCTTTGGCATCACTGTACTTCCCAAACTTCTGCTCCATAATATTCCATTCAATGTCTGTGTCCGTTCCTTTACCGAACACTTCCGCAGGAATCTGTCCGTGGCCTATCTGGATACACCTGAACTCTCTCCTGCACTTGATAAGTTTCTTACCTTTGTTACTAAATGGGCCAAAGAATGTAAGCTGATCTGATTTCCTGTCACACGCAAAACGGCACAAAGTTCTGCTATGACTTTGTGCCGTTTTGCGCGTAACTTTATTTTGTTTATTTTCTCAGACCATCTCTGAGCGCATCCAGATTATTTCTCTATAATTCCGTATTTATAACCACTTTCTTTCATTAATTCAAGGTATGGTTTCGGATCAAAATATTCCGGTGCATAGACCCCAGCTTCTTTCCAGATTCCTCTTCCGATCAGCTCCAGTGCAAGTGCTGCTCCAAATCCTGTCTGGGCGGTAACAGCCTGGGTTCCCCATCTTTCGATAGACTCCTGATTATCAAATGGCTGATACAGGAAATATTCTTTTTCCTTTCCATCTTTCTTTCCGATACACTGTACTCCGACCAGCATTTTTCCAGTCATCTCATCTCCGATATCTTTTGGCTGCGGCGCACACGCTGCAACCACATCTCGTGGAACTACTTTCACATCCCCTACCTGCATCGGCTTGATACTGCGAAGTCCCAGCTTATCCAGCACCTTAAGTGCCGTGATCAGATTCTCATCAAGACTGATCTTGAAGGTTGCCTTTTTCAATCCATACTGGCTTAAGTAGCGTGCCATCGTCACGACTTCCTCATGCTCAACTTTGACCAGCGTATTTGCGCCAACTCCTTCCGGCATCTCATATACTTCCTGTCCGGCAAACGCTTTTTCTACGATAAATCCGCCCTTTTCCTCATCATACTCAACATTCGGGTTCATTACCTCATCCAGCACAGTCCACACGTTGAATCCAAACATGATATCATCCGGATCTGCGCCCGGAACAGACAGATTTCCGCCGTCTTTTACATGAACCTCTGTAATCTCATCCAAAAGTTCTGTCGCTGCGTATTTTGCAAATACATTTACAACACCCGGATCTATCCCCATACAGATCACAGCCATATTCCCCTGCTTCTTCCAGGCTTCATGGCGGTCAAAATTATATTTTGTCATTGGTTCTGTATAGCTGTTCTCGATTCCGAGACCATACGCAGGATGTTCCATCGGAACAGACCAGGTTCCCATACTTCCGTAGTCTGCACCTGTTTTAAACGCAGCGTCAAAAATCATATTACTTGCAAAGGGCGGCGCCGCATCCATCACAAAATCAATTTTATGCTCCCGGATCATTTCTGCCATTTCCTCTGTATTTGTCGCATCGATCTTAGAGGCTTCAAAACGGGTATCCCCCTTCATCATAGTAACAACTTCTTCTGCCCTTTTTAGATCATAATCACAGACCAGGACATATTCCAGCCATTCTCCCTTCGGATCTCTCCACTGCATTACTTTTAAAATACTTTCACCGACAGCACCGGCTCCTACAAGCATCATTCTCATCTTTTTTCCTCCTGCTTTTCCTTTTCTTCTGTCAAATTTTTTTCAAAAAATGCCCTTTCCTTTCTTCCTCAGATAATACTTTTGTATACCACCACATACCGCCTGCTAACAGTCTCATCTCATATAAGTGCCCATATAAAAAGGACAGAAAAAAACAGATGCACGAAAAAATCGTTCATCTGTTTTCTCTGTCCTTTTACCAGTTGGTTCTAGCCTCGTAGGTGGTGCTTTCTTTGCACACTCTCCAAAGATTCGTCAGGTCGCCTTCCTTTTTGCCTGTCAGTTTCCACGAAAGGAAGATGTTTACCTTACGCTTTGCTTCTTCGGCCCCTTGCGGTGTCTAGGACGTCCCTCATCCGACATATTCTTGATAAACTTAAGTTTACCCTTTTTTGTCCATCCGGTCAAATCTTTTATTTCTTTCCTCCGAAAATAGCTCCCATGAAACGGATATATGTGTAAACAACAAGTGCTACCGCAATGATCGTCTCGATCAGAACTACATACTGAAGGAACGGCATTGGATGTCCCATATTTGCTGCGCATGCCATCGTCTGTTTACTTGCGATTGCGCTGATAACAAATGGGAATGTGAATGCTGCATAGCTTGGGAAGAATGGCATCTTCAGATAGCCAACTGCTTTTACCAGTGCGAAAATGTAAATAACAGTTGCCACTACAAACATTGCCATCAAAAATCCGTATGATTTCGGTGTTACGGACTGTACATAACCTGCAATACACAGGCTGGTCGGTGCTGCGTAGATACAGATCAGCGGTTTTGCCGGATCCGGCACTTCTTTAAACTTCACATAACGATAGGTTACAAGTACAAGAAGTACGATCAGTGTTACAAATCCAAACCAGAATGCTGCGGTTCCGATTCCAAGCTGCTCATAAGCCGGTGCTGTAACAGCCGCTACAGCGATTCCTACATATACAATATAATAGCTTGCAAATACTTTCGGCATCTGAAGTTTCAGAACAAACTTCACCGTAAAGTATATGATCAGAATGATGTGAAGAATGATTGCCAGAAGCCATATGTAATAAGCTGCCTTTCCGATAAACGGTTTTACATAAGTACTGAGAATCATAAGTGCCATCGGAAATGTTCCGGATACGCTTGCCATGATCGGATTTCCCATATCTTCTTTCACTGCTCCCGGGAACATGATCAGCTTCAAAAGCACCAGTATCAGAAGAAATGCTGCGAATATACCGCATACATAACGGATTCCTTCTGAATAGCTCTGAAGTAAATTTCCAAGTGCTGCCGCGCCAAGCATGACTCCACAAAGCGGAATCGGTACTTTCTTAATTACGTCTTTCATTGTTTCTTTCCCTTTCTCTCATCAAGCGGCTGTCGTTACCACTTCATTTAGATATCTGCAATTTTTCTTCTTTCGCACGGTTCATCAATTTCATCCAGATTCTTGATGCCGAGCTCACGACAGACGATCTGTGCTACCTTCCAAGCACAAAGTCCTGTGAAATAAATGCACTGTTCTTTGTGTTCGCCCTGTCCCATATTGAATTCCTTTGTCAGAACTCTGCAGCAGATCGCATTTTTACCATTTGCCTTCTTGAACCAGTCATGAAGTTCGTGTGTAAGCTCCATACATTTGATACTCTTCGGGTTAGTCGGTCCATCCTGCTCGGTACGTCCAAAGAACATTCCAAGTGCAAGAATTCCTCCATTAAATGCACCACAGACACATCCGGATTTTCCTGCTCCTACTGCCATTCCGGATGCCATAGCTACAACTTCTTTCGGCACATCCAGTTTGAATTCATCACGGATTGTGCTGACCAGAGCTTCACAGCAGTAATATCCATCTTTAAAACATTTTTCTGCCTTTCTCTGTACCTCTCTTGGACTGATTTCTGTTACCCCAATATTCATTTTCAAAACCTCCTGTAAAATTATATTTGTGCCGGCGCGATTATTTGTATATTCTGCCAGCATCCATGTATTATTATTATATTCTTTTGTGCATTTTATTCAAATTCATTTTTTCTATAAATATTCCATTATTATAGTTACTTTCTATTTAAGCGAAAATGTCGACAAAAAAATCACAAACTATACTCTGCTTTTTCATGCATTCTGTATAGTTTGTGACTCGCCTGCAACTTTTCGTTACTTCTTAGCAACTTTTTTCTTATCGTATAATCTCTCCGGAGCGGATCTTCTGCAGCCATTCCTGCACATGCTTCCGAAAACACTGTACGCCTTCGTTCTCTTCTTCATCCCGTCTGGTAAGCATGCAGGCCTTCCACTCATAATTTCCATCCGAAAACGGAATCAGTTTCAAACCATCTTCCCGCATATCATCAAAGACAAAATCTACCGCAACCGAGATTCCTTTGTTTGCTTTCACCATCTTATGGCACAAACTGAAACCGCTGGTCTGGAAAATAATATCCGGTTCAAATCCTGCCTCCTCACATCTTTCCGTGATCAAGTGATAGATATGGAACTGACTGCTCTCAATAAACATCGGCTCTCCCTGCAGATCTTCAATTGTGACACTTTCTCGCTGTGCAAGAGGATGCTTTTCATTAACCAGAAGCTTGATTGGAAATGTTTCCAGCGGCACAACCTGATATAAATGCTCATCAAAATCTCCGATGGAAAATGCCACATTTCCTTCATTACCGGCAAAAAGCTGTTCGACTGGAAGATCCGGATATTCCCGGTAATGGAATTCGATATCCGAATACTTTTCCCTAAATGCCACAAGACAGTCCGGCGTAAGCAGACGCAAGATTCCATATGCTGACAGAAGATCAACAACCTTCTTCTGCCTCTGCTCGATATGCAGGATATCTTTCTTTACCTGATAGTAATCGTCTACATCCTTCAGCGCATACTCGCGAAATCTTTCTCCGCTCTCTGTAAGCTTCATCCCTGACTTATCCCGGATAAACAGCTGGCATCCCATTTCTGTTTCAAGGTTTTTCAGTACCTTACTTGTTCCCTGCGGTGTCATATAAAGAAGTTTGGATGCTTTGGAAACACTGCCTTCCTGCGCGATCGTCAGAAATATTTTCAAATCATGAATATCCATCTATTTTCTTCCTCTTTTACTATTCATCCTGACCACCATTCAACAATTTTACCTAAAAAATTAAATCCAGTTGCAATCTCCATCGGTAATCGCAAGACTGAGAAGTCCGTCCATCTTCTCAACCTCTTCTTCACCAACGATCTTTTCCAGTAATTCTGCCGTATCAAAAACATCTTCCATGGATTCGTCCGGTCCGATTTCATAGTCGATCTCTGCCTCACATTCCGGACAAGGGATTCTTTTCATTGTCTGTAAAGACAAAAAACGATTGCCACATTTCTTACATTCATAAAATCCGCACTCTTTCGTGCCGTCTGGTACATAGTACATTGTATTTTAACTTCCTTTCTGTGTCTTATTTCCTTTACGATATACAAAATGTTTTGCCTCTTTCGCATTCCCCTTCACCGCTTAGTATACACTATTTGACATATAAAAGTATAGATTTGTCCTGATTCATATACAAACTCATAATGTTCTCTGGCACATTCCTGATTTCCGTGAAAAATACCTTATAAAAATAAAAAGAAAGAACTATTTTCCATTTCAGGAAAACAGTCCTTTCACTCATCCATTTATTCTTCAACTTTCACCGGATCTGTCACACTTACTTTGTGATCATACCAGACACCTTTGGTTCCGATAAGAGCAACATCAAACTCTTTGTCCAACTCCGGAACCGGAATATCAAATCCATAGACCTCTTCGGTATCACCATTACTGTATGTCACCGTATCTGTGGTAGGTTCCAGCAGCTCTGCTCCGTCTTTTTTCGCATCCTTTGCTTTTCCAACAAACAGATTTACGATATGTTTGGAATGAAGACTGACATGAATCGTCATTTTACCGTCTTTTACCGTAAGTGTTCCTTTTCCGTCATTCGCTTCATTTACATGAAACATTCCACTGTCAGTCTTGAACTCTGCTGTGTAAGTTCCATCTTCCAGTTCACACTTTGGTGTCTCTTCCTTTTTGTCTTCCTTTGAAGAAGCTTCCTGTTCCACCTTTGCTTCCCCATCCGATGTGTCTGACTTCGCACCGCATCCACTCATCATTCCCACTGCCATTACAGCAGAAAGTACCAATACTAACAGTTTTTTCTTCATATTCTAATTCCCTCTTTTATATTATTCTGCATCAATTGCAGCCTGTGTATGTGCTACATAGATCTGCTGGATTGCATCGATTCCACCAAGACCTGCGATCTGTGTATCAATGCTGTTAAATGCTCCCGATGCTTCAAACTGGCTCTTCCAGGAATCGTCATCATCGCCTGCCATATCGTTGTTTGCATGGTCTCCTGCTACAACCATCAGAGGACGAAGGATTACTTTCTTGTATCCTGCAGCTTTAAGCTTTCCGATGACTGCTTCACAAGATGTATCTTCCGGTTCACCTTCTACAGTTCCGATAAATACATTGTCATAACCAAGATCATTCATCTGGGTCTGCATCTGAGAGTAACTGATCTTTGCTGTATGAGAAGTTCCATGTCCCATGAATACAAAAGCTGTTCCATCTTCCTTAGCTGCATCGAGGCTGTCAAATCCAGCTGTCTTAACAGCTTCTGAAGTGATTGCTTCTGCAACTTCTGCTTTATCTTCATTAACTGCTGTCTCATCTGTTCCTACTTCACCAAGAAGCGGTTCTGCAATTTTTACAGATTCAAATTTATCTTTGTAACTCTCAACTGCTTCTGTCAGCTCATCATACTCTGCGCCATGCATCAGATGTGTCGGCTGTACGACCAGGTTCTTAACCCCGTTGTCGATTGCTCTTTCCAGTGCCTGATCCATGTTATCGATCTTTTCATCATCACGGGCCTGTACATGATTGATGATGATCTGTGCTGTAAATGCTCTTCTTACAGACCAGTCCGGATATGCTGCCTGAAGTGCTTTTTCGATACCGCCGATATCCTTTGCACGGCTGTCATTGAAGGATGTACCAAAGCTTACAACCAGAATTTCATTTTCTCCAATATTATCTTCGTTCAGCGGATCATCTTTCGATGCATCACCTGTATCTCTTCCGAAATAATCCGGGTCAGCGTTCTCGCCTTCTACCAGCTCTTTCTGTGCATCGGTAAGCTTATCCCATGCTTCTTTTGCAGCTTTGCACTGTTCATCTGTCTTATCTGTTCTTTCCTGTACATAAATGTCATCGATCAGCTTTGCCACTTTGTCTGCCGCCTCCTGATCGCTGTCCTTTGAAGTTTCCTCTGTTTTTGCAGAAGAAGTATCTTCGGTCTTTTTGTTTCCGCATCCAGCCATCATGGATACAGTAAGTGCTGTTGCAAGTAATGCAACTAATACTCGTTTTTTCATCTTGATCCTCCCTGACTTTTGTCATACATTCAGGAATCAAAAATTTCCACGCACACTTTACAGCATATTTTTCGCAAACACAAAAAATCCCCCGTATTCTATAACGAGGGCGTACAAAAAAGAAACTGACCTTCTGCTCTGTGCAGAATCAGTCCAAAGTCTCTGTCTTTCGTACTGCCAGTTACTCGTGGCATGAACTTTCCGTTCCCGTACTGCGAAAGGCAGGTCTCCCGACTGATTGCTCAGACGCTTGTGGCTTTCCTTCCCGGTTTCCCAGTGGTACAACAGCCAAAGCTTGCAAATTACGGTGACGAGTTCGCACAGGACTTGCACCTGTTTCCCTTTTCACCAATCCAGACATTCTGCCTGATTGACACCTTACGCATCTGTATGTATTTTTTTGAAACAAGCCTATTCTAGCACAGGCTTATGAGCAGTGTCAAGAAACTTACTCTCCCGAAATGTCAAGAGGAGTTTTGCATTACACAAAACTCCTCTTCTTCATTATCATAAAACAAATCTATCCGTTTGCCTTCTTCAGCACCGGCATCCGGAAAATCTGCACGATCAACGGGATTACCATAATAAACCACACGATCGGCTCTGCAATGATAACACCCGTATATCCAAGATGCGGGACCAGTGTAAATGCGATCACAATTTTCCCAAGCATCTCCAGTGTACTGGATACGATCGGTGTAATATGGCCATCCAATCCCTGCATGGCATTTCTCACCACACAGATCACGGCTGTTACATAATAAAATAACGTATCAAATTTCAGATATCTGGTCGCATTTAAGATCACATTCTCATTATGTGTCCCTGTTACCAGATAGACCAGCTTGTCTCCGATCGTGTAACTTGCCACGATCACAAGGGTACACCAGATACAGGTATAAAAAATCGCAAGCCAGATCCCTTTTTTGATCCGGTCAATCTTTCCGGCACCCAGATTCTGTCCACAGTAGGTCGCCATGGTATTTCCAAATACGGTAAACATGATCATGAACATTTCGGTCAGTTTTCTTGCTGCTGTCTGTGCCACAATATAATCGGTTCCCAGCTTATTGATCGCAGTCTGAAGTGTCAGAGATCCAATATTGATCAGAGAACTCATAAATCCCATAGACATTCCCGCACCAAGCATATTTTTCACCATTGTTGGATTTGGATCTCTAAAATCCTCCCGGCCAAGTCTTAATAATTCATATCTCTTTACCATGTAGATCCAGCAGACAACAAATGCAATCGCCTGTGCAAGTACCGTTGCGATTGCAGCTCCCTGTACGCCGCTTTTCAGTACTACAACAAAAAACAAATCTCCGATAATATTCAGTGCAACTGAAATTGCCAGGATCACCAGCGGTGTTACCGTGTCACCCAGTGAGCGGAGCGCAGCTGCACAGGCATCATAGAGAAAGGTCGCCACAAGTCCTGCGATGATTACGAAAATATAGCTTTTTGCTGTTCCCATCAGATTTGCCGGAACATTCAGTATGTTCAAAATCGGCTGTAGAAAAATCAGCCCGAATACTGTAAAAAATAACGCAATTCCTGTACCCATGGTCAGCGACATTGCGAATGATTTCTTAACACTTTTATAATCCTTTGCACCGAATTTCTGTGCGATAATAATGGCGAACCCACCAGAAAGTCCCTGCAGAAATCCTATGATCAGATTGCTCAGGGTTGTGGTCGCGCCGACAGCTGCCAGCGCGTCCTCTCCCAGGAAAGTTCCGACAATTCTGGTATCCACAAGACTGTATGTAAGCTGCAGAAGATTTGCGAAAAAGATCGGCAGCGCAAAAGCCAGTATCAGTGTGGACGGTTTTCCCTTTGTAAGATCTTTCATATTCTAAATTTCATCCTGTCTAATTCTTCTTGTCCATCAATCCGAACTGTATCGTAACGCAGGTCGCAATGATCAGTCCAAACATATAGAACGAATATTTCAGTACATTAAGTGGTGATACATCAGCAAGTGCCGTAATCATCAGCATACCACCATCATGTGGCATCAGTGCAATAAATGCGCAGGCAAAGATATCCACCAGACTGGCAAGTCTCTTCGGTGCGATCTTATATTTTTCCCCGATTTCTTTTGCGATCGGACAGGTAACAATGATCGCGATCGTATTATTTACCATAGCTGCGGAAAGGATACCTGACATCAGTCCGATTCCATATTCCGCACCACGTCTGCTCTTGATCTTGCCGCTAATCGCGCCCACCAGCCATTCAACACCGCCATATTCACGTACAAGACCGATAATACCAGATACTAAAATCGCAACGATACTGATGCTGAACATATCGCTCATACCACTTCCAATTGCCTGGATCCATTCAAAAAGTCCACAGCTTCCAACACAAAGTCCAATGATACCGGATGCAAGTATTCCTACAAAAAGGACTACCGCAACATTAACTCCCATAAGTGCCGCAATCAGAACAATGAAATAAGGAAGGACTTCGATGATACTATAGCTTCCTGCTTCGATTGCTCCGCTTCCGACTCCGCCAAAAATCGAGTACAGGATTATTGCCACAATTGCCGCCGGAAGAGCAATGAAAAAGTTCATTTTAAATTTGTCTTTCATCTCAGAACCACATCCTTCTGCTGCCGAAATGGTTGTATCTGAAATCATGGAAAGGTTATCTCCAAAATAAGATCCTCCGATCACTGCCGCACCGACTACCGCAACATTTAAATGCGCTCCCTGTGCCACATTGATCGCAATCGGAGCCATCGCTGCAATCGTTCCCATGGATGTTCCGATCGATGTAGAAATAAAACAGCACATCAAAAATACACCCGGAACTAAAAGCTTCACCGGAATAAAATGCAGACAGAGATTCACAACCGAATCTTTTCCGCCCATTGCCGCTGCTGCTCCCTGGAATCCACCAGCCATCAGGTAGATCAGAACGATCATCATAACTCCTGAATTTCCCATGTTCGTTGTCATAATATTCAGCTTATCCTGTACACCCATGCCACGGTTAAGGAGAAGTGCTACCGCACAACCTGCAAGAAGTGCGACGTGACGCGGAAACTTTCCGAACGGTTCGTCTGCTCCAAGCAGTGTAAATGTAATCCCACACCCTACATAACATACCAGAAATACGATCAATGGGAGAAATGCCACTGCCCCCATATTTTTCTTTTGTCTGTCCATCTTTTTTTCCTCTCAATCCTTTTTTTATATTATTTTGCTGCCAGATGCTTATCCAGTGCGTCTTTCAGCTGTGTCAGTGCCTGCTCTACCGTTGCACGCGGACACGCTACATTAAATCTTTCAAACTGTGCAGTCTCCGGTCCGAAGATAATTCCGGAATCCAGCCACAATTTCGCTTCCTCCAGCATCAGATGTTCCAGCTCTTCATTGCTGAATCCGTACCCGGAGAAATCAACCCATACCAGATAGGTTCCTTCCGGCTCTACCATCTTCGCCTTCGGGAAATTCTCTTTCACGAACTTGCTCATATACTGTACATTTTCGTAAATATACTGTACCAGTTCATCTACCCATTCGGCACCTTTTGTATAACATACCTTGACAGCAAGCTGTCCCATCAGGCTTCCCTGACTGTAAGCTGCCTGGGTATTCGCCCACTGGTATTTTTTTCGCAGCTCTTCGTTTGGAATGATGATATTTGCCGGCTGAAGTCCTGCCACGTTGAATGTCTTTCCCGGTGAGCTGTAGAGCGCAAGAATCTGACGGTATTTTTCATCCAGATTCATACAGCTTGTGAAGGTATGTCCCGGGAAAATGAAATCACAGTGCATCTCGTCCACCATCCAGGTCACATTGTATTTCAGGCAGATCTCTGCAACTCTTTCCAGTTCTTCTCTTGTCCAGACTCTTCCGACCGGATTGTGCGGATTACAGAAGATCAATGCTTTTACGCCCTCTTCCAGGATCATTCTCTCCATCTTCTCAAAGTCGATCGAATAATGATTGTCCTCATAACGCAGCTGGCAGTTCACCAGTCTTCTTCCGTCATTCTTGATAACTTCACTAAACGGATAGTATACCGGCTGCATCACCATCATGGCATCTCCCTCTTCGGTAAATGCTCTTACACTGGTTCCCAGCGCATAGACGATTCCGGCGCCAAGCGTTACCCATTCCGGTTCGATCGTGTAGCCATAGCGTGTTGAGAACCAATGGTTCATTGCCGCAAAATATTCATCAAGCGGATCTGTATAACCAAATATTCCATGGCCAATTCTCTTGTGAAATTCATCCAGGATTTCATCCGGCAGGCGGAAATCCATGTCTGCCACCCAGAGCGGAAGCAGATCATCTCTTCCCTTTCTCTTCATTCCGAAATCATATTTCAGGCAGTCCGTTCCATGTCTGTCGATCACTTCATCAAAATTGTATTTTCCCATCTGTATACTCCTTTGTATTCTTTCACCGTCTCTTATACCGCATTTTCTATGGTATGTCAATATTTTCCTACTTATAAAGTATGCTGTTCATCATTGCTCACAGAACGCGCTTTGAGCAGTAGTGTTTCTCCACTTTATTACAATAGTCAGCTTCTTCTATTATATAATAAAAATAACTGCGAACAAAGTATCCACAGTTATTTTTCCATTATAAATATTCTTTTACCTCATCTCCAACACGTAATGCGTGAAAAAACCGACTCCCATAACAAACAGCCGATTCTCTGTCACCGGATGCAGATATATACCATATACACGGCATACATGCAAAGCATTGCAATTCCTTCTTTGCGGTTAATGACCTTAGATGTCCATGCAAATACCAGAACGACCAGACTCATCACGATCAATACAACCGTATCAATGATGTTGTCCATAAGGAACACAACCGGACTGATTGCACCTGCGACACCAAGTACCAGAAGAATATTGAAAATATTGGAACCAATTACATTTCCAAGTGCCATATCCACTTCGTTCTTCCTTGCCGCAACGATGGATGTCATCAGCTCCGGAAGGCTGGTTCCCATCGCAACGATCGTAAGTCCGATCAGTGTCTGGCTGAAACCAAATGCCAGCGCTATCGCTGAAGCACTGTCTACAACAAAATCACCGCCAAATTTGATTGCGATCATTCCTCCAACAATAAAGATTACACATTTCCACATCGGAAGAATCTTGATCTCTTCGTCAACAAATTCTCCCTCTTCTTGCATCAGTTTGTCTTCTTGATGTGCTGCTCTCGCCTTCTTTGCAGAATTGATCATCCACAGAAGATAACATACAAAAAGAATCAAAAAGATAAAGCCATCTACATGTCCAAGAATCATTCCGATGTACCCAAGTACCATCAACAGTGCCGCACAAAAAATAGACAGTGGAAATTCTTTTTTCAGTGTATCTTTTTCAATCGTAAGCGGTGCAAATAAAGCACAGGCGCCACAGACAACCATCAGGTTAAAGATGTTTGATCCGACAACATTACTTACCGCAAGAGTATTATTGCCAGTCAGGGATGCCGTTACACTGACCGCACATTCCGGAAGGCTGGTTCCCATCGCAACGATCGTCATACCGATGATCATCGATGGAATCCGAAGCTGTCTGGCAACGGAAGAGCTGCCCTCTACGAAGTAGTCCGCTCCTTTTAACAAAAGTACAAATCCTATGACAAGGATAATGACTGATTTTATTAGTTCCATAGTAAAAGTCCTCTCTTTTAAATAACATGTTTTAAATAGCAACTTTCACTATAGAACAAGAAGGACAGACTGTCAACAAACTCCTCCTATTTATTTTATTACCTCCTATTTATTTTATTACCCGGTCAACAACCTCTTTACTTGTCTTCAAATTTTTTTCTTAATTCCTGAATCAGTTCATAGTAATACCGGTGCTTCATCTCCGGAAATGCCTTAATAATTCTTCCCTGTCCAACAATTGTATGATTGGTTATAGAATTAGAAAGTTCATCAAATTCTCTTTGAAGTTCCATTTTCTTTTTGCGGAGTTTCTCAATGGACTGGTCTTTTTTCGTTCCAGCAGCTTCACGCAATTCCGCTTTTGCAAGAGCTGTCTGCACCTTTCCTTTTTCTATAACCTGTGCTGTATCTATTGTTGTATTTGCAACGGTATCACTGATTTTATCACTCACAATCCGCATATCTGAACGGATTTTATTCAATCTGGTAAGTTTCTTATTCAGTCCTTGTATAACAGCTACTGTTACGATAACATCTGCCAGATACACACAATATAAAATTGCCAGTACGATCCAGCCAAAAATCGAATCTGAATGTGCCGATGTATGGTTTTCCACATATTTCTGAAAAACTTTCACAACAAGCACAATTGCCAGTCCCCATATCAATGAAAATTCCAAACAGATATACCCATGAAAATTTAAAGGTTTATCTGAATAATCCCACCATCTCGCATGAAAACATACATCTAACAGCCATCCGGCTATTAACTCCACTACAGTCGCCAGAATAACTCCGAATAGAAATATCATGCCATCATTCATCTGATAACCACTGCTTTGCAGTGTATTTATCATAGCAAAAACAGATATTACTCCAAATCCATATACCGGGCATACAGGGCCATTCAGGAATCCTCTGTTTATAACCTTTCCCAAAGCTACTGCATGAAAGATTACTTCAACAATCCAGCCCCCAAAGGAATATATCAGAAAATACCAGCATATCTGATAGTATGTCATTCCACAAATCATGATTTTCCTCCCTTATAAGAAAAAGTAAAACTGCCATCAGCGGATAAAATGTGTCGCGATCCGCTCTTCCTTTTCCGGCAGTCCAAACTGTTCTTTACCAAGTGCAATGCTCTTCATCAGGAATGTCATATTTCTTGCAAGTGCACGCATCGTCTGCTTTCCTTCTCCATCCTGCTCGGCTTCTCCCGGTGTTCTTCCGTGGATACTGTTCCAGTACTGGCTGGATGCGACCGGCATTCCGGAAATGGTGAAGTATTTGTTCAGCTCATCAAATGTTGCAGAACATCCGCCACGTCTTGCACAGACAACGCTTGCTCCGACCTTCATGGTCTTGTCAAAATGACTGCTGCAGAATAACCGGTCAAGACAGGCGATCAGGGTTGCATTTGCAGATGCATAGTAAACCGGGCTTGCGACTACAAGACCATCTGCCGCTTCAAACTTCGGAGCCAGTTCATTGACTACATCATCAAAGACGCATTTGCCTTTTTCATAACAGGATCCACATGCGATACATCCACGGACTGCTTTATTCCCGATAACAACTGTCTCAACTTCTATTCCGTTTTCTTTGAAAATATTTTCCATTTCTTTTAATGCAACAGCTGTATTGCCATTTGCTTTCGGGCTTCCATTGATCATAAGTACTTTTAAATTCTCTTTCATGATAATCATTCTCCTTTTCTGACAATTTTCTGCGAGATTTATTATATCATCCTTTTTCCGCCTGTGATATACTTTCCATCGAATTTTGAAAAATAAGCTGTATTTACTGAAAGGAAAAATTTATTTATGAATCAGCATTCACTTTCTTACATAAAGGGGATTTCCTTTGCCACATTTTCTGATAACGAACTAATCGGGATGATCCGCTATGCAAACCATCCCGAAAACGCTTACTTTCCTTCCCCTTCAGGGAAAATAATCTTATTTACGAAGAAGAATACCACCATCGATACCCCTCCGTTCAACACTGTCGTTCCGATATTGTATAACCATCCCGGTACAAACATCCCGGCTACCGCAACCCAGATACAGTTGATCGAGTTTACGATACAGGTAACAATACAGAATGCGATCAGATACCAGAATGCCTGATACCATACTTTTCCTTTACTGCGGAATACGAAATTTCTCTGGATCGGGAAGTTGATGCACTCTCCGACTACCATTGCGATCATGTATGCGCAAAAATAAGGAAGTCCGCCATGTGCGGCGTCATATCCGATGATATTCCACTTGAAAGTCTCACCGAATAGAGTAATGTCGATTCCCGGAAATCCGAAATCCACTTTTGGAAGTCCTGCAAATGCCAACGGCAGGAACAACAAGAGTAAATATTTGAGCACTGTGATCAGGTTGCTGACGATCACGAACAGACCGCCCTCCCGGATCCATTTAGAGGCTCCGGGATGCTTGTCTGCGAAGTGCTGCCATGAATTTTTAATACTGTTTATCATATGCAGTCTCCACTTTTTTTAATTCTATTCTTCCTCTGCTACTTTAGCTGCTTCGAGTTCCTTTGCTGCTTTATCTGCCTGACTTCTCACACGGAATCTCTTAATTGTTACAACTTCAAGGAAGATGATCAGTGCTGCGAGAAGTACATCTACAACGATCAGGATGATCTGCCATAACAGTAATCCTGTAGTGAGATTCTTTTCATCATATGCACGGCTGTTTACAACGGTGTATAAAATGTTGTGTGCTGCACGTCTCATATTGGTAACAGTTGTTGCTGAATCTGTGTTTTTAATATAGTTTGTTCCAGCATCATAGTTTGAAAGGCATGCATCTCCACCATTATAGATTGAACGCTCTGCATCCATATATCCAAATCCTGCAAAGTAGTCTGTCAGAACAAATCCTTCAAATCCCCACTCATCTCTGAGGACCATATTAAGAAGAGAATTGCAGGCTCCTGCCCACTGTGTTCCAATGTAGTTGTAAGATGACATAACTGCTTTCGCATTGCCTTCTTTTACAGCGATTTCAAATGGCTTCAGATAAATTTCACGGATTGCCTGTTCATTTGCCCAGTCCATACTTGTAAGCCATCTTCCAGTTTCCTGGCTGTTCATTGCGAAATGCTTGATATAAGCATATACACCATGATCTGCTGCCCCCTGTACTGCCTGTGCTGCAATCTTTCCTGACAGAAGGCCATCTTCTGAATAATACTCAAAGTTACGTCCTGCAAATGCATTTCTGTGAATGTTCATAGCTGGTGCATACCATCCGGATACATTCATCTCATCAGCCATCTGACCGATGCTGTCACCAAATGCTTTTGCAATATCTTCGTTAAATGAGTTGGCGATCATAACTCCACAAGGGAAACCAATTGATCCAACACCGGTAAAGTTGTTGTTGATTGACGCCGGTCCGTCACAGTCTGTTGTGTTTGTCTTTCCAACACTCTTTGCAGCTGCTGTCTGATATCCACCTAATGCAACCAGATCCACCATATCAGATACGCTTAATTCATCAAGAAGCTCATCCCACTTGGCATCATCATAATCAAGACCTCTCATATCAACCAGTTCCAGACCATTCTTCGCATCTGTGGTTGGCATTACAGCATCTTTATCTTCCTCAGCCTTCCAGTTTGAGTTATTGGTAAATTCTGCTTTGGCTTCATCTGAAATACTGCAATTTGTCGGTGCTGCAAAAGCTTCTTCCATATTTGCAAACTGATCTGCTCTTGATAAGTATGTAATGTCACCCTCTGCAAAGTCAAATGCATTGGTTGCTGCAACTTCATCTGTTGAACGTTTGTTGTCACTGTTATAAACAACTTCATCATCTACTGTATAAGTATCAGTATCAACGATTATATGCGAATCTGTCTGGAGACTAACCTCATAATCACCGGCTTCCAGTACATATGCCTTTTCATTCTGATAATCATAAGATGCCATATCTTCTACGTTGAAGCTTAATGTCAGAGTCTGTGACTCACCCGGCTCCAGTAAATCTGTCTTGTCAAATGCTGCAAGATTTGTAGAAGCCTTTTCAATTCCACCATTGATATACGGCGGATTATAGTATAATTCTGCAACCTGTTTTCCTGCCACGTCGCCAGTGTTTGTAATGGTAACATCTACAGAAATCTTTCCATCCTCTTCTTTCAGATCTCCCATTGTCTCATCAAAAGTAGTGTAGGATAATCCGTATCCGAATGGATATACAACTTCTTTGTCATAATCAATTGCACCTTCTGCTGCGGCTGTTTCGTAGAAACGATATCCCACATAAATGCTCTCTGTATAATTTACAAAATGCGGAACAGCACCTGCAACAAACGGGTCGTCTTTGTCAATTGTGAATTCGTCCATATTGTCATATGCGAAATCACCAAAGTTATTGAAAGTCGGTGTCTGTGTAAGGTCTGCCACAAATGTATCTGCTGTCTTTCCTGAAGGATTTACTTCTCCGTCAAGAATTCTTCCAAGAGATTCAAATCCGTTCTGACCAGTTCCCGGACACCACAGAGCTGCCTTAATCTGCTCGTATTCATTTACGAATCCAAGTTCCATTGTGTTTGCACCATTGTAAACAACGATAACATTATCAAAGTTCTCACATACCATATCCAGCATGTTACGTTCACTCTGGCTTAATTCCAGATAATGAGATCCTTCCGGGAAATCCTGATAATCTTCCGAATTATCGGTGTAATTAACCTTTGATACGTCTGTCGGAAGATCGATGTGTTCTCCACCTACACGTGTAAGTACCACCATTGCTGTATCAGAAAAATCTTTTGCATTTTCAATCATGCTGTCAGAATATTTATCAACAGATGGCTCCGGTAATGTCCAGTCCTGTTCCCACATTCCAACTTCCGGTCTGTCTGCACGATAATCTTTATAGAAATCAGAGATTTCATCATTCAGCTTAAAGCCTGCATCCTTTAATCCAGTTAAAAGATCTACCGTATCATATGCATCTGAAAGAGCTCCTGAACCTGTACCACCATAGCAAGGATTGGTAGATGCCCATCCAAATACATTCAGGTTTTTGTTCTTATCCAGCGGAAGTAATCCACCATTATTTTTCAGAAGAACAATTCCCTCATCTGCAATCTGGATTCCTAAATCCTCTGCATCATTCTGTGTCTTATCTGTAATCGTTCCTTTTCCACTTACCAGTGTTAAAAGAGTGGACATCGGTCCTGTACAAATAAGGTTTGCTACAATTGTAATTGCAAGAAGTGCTGCCAGTCCAACTTCTGAACGGATGATTTTCCTTCTTGTCTTTGACACTTTCATCACTGCGATTACTGCAACAAGCGCAACCACAACGATAACAGCTAATGCGATAAGATATGGCTTCAATGTATTTAAAATATTTACCACATCACTCCAGTTAACACTTAACATCGCTGCTTCCTCCCAACCTTTATTTTTTGTTCCTTTGAACTTGATAGCTATATCCTACCACATCATTTTCTCCCTGGTGAAAATCTGCATAATCTGCACTTTTTATGCACAAACGGTTTTTGTCCCTGTGAAACTTAGATAAAATGAACGCCATGTTTTTATGCATTTCGCACAATCATGGCGTTCTTATTCTTTTCAGTCTCTTTTTAATTTTCCGGTTTACTCTCCTTCATCGGAATCAGGATTTTCAGATTAAACCAGTTGTCCTTCGTGTCAATGCTGACTGCACCTTCGTACTTATTGACCGTATACCGGATACTTTTCAGCCCATATCCATGATACTCTTTTTCCTTCTTTGTCGTGACCAGAGAACCTTCTTTATACTGCAATTCCTCTTCATAATAATTCTCAAACCGGAGGATCAGGAAACTCTTCTGCCTTGATACCGTCACATGGATCAGACGCTTCTCCTTTTCCGGAATCTTCATTTCACACTCGATCGCATTGTCCAGCGCATTTCCAAAAATACTGCAGATGTCCATGACATCCATAAATTCCAGAAGCGTTCCGTCTGCCACACAGGTAAATGTAATCCCGTGCTTGTTACAGTACAGGCTTTTCGTCGTAAGTACCGTATCCAGGACTTTATTTCCGGTCTTATTCTGCGCTTCATACTGACGGATCTCTTCTTCCATCCGGTTCAGAAATTCTTCTCGTTTTTTCGGATCTTCCTCACTTCTGAGTACCGCAATCTGATGCTTCAGATCATGATATTTATAATTGATCAGATCAATACTTTCTCTGGACTGCTTATACTGTACATATTGATTCTGCAGAACATTCTGCACTGCCTCCAGTTCTTTTTTCACACGCAGTTCCCCGCACTGGATCAGGTGCGCATACAAAATGGCAATTCCTCCCACATCAACCAGCGTCCGGATATTTCCGATTTCAAAGGAATAAGATCCGGAAAACGGCGTATTACTTGTCAAGAAGCTTAAATTACTCACAGCAAACACAGCAATACCGATCAACACCGCCGAGAATAATTCTTTGGGACTGATATTCATTTTCCCATCTTTCGGCAGATGTGTATGCAGAATTTTCAGCAAAACGCATGCGATGCATCCATAAATTCCAATAAGCAGTAATGCCCGAATCCAAATTTCCGGCATCTTCCCTTTCCAGAAGAAACATACAACCTGCCACTCGATTGATGCCAGAAACTCCGCCACTACAAATGCGATCATGCCAAAGTAAACTGCATCCGTCCTGCCCACATCACAGCACCCGTAAATAAATCCAATCATCAAAATCACCGCAATGACCATACACGGAATCCAGAAATAAATCAGCAAATTCCCTGTCGCCACAAGAAATATACTCTGAACTGCCAGTGCCCCTGTCATCATCAGAAGAGTTCTCGTCTTATCCATTCGTTTCTTCAGTGGCAAAATAAAAATCATGCACGCAAGCCATTCGGCAAGTGCGGTGTAAAATTGCGGTATATCCGGCATAAAATCATTCATTACTTTATAACCTCTCCCCAGTATTTTGTCAGCTCTTCCATAAATTCTTTTTTCCTGGCACGGCTCAGTACCAGCTGTTCCCCTTTTACCATCGCACATCCATCCTGAATTCCGTCCACATGCTGCAGGTTGATCAGATAGCCTTTATTTCCACGGCAAAAATTCATCCCCTTCAGCTTTTCTTCCATTTCCTTCATCGTTCCGTTGGTCTCATAATCTCCCAGGATCGTATGCAAGATCAGAGTATGTCCCTGACTTTCTATATAGTAAATATTAGCGATATTGACGCGCACAGCACCGCCTTTGATATTCACCATGATCACTTTCTGTTCTCTCTTTTTCATCCGTCCGATCGCCCGGTTCAGACGCTGTGAAAAGGCAAAATAAGAAACCGGCTTTAACACATAATCCAGCGCATCCACTGCATATCCACGAATCGCATACTGTGCCATGTTCGTGATAAAAATAATAACAACCTCTGTATCCATCTTACGGATCTCTTCCGCAGCTGACATACCATCCATAAACTTCATTTCCACATCCATCAGGATCAGATCATACTGAGACTGATATTTGTGTACGATCTGATCCCCATCGGTATAAACTGTAATATCAAATAATTCCCCGTTCTCTTTTTCATACTGATGCAGAAAATCCTGCAACTGCTGTGCATACATCATTTCATCTTCCACGATCGCAATCTTTATCATTGGTTTCTTCTTCTCCTTCCCACGCCAAAATAGGACTTATACTTAAAAATATTTTAGTACAAGTCCTTTGTTATTTCTACATTTTCTTTTAGTCTCTCTTTATTGCAGCCCGTATCAGATGTCCCGTTCCCTTGATCCTATGTCCGTTTGCCATTTCTGTCAGTGCTTCTGCCATTTCCATTGTCACAAAGCCACCTGTCATCTTTGCATAACCACGGATCGGCATATTATAGTTAAACAGCACATTTAAACTTGGTTTTCCCCGCCATTCACTGATTTTCAAAAGAATTTTAAGTATGCCACACAAAAGCTTTCCAAGAATTCCTTTTCCATAATACAGCTGACACACTGCATCATTCATCTGGATCTCACCACTCCAGCTTCCATCCGGAATCTCTTTTCCGTAAAGGCGGGCAAATTCTTCATCTGAAATCTCTTTGATCTGACCACTGAAATATTCCGGCATTTCTTCTTTGTTATAGCCACCATTTTCTACAGTTCCCGTGGCTTCCAGAGTTCCTTCCAGAAGCATATGTTCTGCATTTTCACCGATCATGATCTGATAGGTTCCGGATTCAATTTCCCAGCTGTCCGTTCTGGTATCATAAAAACGGAAGCTCTTATCATCGAATGAGATCCAGACCTCCTTTTCCTCTCCCGGTTCCAGTTCTACTCGCTTAAATCCTTTCAGTTCGCGGACCGGACGGAAAATAGTATCTGACTGTTTACCAACATAAAGCTGCGCAATCTCAGTCCCTGCCATATTTCCCGTATTTTTAACAGTAAATTTTACACCTTCGGAATTTACTTTCAGATTGTTATACTCAAATGTAGTATAGCTAAGTCCAAATCCAAATGGAAAACGTGTCATTTTTCCAGCTGTTGTATAATAGCGATATCCCACGTATACAGATTCTCTATACTCACTGCTGCGTTCTTTACTCGGATAATACGCATAAGCCGGTGTATCTTTATAATGAAGCGGGTAAGTTTCATTTAACTTCCCTGACGGATTTACTTTTCCTGTCAGCACATTCATCATTGCCGAAGCTCCTGCCTGTCCTCCCAGATATCCATGCACGATTCCTTTTACATAAGAATACCACGGCATCTCAATTGCGGAACCTGCTGAAAGCACTACAACTACATTAGAATTGACCGTTGTCAGTTCGTCCAGAAGAGTATCCTGTGCATATGGCATTTCCATGTGACTACGGTCGAGTCCTTCGGACTCACTGATCTCATCCAGACCACCGAAGAACAGGACAACATCTGCTTTTCTCGCGGCTTCCACTGCTGCCTTCATCAATTTTTTATCCGGTTTTCTGTTGCGGATATATCCCTGCTCGTAAGCAATGACATCCACACCGCTCTCACCGATCACATCCATGATCGCCTCTGGCTGTTTTGTCGGATTTACAAGTGATGATCCCGCGCCCTGATATCTTGGTGTCTTTGCAAAATCTCCAATCACGGCAACTTTTTTTCCCGGTTTTAATGGAAGGATCTGATCCTCATTTTTCAGAAGAACAATGCTTTCCTCCGCTGCTTTTCTTGCGAGCTTATGATGTGCTTCTACATCAAACTGCTTTCCTTTTGCCTCCTCAGTTGCCTGGTGGGTTGCAAAGATTACGTTTAACAGCTCGTCCAGTCTCTGATCCAGCACGGACTCTTCCAGATCTCCGTTCTCTACTGCACGGATGATATCACGCATACCGGATTTCCCGGTTCCCGGCATTTCCAGATGACTTCCATTCTTTACGCCCAGTGCATGGTCATTACTTCCACCCCAGTCCGAAACCACATAGCCATCAAATCCCCATTCATCTACGAGAATTTCCTGCAGCATATGACTGTTCTCATTTGCATATACGCCATTCACTTCATTATAAGAAGACATGATGGATTTTGCTTTTCCTTCTTTGACTGCGATCTCAAATCCAGTGGTGTAAATCTCGCGGAATGTTCTCTCGTCTACTACGGAATCATTTGCCATGCGGCGAAGTTCCTGACTGTTCGCAGCGAAATGCTTCGGACATGCCGCAATTCCTTTGCTCTGGATCCCGCGCACATAGGCTGCTGCCATCTTTCCTGCGTGATACGGATCCTCTGAAAAATATTCAAAGTTTCTTCCGCACAGCGGACTTCTCTTGATATTCAGTCCAGGGCCAAGAATTACATTGACTCCCATAGTGACCGCTTCTTCTGCAAGCGCCTCACCGATCTCTTCCCCCAGTGCTTCATCCCAGCTGTTTGCCACGCCTGCTGCCGTCGGAAAACAGGTTGCCGGAAGACTGGCGTTAAGTCCTAAATGATCCCCTGCACCCGCCTGTCTTCTCAGTCCGTGAGGTCCGTCCGACATGGTCATCGACGGAATCCCGTATTTTTCAAAATCAACTGTTTCCCACGTATTCTTCCCGGACATCATCTGTGCTTTCTCTGCTAATGTCATTTGTTTTATGATCTGTTCATACTTTAAACTCATTTCGAAACCTACCTTACCTTTATTCTATCTGCTTTTTTCTACCTGTTGCAAGTCTCTTTTTTGTTGAGCCTATCATAGCACAGAAAGCAGACTGTCAAAGCCTGCTTTCATAAATGGTTGAAATTTCTGCACGAACTGCATTTTCCAGTGTAAAATCGATTTGAAAATTACTTCTTCTCATGGTTCCTGCTTTTCCGAAACTCATACAGCCGATACAGAGTCTGGATACTTCGATGTCTGTATTGCCGATTTTTGTATATTCCATGAAAAAAGAACCTCCTCTTTTTGCTTTACTATATCACCGGAAAATGATAATATTTTTCAATATAATACATTTAACCGGGAAGTCGGGGGACGTGCTGCACCCGCTCCGAGCCTGTCGGAGGTGGTGCTAATGAGTACATATGAAGAATTACAACTCATCGTATCCATTGCGGTGCTTATTGTTGCAATACTTAATTATACACATAAAAAATAGCCGTCCAGACTTTGGCGAGTTGACGGCTATTCTTTATAACTTGTAAATAAATTCGCCGGAGTGGGTAAGTTGCGGTTACCTTCCGACTTTCCTGTTAAGTGTATTATAAGACACACTCACACATTTGTCAAATACGCAAAAATAGTGCAACAGCAACGCTGCTACACTATCCATAAAGTGGAGAATACGAGATTCGAACTCGTGACCTCCTGCTTGCAAGGCAGGCGCTCTCCCAACTGAGCTAATCCCCCATATGACGTTTATGACTTATTTAAATTATCACAAACGTCCGTTTTTGTCAACTGTATCCGGCAATTTTATAACAGATCCATTAAACATTCTTCTTTTCCGCATTTTTATATGCCGTCTCATAGAACAATTCCTGTGAATCCAGCTTTTCTTCATTGATATCACGATCTACATAATCGCCATCTGCAATCAGCTCTTTTCCTTTTTCGTCATCCTTCATCATTGTATCGAACATTTCATCCAGTCGTGCACGCAGGGTATCGTCCAGGACCGGAGCTGCAACCTCCACACGTCTGATGGTATTTCTTGTCATGAAATCAGCGGATGCGATGTAGATTTTTTCTCTCTCCGGCGTTCCGAAACGATAAATACGGGAATGCTCCAGGAATCTTCCTACGATGCTGACTATCTTGATATTTTCTGTATATCCCGGAATTCCCGGAATCAGACAGCAGATTCCACGTACTACCATCTCAATCTTCACACCAGCCTGTGACGCTTCTACCAGTTTTTCAATGATGACTTTATCCGTCAGGGAATTGATCTTGATTCCAACATAAGCATCTTCCCCCTTCTTCGCATGGCAAATCTCATCATCGATCATAGCAAGTACTTTATTCTGAAGACACTTCGGTGCCACCAGAAGGACATGTGTTTCTTCGATGGTTTCACCGCGCAGCAGACATGCAAATACTTCTGCCGCTTCTTTTCCGATTTCCTGCTTTGCTGTAATCAGTGACAGGTCTGTATATAAAGTAGAAGTCTTTTCATTATAGTTACCGGTTCCGATCTGCGTAATATATTCCAGACCTTTCTCTGTCTTTCTGGTGATCAGGCAAAGTTTTGAATGTACCTTGAATCCATTCAGTCCATAAATTACACGGCATCCGGCTTCTTCCAGCTTTCTGGAGTATTCAATATTGCTTTCCTCATCAAATCTTGCTCGAAGTTCTACAAGTACTACAACCTCTTTTCCATTTTCTGCCGCTTCAACCAGTGCATCCACAACCTGACTACGGACAGCCAGACGATACAACGTCATTTTAATGGATACGACAGAATCATCTCTTGCTGCCTCATAAAGCAGATTAGTGAAAGATTTGATATTTTCAAAAGGATAAGATAAAAGTACATCTTTCTGCTCGATCTGGGCAATCAGGCTCTGTTTATCATTCAACTGCGGTGTCATTCGAGGGCTTCTTTTCTGATAGAAAAGATTCTCTTTTGCTGTTCCCTGCATTCTCAGATAATTCTGAATTGCAAATACAAAGGATAAATCCAACGGTACTCTTGATAAGAATACATGCTCTTTATCCATATGGATATATTTGCAGATTTCCGCAATCAGCTTTTTATTGATCTTTCTGGAGAATTCCATGCGGACAGGATTCATACGTTTTCTCTGCTTTACCAGATTTTCCATGGCGTCTCTGTAATCCATGTCTTCATCATAAATGGTTTCTGTATCAATATCCGCATTTCTCGTAATTCGCAGGAGAGATTTTTCTTTGATTTCATATTTTTTAAATAATTTCGGCAGGAAATGAAGGATCAGTTCTTCCGAAAGCATAAAGGTTCCCGGTCTGGTCGGGATATCGATCAGGCGCTTAAACACGTTATTACTGCACGGAATGATCGCAGTTTTTGTCTTTCCACCCTTCGTTGCAAGCAGTGCAACCGCATAGATCTCTTTATTCTGTAAGAATGGAAACGGCTGCTGTTTGCTGATGATATTCGCAGACAGATATGGTGCAATTTCATTATCAAAGTAAGTTTCCAGTAATTCCCCTTCTTTTCCGGAAAGCTTGTTGAAATTGATAATCCGGATCCCCTGCGGCTCCAATTCGCCCATGAGCTGTTCATAGATCATTGCTTTTTTTATATCCAGCTCCCTCGTAGCTTCAATAATTGCTTTCACCTGCTCTTCGCTGGTCATATTTGTTTTATTTTCACGTACAACTTCAGAAGATTCCATCTGATCCATCAAGGTTCCCACCCGCACCATATAGAATTCATCCAGATTAGACTGGTAAATTGATGCAAAGGTAAGACGCTCTGCAAGCGGTACTCTTGGATTTCCTGCTTCATTCAGCACTCTTTCATTAAATTTTAACCACGACAATTCACGATTCATCATATATGGTTCTGATTTCATTGTTTTCTTCTTCATTTGGTATCTCCTTTTCGTGATTTCTGTTAGTTTCTTTTTCTTAGCATTTAGTTCCGATTATACATCTGCGGTTCGGATCTATCTATCATTGCCATGTGTTTTCTTTGTAAAATCAATGTAAAATCTGCGTGCCCTGTTCCTTCATCTTTTTGCGATATACACTTGGTGACATCCGGTACCGCTCCTTAAATACCCGGTTAAATGTCCGCTGACTTTCAAATCCGCTGTCCAGACAAATCTCAATAATTGAATCCGTTGTATTTTCCAGCTTCGCACAGGCATAACGAAGTCTGGTATCATTCAGATACTGATTGAAATTACTGTGAAATGTCCCGGAAAAAACTCTCGAAACTGCATACTTGCTGACTCCGATCTCCTGTGCCATCTTATCCAGTGTCACATTTTCCCGGAAATGCCCGGATATATATGCCACCGTCTGATAAATCAGATCGTCACTTCCGATTTTGGATTTTTCATCCAATTCCAAAAGCGGAATACAACGCGCCAGAACGATCTGTAAATAAGCCTGCAGGATCAGAAATTCTTCCTCATTAGTAAGCATCATCCGGCACAAGGCATATGCAACCTCTTCATCTAATTCTCTGCCTTTAAGGACGGGATAGACCGGTGCATATTTCTGCAGTGCCTCACTGAAAAATCCAAGATTATCCGGAATCAAATTCACACAATACACCTTATGTGCGTCCTCTCCAAATACCTGATAGTGATGGATCACATCCGGAAATACAATTCCCAGATCCCCTGTTTCCAGATGATACAATTCCTGTCCAATCCCAAGCTCTAAAGTGCCTTCTGTCACATAGATCATCTCCAAGGTGCTGTGCAGATGCGGTCCTGCATGCCTGGCTCTTTTTTGTACGGTCTGTATTTTCCGATTCGTATTTTTATAATGTAAATACATAGCCTTTCCTCTTTGAACAAGTGCTTTTTTTATTTTATTATATAGCATTTTTACAAGATTTGTCTACTTTTTCATCAGATTTGGCAAGCATATCTCCGCTTTTCAATCTATAATGACCACATAAAGAAAAGAAAGGAGAGAACAAATCATGAAAGAAAGAATGATTAAAAAAATCAAAGATTATATGCATGAAGTGATCGAATTTTATGCTGCGAATTATCTGTATCTCGAAGCAATGAACCGTCACTAAAAAAGGACCTGCGGGCTTGCAAGGTCCTTTTTTTGTATCTAAATTTATCATTTTGTAATGGATGATATTTTCTATTTTACAGAAAAGCTTACTTCCTCATAATCTCGCCAAAGATGCATTCTTGTAGGAGTCATCATCTGTTACTTCTTTGATCACTTTCAGGAATTTCGGCATATGATTCCCGATCGGCAATCTTTGGTCATCTTCATTTCAATACTTTACGATATCCCAAATATCCTGAAATCACACCGAACAAAATTCCTCCAAGAACATCTGTCGGATAATGTACATACAGGTATAACCTCGATATTGCGATCAGACATGCCAGCACAAGCGCAAATTTCCAAAGCTTCTTTTCACCTGCCAGGTACAAAGCTGTTACCGAAGCAAACGAAGCTGCCGTATGTCCGGACGGAAAAGAATAATCATGAAGCTTTGCTACCAGAAGGTGTACTCCTGTATTCACATCATACGGTCTTGTCCGTGCTACAAGATTTTTCAGGACAATATTGCAGAGTAATACATCTACTACTAAAGCAGCCACCATAACCACGCCGCTTTTTCTCGTTTTAGGAAGCAGAAGCAATACTATGCTCAACACAATCCATATAATTCCTGCATCCCCAAGTCTTGTAATAAATACCATGATTTTATCCAGAAAAGGCGTATGCAACGTCTGGATCCAATCCAAAATACTTAATTCAATGTTCATAAGTTTTTTCCTGCTTTCTTCATCAGTATTTTTACTTTTCTATAGAATAACATAGATTACTGAGAAAAAGTCATTTTAAAAAATATTTCTTGGTCAGTAACAGCATATTAACTTTTTTCTCATAGTTGCTTGTGATAAACTATAATTAAGTATCATGCGAATGCTTACAGGGAGGCAATATATGAATTATAAATTTATACCGGATTCCATTAAAATTGATGATAGTATTCCTTTAAATTACAGTTTAGACGAATTTTTAGAATTACAAATTTCTTACAAACAATCTTTTGAAAAAATTCTAACGGACATTGTTGATTTTGCATATTTTGACAATTGGGTAAAAAATAATATTAATGATTTACCTATAGTTAATGATAAAGAAGCAAATTTTTATCGTAAATTTTCAACCTTAAATAGTGATTATATATACTTAAGAAATAATATTCACATTGAAAAACTTGATTTTAAAGAATTAAATGAACTTAGAAGTAACGTCAATAAAGATTTTTTGCTTAGAACATATAAAAAAGTTTTGTTTGAAGATGGCAATTACACTTTCTTTGGTTCTGCTACAGAAATGAATTTAGTTGCATCCAAAAGCCTGGTTTTTGAATTTGCATTTGACGCAAAAGAATGTGTTACATTAGACATATACAACTTTTACAACCACTATAAAGAAAACATATTGGAATTTATTGCAAAACTAATAGCAGATGCTCTTAATTGTAATGTTTCGCTGCATAGATATTCAGCAATTCCTGAATTATTTTCTACCGAAGATAATAAAGAGAGCATAAAATCATCATATCTCGGATAGCCGGACTTGCCTATCCACCTGTCAGTATATGGTTCAATTATAGGATTCAAAATGATTTTATGAAAGAATAGATTCTCAGAAAAGAAGAATTGAAATTCGACGGTTTTCAATTCTTTTTTTCCATATCCATGCAGATTGATTACAGCATACAAAAAGTCCCTGCAAATATTACACATGCAACGATCGTGCCACTGAAAAATTCCTTCACTGTATGCCTTTTTTCAACTCAACAGATGCCCAGAATTCTGCCAGATATAACAGCAGACAGATTAGCGTCACATAGCTACTAAATTAGATATCAAAAGTTATAAGCATCTTTGTAGATATATCATATCAATAAGTTGAATACCACACTCAAATATTGGATGATCATAATGATCGATGAAGAAATTAGGGATGCAATGAGAGCGTGTAAAACCACATTTCTCATAAAACGGAACAGTCAATGCACTATCTCCTGTTCCTACTTGCATAACAGAGTATTTACCAGTATATCTGCGAATCAAAAAGTCAATTAGAGCTTTTCCGTATCCGCAGCCTTGATATTCTGGCTTTACTGCAATATTCTTGATTTCAAGAATCCTATTTCCCTCATTGGTAACGACGCACTCTGCTTTCACGCCATTATCATCAAGCACATACATGATTCCTTTTTCAAGATAGCGACGAATCATATCTTCCTGCTCATCTGCCAGAAATAATAAGTCTATATAATGCATCTTATCGTCAATGATCTCTTTGATTACCATATTTCGCCTCCATAACTTCTTCAGCCATTTCGATTAACGCTTTATTATATTCTACCCTATCACGCTCGCACCAAATGGCATGAAAGAGAGTCTTGCCATCTTGAAAAACTGCTTTCCAAATGGAATTCCGATAATTGTAATACACCATATGCGTCCTGCAAAAACCCAAGCCAGACCGCCCAGTAATCCTCCAAATATAAACCAAAGGATATTACCTATAGTTCTCATGACAACACCTCTCCTTATCCAATGTCTAATATTCTTTTGCAATTTTCTCTGTTACCATACCGGAACGACTGAAAGATTTGAGAGTCGCAGAAAAAAGAATATCATTACATGAATTGTCTGATGCTACTGGCATCCCGAGTTTCACACTCGGCAATTATGAGAAAGATAAAAATGTAGATATGTCACTTGGCAATCTACTGACGCTAGCAGACTTCTATCATGTAAGCACCGATTGCCCACTGCCTGAATCTTGTTGCAATCACTGATTTAATTCGGTATCCAAGAGATATAATCATATCTAAATTGTAATAAGTAACATTATATGTTTTTCCATCATCTGCAGTTGTTCGGAATTTCCGAACAACTGAATCCTTATCCAATTCCCCTTCTTCGAATATATGCTTTATATGTTCACTTATATTTGATTTACTGCATTGATATAATTCAGTAAGCTGCTGTTGTGTCAGCCACACTGTATCATCTTCTATTTTAACTTCTATATTTGTCTGCCCATCATCAGTCTGATATATAAGTATTTCCCCATATTCATCAGTTCCAATTTTATCTGCCATAAGCACCTCTCCAATCCATTACTTCTTAGTTATGAAATGTGAACACATATGTTCACTATTGTCTCAACCAAATCTTATCATCATTCCAACTGCTGTTCAATCAAAACTTTTTCCATTACACAGTGCAAAATAAAAGAGACTCCACTCGCCATGAATGAAGCCTCCTGATATATGTATACATCCTGCAGCATATTATCCGCAGGATGCCGGCTGCCTATGCAGCCTTTTTGTCCAGAAGCTGTTTTACTCCGCCTAAGTAATAACAGAACCTTCAAATATTTCTATCTATCGCAAATCAATTCTTTCAAAGCACATATCCTGCGATATAACCAGAGTCTTCTATGTCTTTTCCTGCTCAAACAATATTCCTTCTTGTATATTAGTCCCCGGCGACGGCTAGATACGCATTAGAGATGTCTCCATCCAAATGCTGTTCTAGCAAGGGATTTTTCCCTTGAACCCTTTGTTTATTATATGTGGGGCGCTTTTTGTCCCCATTTTATCATTTTGGTGGCACTTTCTGCCCCCACTCAGGAAATATTGCTAAAATACAGTTTAGATTTACCATAAATACAAATCTGGAAGTTATCTATTTCTCCTCTTCGTTAAGACCTAGTTCATTACATATTACTTGCTATCCCTGATACCTTATTCTTTCAACCAGCGTTTCCTTTTTCAGATTACTGCTTAAAACGCAGGAAAGTACAATCTGCAACAGACCGACCAAAAAAATCATAATAAAAATTGGTACGATTGGAACATGATAGATATTCATTCCAAATACTCCATTATGTTTTGCATAGGAAAAAAGTGCATAGCCGAGCGGCAGACCAATGATCAAAGCTACGCATATGGTACCAACCGTAAACATCAGTCCCTGTAACTGCAGGCATAAATTTAATTGTTTATTTGTCATACCCACAGCCTGTAATATACCATATTCCTGCTTTTTTGTCGTAATATTCATGATCATGGTATTCGCCATATTCATAAACCCGATGAGTCCTACAATAGCCATAAACAGATAACAGCCAAGCTTCATCATGCTGCTTGCAAATTCGGCAGATTGTAACTGCGCATGATAAGTATCCATTTTTATATGCGAAGTATTAGAAATCAAAGTATTCAGACTTTGTTCTACAGATGCCACATCTTTTTTATCACAGTCCACCCACAGATAGCCATAGGCTGTTCCTCTCGGATTCATGGAACGATATACACCTTCCGGAATGACAAGATAAGTGTCCGCACTTACAAAAGATCCTGCAATCTTTCCCTGATAGGTATAGGTTCCACTTCCATTCTCAAAGTCAAATGCAATGGATTCACCCGGAGCATATCCATCTTGTTCCATCCACGTTGACCAGCCAAAGAAAATATCACCATTCTTTACCGCCTGATCATAGTCCATAGAGCCAATATCCCCTTCTTGGCGCATAAAATCAAAATCCTTTTCACTCACAATATCAGCCGGAAATCTTGTTCCGTTCAGATTTACAGAGACAATCTCTCTCGTCATGACATCTGTTACTCCCGGAATGCTTTTGATTTCTTCAATCAGCGAATCATTCAATGGATCATCCGTCAGAATCGTATCCAGATTATTCTCCGGATATCTTTCATCATACTCAGCAGAATAGTCAAGCTGCAGTTCAAATTGTCCATGATTAACGGAAAGACGTGCTTCATGCTCCGTGTCAATATTTCCCACATAATTAGAGATAATCACAAACAATACGCAAGAAAAACCCATTGTGAGGATAGTACCAATAGTTCTTTTGGGATTACCCGTTACATTTGCCATTGCCATAGAAAACACGGTGACATTTTTTCTGCCATTTCGTTTTCCTTTTTTTGTGTTTCTGCATTTTCTAAATACCGTGTTGCTTCGATAGGTGAAATCCGTGAAACAATTTTCATTGGTTTACGCAGTGCCAAAGCAACGGTAAGAAATGATACGAAAATACAGAGAAGCATAACAGGCAGGGAAAACAGAGGAACCTGCTGATTTTGAACTCCCATAGAGCCAGTTCCGGTTGATACAAGGTTCCCCTGTTCTACCAGCCAGTTAAAACCGCATTTTGCAATCAGAAAGCCAAAAAGCAATCCAACTGGTATTGAAAAAAATGTCAAAAAAATGCCCTCTCTGAAGATCAGTTGTTTCATCTGCTTTTTTGTCGCTCCCAGAGCCTTGATTTTTCCATACTCCTGTATCTTGTTGGCAATACCGACCTGAAAAATATTATAAATAACCACAACAGAGAAAAGTACAATTGCAAGAATCAAAACCCCGCATACCGCAATCGTTTCATAACTCGGCTGCAAGACCCATTGCAGGTAGAGGTCATTGATGATCACGTTTTTCTGGTCAATGCCGCAGGAATCCGCGATTTCTTTTATAACAGGCGCAACATTATTCATAGATGCATTTGCAGAATCGCTCAAGGTAAAATAGATATTATATTGCCTATCACCCTCCGCAACACGCTCATTATAAAAATCCTGCGAACCGAATACAACATAGGAAGCCTCGATGGTATATTCATCCCGGTCATATAAAATCCCGCTGACAATAAATTCCACCGGTGCGTATTCCGACTGCATGCCGGAACGGTACTCCAATGTTACGGTGTCTCCGACCTTTACATCATGGTATCCCACTGCATCAAAGAAAGCGCGTCCTGCGGCAATTTCCTGCGCCTTTTCCGGATAGGTACCTTCCTTCAACACATATTCCTGATTATAGGGAAGCATTTTCCTGACCGTTTCATCCGCACTGACAAAGCCGCCATTTTCATTTCCTTTCAGGATGCCCTCCGTACACATGATGCCGATATCAGATATCTCAGCTCTGCGTTCCACTTCTTTTAATTGTGTACCATTTGCGGCGATAAACAGGCCGTAGTTGCTTCCATATGAGCCTGCCGCCTGACTTTTCTGTAAACGGATCATTCCATTTCCCATAGTACTGATAATCACAAGCAGCATCGTAGTCAGACATATGGACATCATAATCAGTATACTTCTTGTCTTGTTCTTTTTGTCATTGCTATATGCAATCCTGCTTATTGTCTTCATCTAAAATCCACCACCTGTCCATCCTCAATTACCAGAATACGATCAGCGACCTGTGCAATTTCGTCATCATGGGTAATCATTACAATTGTCTGTCCATATTTTTTTGCTGTCATCTTAAGCAGAGCGATTACCTCATCACTGGTCTTAGAATCAAGATTGCCTGTCGGCTCATCTGCAAATATAATTTCCGGACGATTCACCAGTGCTCTTGCAATTGCTACTCTCTGCTGCTGTCCTCCGGATAACTGATTTGGCAGATTATAAATCCGGTTTTCAATCCCCAGAGTTGCAATAATATCATTTACATACGCTTCATCCACTTTTCTTCCATCCAGCCCCAGTGGCAGTACAATATTTTCCCAGACATTAACAGATGAAACCAGATTAAATGCCTGAAAAACAAATCCGATTTTTCTTCTGCGGAAAACAGCAAGGGCATCTTCCTTCATCCTGTATAAATCTTTCCCTGCTAAAGTAACACTGCCTTTTGTCGGGGTGTCTAGCCCTCCAAGCATATGAAGTAATGTACTTTTACCGGAACCTGACTTTCCAACAATTGCAACAAATTCTCCCTGCTCAATCTGAATGTCCACCTGATTGACCGCTTTGACCTGATTCTCACCTGCGCCATAAAACTTACAAAGCTGCTTGGTTTCTAATATCACACTCATGTATTGCCTCCTTTTCAATTCTGTAAAGCGTACCTTTTCAGCACGCTTTCTTTGCCTGTTTATATATTTGGTCATTTTTCAACCTACATCCAAATTGTATCAGGACAATCTTTCATTTCACTTTCAAAAAACGAGCAGAAATCTTACAGAATTGTAAAATTTCTGCTCACTTAAAATTTAACCAACATATGGTAATTGAATCACAAACGTGCTTCCTTTTTTCTTTTTGCCGGAGGTTACCGTAATCGTACCTGCGTGTTTTTCAATAATTTCTCTCGATAGAAAAAGTCCGATTCCTGTACCACTCTTTTCCATGACCTCCTTGGAACTTCCTCTGTAAAATCGTTGAAAAATTTTGTGATACTCATTCTGCGGAATACCAATTCCCTGATCCTCAATTTCCATTCTTACAAGATCGTTTCTCTTTTGTAACCGGATAAATATTTTTGAACCACACGGACTGTACTTGACCGCATTATCCAGAACGTTGATCACAGCTTCACCAAGCCACCTTTTATCCTGCATAATCGTGCATGTTTCCAGCTCTTTTTCATAGTCAAAAACGAATTCAATTTCTTTCTCATCCGCTTTAGGATAAGTGCGGTTCACAGCAGATATGACAGTATCCATAAGCGGAAGTTTTTTCTTATTAATCTGAATCAGTCCAGTTTCCATCTTGGATATTTCAAGAAGCGACTGCAATAATGTCTCCAGTCCATCCAGAGCACTCCGACAACGGATACGAAACTCCTCCTGTTCTGTGGCACTTAAGTCGTTCTGCATCAGCACACTAAAACATGTATCCAAAGCTGCAACCGGTGTCTTTAACTGGTGAGAAATATCAGAAACCATTTCTTTCGTGTTCTCCTTTTCTGCCCTTGCTTCTTCCTTTATCAACTGAATATGATGTCCGATTGCTTCAAGCTGGTCATTCAATTTTTCCAGTTCTGCATGATTTTCCGTTTTCAGTAAATCATCAAATTTATTTTCACGGAATCTGATCAGAATTTCTTCCAACTGGTCTAAAATTTTCTGATGACACGCATCTTCTTTTTTCTTCCAATAAAGTAAAAAAGTCAAAAGAAGCACGCATATCACAGTGCTTACAGCACCGGTCACCATAACCTGATGCCGGAATTGCGAATAAAATGCATTCCCTTTATTCCCCCAGTATCCATATTGCTCCAATAATCGCCTTCCCTGTTCGTCAGTTTCAATATCCTTATCCTTAAGCAATTCCGAAACAGCATCCAGCCCGGAAAATTCTTCCTTTGCAGCAATCTCTGTCATAAGATTCATTTTATATTTATAATCTTCATAAAACACATACGTGGTAAAGCAATTTAATATTGCAAACAATAATATGACAGGTAATACCAAGGAGAGCACTACTGTAATCTTCTTGCGATATCTCTTTGTCACTGCCTTACCTCCTGATTCCATATATACCCAAGACCTCTGATATTCTTTATATAGACCGGTGCAGCCGGATTGTCTTCGATTTTCTCACGGAGTCTTCTGATATTGACAGCGATTGTATTTTCATCCACAAAATCCCCTTCCAGATCAAACACATTTTCCAATATTTGTGTTTTTGAAAGAATCTGTTTCGGATTCTGAAGAAAAAAAGTCAGCATTTTCAACTCCGTTTTTGTCAGACTGATTTCACGACTCTTTATCAGGACTTTCATTTCTCCTGCGATAAATACGATATCTCCCGAAATCATCTTTCCGGCTTCCGTTTTCTCCTGTCTGCGACGGAAATATGCTTCTATTTTCAAAAGAAGTACCGAAAGGCTAAACGGTTTTGTAATATAATCATCTGCCCCTGCTTCATATCCCATAACCTGATCCATCTCCTGGTCCAGTGCTGTAAGGCAAATAATGTATGTATTATAATTGCATCTCATCCACCTTACAAATTCCAGCCCATTCCCATCCGGAAGATTCACATCACAAATGGTAACATCCACATTATTATCACTTGCAATTCTTTTCGCTTTTTTCACTGATTCTGCTGAAAAAACCTCATATCCGGATTTTTTCAGTGAAAATGTAATTCCACGATTTAAATTTTCATCATCTTCAACCACGAGTATACCTGGCATAGCATATGCACCTCTCTTTATTAACTATTTCTCCTCTTCGTTGCCTTAGTCTCTGCCGATGTTATATCCACATCATCAAGTTCAATCGTGACATTAGTGTAATCATCCGGCTTTTGTTTTAGTTTGGACAAAAGAACAACTGTCTCAACTGTATTACCACTTTCCCACAAAATCTAACCTTGACGATACCATCCACAAATATCATTTAGCGAACATGCATCTCTTATTATATTTATTTCAGATGAATAATAACCTGCATCCATTAATGAATCCTAAACTCATCCAAAATAACCGCCGCCTGCTCATAATTTAAATTGATCAATATTTCAAGTATATCTTCATATGCTTCAATAAGTTCTTGATCCTGTTTAATTTTATCACTATATGTAATAAAGGATTTAAGGATAATCAACTGTACTATTGCTTCTTGTTCTCTTATTGATTTTTTAAATTTATTTACCTCAGATTTTGCATTTTGAAAGCTATTTCTAATAGAAATTAATATTTCTGGCAGCAATTCATCCATATGCATTTGGTAAATCGTTCTCAACAGTTCCTTTATGTGATATTCTCCATACTTTGTAAATTGCTTATTCAAAAATTGCTTATCTACGTATGAATAATTTGTTTTGATTTTACTCCAGTCTCCCGTGCAATATCTCGTTACAGAAAGCATAAGAGATTTATATAACTGTATTCGAACATACTCCTCATCAATGTCATTTACTTTTTTCTCAATATATAGAATTTTCTTTTTACATATATTTCTTCTTTTTGAGTCAACATATGAGTCAAAAAATTCACATAAAAAATTGCCAAAGATATCTTGATAGAACTCAATTGTATCTGTTGTAAATTTTGTAAAATCAATCTCTTCAAATAATATATCGATTGCCATTTTTGCATCATCTTGGGTTTGAATCATTTCCCGCTGAAACAGCTCTATGATTTCATGTTCTTGGTAAACATCAAAAATTTCGTGAGCATTATAATTTCTTTTAGTATATTTCCAAATATCAATCACACATAGCAAAATTTCATGAATAACCATTCTAAAAGATTCATTCGTAAAATTTAGGCCGCAATTTGCAACATGGCATATTGTAGATATATCATAGTTACTCATATCAAAAACATCTATCTCTAAAGATTCTTCCTGCAGCAGATACCTATCTATTATCTCCTCTTCGCGACTAGTATAACAATTTCCATCATCATCTTTGATATAACGATCTATTCCTGACAACTTAGGTTGCATATTAGGATTAAATATAAACTCCTTATCTTTCTTACTCACTTTCAAATAATTAGCATTATATTTTTGATGTTCCATCTGATCTTCAGATAATTTAATAATTGTATTAAATACCGCTTGTGCCAAAGTCTCGTGATTAGCTAAATATCTCTTCACGTATTTAGCCATTTCATCAATAACACCATGTTGCCCCTTATACATCAAACAATCCAACACAATTTTCTTTATTTTATTTTTTATCCCAATAGCAACATCATTTTCCAATTGATTCAATAAAACTGGCATAAGTGCAGTATCTGCCAAAAAGCTTCCATTAAAAAACAATTTCTCTATTCCGTTAATCCATATTGTGCAAAACTTTTCCCTTTTCTCATTTTCTAATTCTTGATGATTTATTGCACTAGCAATTAAAAGTATCAAAAGATTTTCATATTGAAATGCCATATCAGTATCCTTCATCAATTCTAAAATAACTTTAATTGCATCAAGAGTTGATGGCAAGTCAATCTGCCCAGGCACCATATTATCATTACACTTTTTAATCGCCGCATTTAATCTCTGCTTAGGTTTATTGAATTCTTCTTGTCTTAGAACAATTTTTTCTGCTTCCCCTGATATTTGGGGTTCTAACATAATTATATTGTCGGTTATCTTGGTTGCTTTTGCACCACGCATATCCATTTTTTGAATCTGTAAATAGTCCTGTGCATTTTCTGCATCATTTTTTATAATTGAATATAAATAATCAAGAATTCCATAGCATTTATCCTGAACCATTGAATCAAAATATATCTGTGTATGAGATACATATTCTTGTATACTCAAATCACATTTTTTATCCAACTCATATCTATCTTTAAGCTCAGGTATCCCCATGGTCTTAAGAATTTGCCTTTCGAGCAACTCTTTTGTCGGATTTTTTTTGTACAACATATATCTTGTGGTATCCCAATGAACAAGTTCTATGCTTGTAGCCAAATCCAAAGCATAACCCGGTAATTCGTTTTCAAAGTGCATTCCTATACTCTCAATGATTGTAAGCAATACTATATTATTTGATTTTGAATAAATAGTTTCTTTGACATAATTTGCAAATGCAACAGTGAATTCATGATCCTTTTTACAAATCTCCAAACTGCTTATTATAGCCTCTTTAAGACAAAAAATAACATCTCCTGTTATGAAGTGA